>NZ_JARVSY010000016.1:0-295615 GCF_030208925.1 Rhodococcus sp. MEB032
CCGAACGATCTGCGCCGCGCGGCGAGGCTTTCGTCGGCGGTGCAGATCAGTGCAGTTGTGGTGTCAGCGGGTATTTCAGCGGGTATTGCCGTATCGATCGGCAAGTTTGGCTTCCTGCGCCGTCAGCGGCACTGATTCCGGCTCCGGCTTCTTGCGACGGCTGAAGGTACGAGTCGGTTCGGCGGGGGGTGCGGCAGGCGCGGATACCGGCGCTTCCGGGGTCGTCTCGGTAGCGGCGTCGTCCGCTGCGAAGCCGTCGACAGCTGCTTGAGCTGCCTTCTCCTTGCGACGTTCGCGCCACTCCGCGCGAATGAAGTAGGCCAGTCCGAGCGGCGCCATGATGCCGAACGCCAGCCACTGGAACCCGTACGAGAGATAGGGGCCTGCATCGAGTTGGGGGAGAGGGATCGTCCCCAGGCCGCCGGGCTGGTCGGGTTCGAGTTGGATGTACGCGTCGATCAGGTCCGTTCCGATGAACTCGCCGATAGGTTGTGCGTCGATCGAGTAGACCTGTTTCGCGCCGTCCTCGAACATCGGAACTCGGCCGGGCGCGGTGCCTTCCGACAGACGCACGCGACCGTTGAGAGTGACCGGATCGGTCGGCGGCGCGGCGATGGGCGGTGCCTCGGCGCCGTTGATCGGCCGAACGTATCCGCGATTGACGAGGATCGTGCGGCCGTCGTCGAGAAGGAAAGGCGTCAGGATCTCGTACGACGGTGCGCCCTCGATGGACTGCAGTCGAACGAGGATGTCGGCGTCGGGCAGATAGGTGCCTGCCGCGGTGATGTTTCGCCATTCGTCGTCCGGTGCGATCGTCGAATCGGCGATGACGTCACCGATCGGCACGGTCTCCGCGTTGATCGAGTTCGAGATCAGATCATTGCGGTGCTCGGTCTTTGTGTTCTTGCCGAGTTGCCATGGGGCGAGCACGGTGAAGCACAGGTAGGCGAAGAGCCCGACCACAGCTGCCAGTACCAACCAACCGGGCCGCAACAGGAATTTCAGTCTTCGCACACGTCCACGGTATCCGTTGCCCGAATGGGAGTGAATTTTGCTCCGGGTTCAGGCTCGCTCGCGGATCCAGTCGAGTATGTCGGGAATGGCTGCTTCGATCTGGTCTCGCACCAGTTCGAAGTCCTCCTGATCCCCGTAGTACGGGTCCGGAACCGATTCTCCGTCCGCCTCGGGGTCGAACGATCGCAGTAGGCGCCGACGCTCGGTGGGCACGCCGAGATGAGCAAGCTCACGTTCGTGCCCGGTGTCGAGGGCGACGACAAGATCGGCGGCGAGATGATCTGCATTGACCTGCGCGGCACTGTGGCCCGTCGGATATCCGGCCGCTCGGAGCACGACGTTGGTCCGCTCGTCGGCCTCGCTACCGGTGTGAAACCCCTCGGTACCTGCACTGCTGACACGGACTCGGTCGGCGAGGCCTTCACGGTCCAGATGCGCGAGCAAGATCTTTTCGGCCATCGGTGACCGGCAGATATTGCCGGTGCACACAAACGTCACATGAAGTGGTTCAGTCACGTGGAGTGGTTCAGTGGCGGCCATCGAGAAGTCCTCCCAGTTCGGATGCCGACGATACGGAGCGAAACGCTTGCCGCGCTTCCTCGGCGGAACCGTAGCCCCATTCGACGACGACGGTGGGGATGCCGTACTTCGCGGCGCCGAGCACGTCGTGATCACGGTCGCCGATCATGAGAACGTCGGGGGTTCCGCCGTCGGATGCGAGGACGGGAGTGATCCCGAGTGAGGTCAGCGAATGCGCGATCACATCGGGTTTAGCCCGACGAGTTCCGTCGTCACTCGCGCCGCCGATGAACTCGAAGTGCTCGGCCAGGCCGAAATGCTCGAGGATTCGAATGGCGAATCGCTCCGACTTGGAGGTGGCGACGGCCAGTCGGGTGCCGCTCGCGCGAGCCTTACCCAGGACGACGTCCATGCCTTCGTACACCGAGTTCTCCTGCCACCCGGTCGCGTCGTAACGCTCGATGTACGCGGCGATCGCCCGATCCACGTCCGCCGGGGCCATACCGAGTGACCTGAAGGTGTCGACCATCGGCGGGCCGATCACCGATGCCAACATCGCTTCCGTCGGCTCCGGATGGCCGACAGTTGCCAACGCATGTCGGAAGCCGCCGTGAATGCCGGGAGCGGAATCGGTGATGGTGCCGTCCAGATCGAACAGAACTACGGGAAAACGGTCGAGGGGTGGTGTCGTCACGGCACTCATTGTCCCGGACGGCAGGGGTGATGTCCGCGCACGGTGCTCGACCGTAGGCTGACCGGGTGAGTACCGGAACGGTTGACCTGGAGAGCTTGCGACATCACGGCGATGTCGAAGCGGAGCCCGGGTTACTCGATTTTGCCGTCAACGTTCAAGGCTCCGGCCCGCCGAATTGGTTGCGGGATCGGCTGGCCGCAGGGCTGGCGACGCTTGGTTCGTACCCGTCGGCCGCAGCGGAACTGAAGGCTCGCGAAACGGTCGCGCAGCGGCACGGGCGCCGGCCCGAAGAGGTGTTGTTGCTCTCGGGCGGTGCCGAGGGATTCGCGATGCTGCCGCGCCTGGGCGCTCGTTCGGCAGCGCTGATCCATCCGTCGTTCACCGAGCCGGAACTGGCACTGCGAGAGGCCGGTGTGCCGGTGACTCAAGTGATTCTGGAGCCGCCTTTCGAGCTTCGGACCGCGCAGGTACCCGAATCCGCGGACCTTGTCGTTCTGGGCAATCCGACCAACCCGACGTCCGTGCTTCACCCCAAGGCCGATGTGTTGGCATTGCGTCAGCCGGGCCGGATCCTGGTGGTGGACGAGGCCTTCGGCGACGCGGTCCCCGGCGAAACGGAGAGCATCGCCGGTGTCGAGTCGGCGGATGTACTGGTCCTTCGGAGCCTGACCAAGACGTGGGCGCTCGCCGGATTGCGGTGTGGATACGCGATCGGCTCTCCCGATCTTCTGGCTCGACTCAGTCACGGCCGAGCCCACTGGCCATTGGGCAGTCTGCAGATCGAGGCCATCACGGCGTGCTGCGAACCGTTCGCCGTCGAGCAGTCGAGGATCAAAGCCGACGCGATTGCCGTGGACCGCCGAGACATGTCGCGGCGACTGACCGAGATCGGGATTGCCGTGCACGAACCCGCTGCGGGGCCGTTCGTGCTCATCGACGTCCGTGACGGCGCCACGATGCGAGAGCACCTGCGTGCCCGCGGAATCGCCGTCCGCAGGTGCGACACCTTTCCCGGACTCGGCCCGGATCGGCTGCGCGTGGCCGTCCGTCCAGCCGAGCAGGTTGCGGTACTGATCGAAGCGATGAAGGAGATCTTGTGAGTGGCCCAACCCTTGCGGACGTCATAGCCGTGCTGGAATCCGCTTATCCGCCGGCCCTGGCGGAATCGTGGGACTCGGTCGGCCTGGTCTGCGGCGATCCGGCCGACGCTGTGACGAGAGTGGTTTTCGCGGTGGATCCGACCGAGGCAGTGGTCGACGACGCCATCACCTCCGGTGCCGACCTTCTGGTCGTTCACCATCCACTTCTGCTGCGTGGGGTGGACACCGTCGGTGCTCACACACCCAAAGGTGCGTTGGTTCACAAGCTCATCAAGGCGGGGTGCGCACTGTTCTCGGCGCACACCAATGCGGACTCGGCCGACCCCGGAGTGTCCGACGCGTTGGCGCAGGCTCTGGGCCTGACCGTGCTTCGCCCGATCGAACCCAAGCCGACGCAGCCGCTCGACAAGTGGGTCGTCATGGTTCCGGTGGAGAATGCATCGGCCGTGCAGGATGCACTTTTCGAGGCCGGGGCTGGGCGGATCGGTGACTACCGCCAGTGCAGTTGGACCGTCACCGGCACGGGTCAGTTCCTGCCCGCCGACGGAGCGAATCCGACGATCGGGACCGTCGGCGCTGTGGAGCAGGTTCGCGAGAATCGTGTGGAAGTGATTGCCCCTCGCGGAAAGCGAAGCGCAGTGCTGGGCGCATTGCGTGCCTCCCATCCGTACGAGGAACCGGCCTTCGATGTCTTCGAACTCGCAGCGTTCCCCAGTTCACTCGGACTGGGGCGGTTGGGTGAGCTCGACCACCCCGAAACCTTGCGGGAATTCACCGCGCGAGTGGCGCGCTCACTGCCCTCGACCGAGTGGGGTGTTCGCGCGGCCGGAGATCCAGACACGACCGTTCGTACCGTGGCGGTGTGCGGCGGTTCCGGCGACTCGTATCTCGACGTGGTGGCGGCACTGGGTGCCGACGTCTACGTCACTGCGGACCTGCGGCATCATCCCGCGGACGAGCATCTACGCGCCGGTGGCCCGGCTTTGGTCGACGTCGCGCACTGGGCGAGTGAATACCCGTGGTGCGCACAGGCGAAATCGGTGCTCGACGCCGCGTTTGCCCACAATCCGGAGTGGGAAAGCCGGGTTTCGACAATTCGCACCGATCCGTGGTGTTTGAGTGCGCATTAGTGCAGCGCTCTGCAAGGTACGGTTGCACGAACAATTCAAGAGCAGTTCTTCGAGAGCCGTCCTTCGCGAGCACTGCCGACATCGGACTTACAGCAGGAGTTATACAGCGTGAACGTCGAACCACAGGTGCAATCCAAGCTTCTCGACCTCGCCGGGGTGGATGCTGAGCTCACTCGGATCACCCACCGACGCGGAGCGCTTCCCGAGCAGCAGGAAGTCGAACGTCTCGAGGCCGAGCGAATCAGCCGTAAAGACGCGTCCGTAGCCGTCGAAATCCAGATCGACGACATCGATCGCGACATTCGCAAGCTCGAAGGCGAGGTCGACGCGGTTCGTCAGCGCGAGGATCGTGACCGCACACTCCTGCAGAGCGGGTCGGTCGGGGCGAAGCAGCTCACCGAACTCGAACACGAACTCGGCAGCCTGGTCCGGCGTCAGGGGCTCCTCGAAGACGAGTTGCTCGAAGTGATGGAGCAGCGTGAGGCGTTGCAGGCCGATCACGATCACGCCGGTGCCCAGCTGTCCCAGGCCGAAGAAGAGCTGATCGACGCCAAGCGTCGCCGCGACGATGCCGTCGCTGATCTGGACAAGGCGCAGGAGCGTTGCGCCGCCGATCGTGAACGACTCGTCGGTGAATTCCCCGCCGATTTCCTTGCTGTCTACGAGAAGCAGCGCACCCTGGGCGGACCGGGCGCGGCGCTTCTGCAGGCACGCCGATGCGGCGCTTGCCGGATCGAGATCGACCGCGGCGAGATCTCGCGAATCGCCGCGACGCCGGCCGACGTCGTAGTTCGTTGCCCAGAGTGCAATGCAATCATGGTGCGTACCAAGGAGTCCGGTCTGTGAATCCCACGCAGGTCATCGTCGAGGCCGACGGTGGATCGCGCGGCAACCCCGGCCCGGCCGGCTACGGCGCCGTGGTCTTCGACGCCTCGCGCTCGGTGTTGGCCGAACGCAAGGAAAGCATCGGTATCGCGACCAACAACGTCGCCGAGTACCGCGGACTGATCGCCGGGTTGACCGCTGCCGGTGAACTCGGCGCGTCGACGGTCGACGTCCGCATGGATTCCAAGTTGGTCGTCGAGCAGATGTCCGGGCGCTGGAAGGTCAAGCACCCGGACATGATTCCGCTGCAGCGGCGCGCTGCCGAGCTGGCGACGCAGTTCTCGCGAGTGACCTACACGTGGATTCCTCGCGGCGAGAACTCTCATGCCGATCGCCTTGCCAACGAGGCGATGGACGCGGCTGCCGGCATCGAAACCGGCCCAGTCGCACCTTCGGCCCCCGCACCTGCTGCACCTGCCGCGCCGTCCGAAGAGACGTCGGAGCCGCAGATCGCCGGCTCTCCGGGATGGATCGCCACCACCGGCAAGCCGACACGAATGTTGTTGCTACGTCACGGACAGACAGCGATGTCGGTCGATCGCCGGTACTCCGGACGTGGGAATCCGGAGCTCACGGAACTGGGCCGCGCGCAGGCTGCCGGCGCAGCCGGACGCTTCGGGAACCGAGGCGGTATCGACGCCATCGTCTGCTCACCCCTCGGCAGAACCCGTGAGACGGCAGAGGCATCGGCCCGCGTGCTCGGCTTACCCGTCGTCGAGCACAAGGGTTTGATCGAAACCGATTTCGGCGACTGGGACGGACTCACGTTCCGCGAGGCAGCCGAGCGTGACCCGGACCTGCATCGCGAATGGCTCTCGGACACTTCGGTGCGTCCACCGGGCGGCGAGAGTTTCGACGAGGTACGCGAACGAGTCGTCGCCGCGCGTGACGACCTGATCTCGACCTACGGCGGCGCGACGCTGTTGGTCGTCTCTCACGTCACCCCGATCAAGACTTTGGTGCAGCTGGCCCTCGATGCCGGGCCGTCGTTGCTGTACCGGTTGCATCTGGATCTGGCGTCGCTGAGTATCACCGAGTTCTATCCCGACGGGGGAGCCTCGGTCCGGTTGGTCAACGACACGTCACACCTTCGCTGAAAGAGCCCCGACGGCTGATCAGCCTCTGATCAGATCACCAACCACAGGGCGCTCACGGCGGCGAGCAGCGTCAGTGGCGTCGTGATGACCCCGAGCAGAGTGAATGTCGCCAGCGTGGGCGGTGCGCCCGCGCTGGTGGCGACTCGTCGCCAGAGCATCGTTGCCAGTGAGCCCACGTAGGTGAGGTTGGGGCCGAGGTTGACGCCGATCAACATCGCAAGCACCAGAGCTGGAGGTGCCGCCGTTCCGAGCGCTGCGATCATCAGCAAGGTTGCCGGCAGGTTGTTGACGAGATTGGACGCAACCGCCGCTACCGCGGCGACAAAGAGCAGTGAGCCGTAGCTGGTGTCGCCTGGCAGGATCTGCGCAATCCATTCGCCCACCGGCCCGTTCGCGACTCCGGCGACGATGATTCCGAGAACCAGGACGAACGCGCAGAACCAGAGGTCGGCAGCGTAGAGCATCTTGGCGGCGGTCGTACGGTGCCGAGCCAGAGCGATCGCTCCCAGGACACTCGCACCCACCACCGCGATCCAGGCGGGCTCGATCCCGAAGAAACCCGAAACCGCGAAACCGAGCAGCGTCATTCCGATCACCGTCAGCGGCAGAATCGGCGCAGGCGCAGATCTGGCTGCCACCGGCGGTTCGGCGCTGTCGCCCCGCGCGAGTTCCGAACGGAAGAACAGTCGAAAAATCAGGTACTCGACAGCGATCGTCACGACCCACGGCAAGGCCATCAATGCGGTGAAGTGCAAGAACGTCAAACCTGTTGCGGCAAACGCGATGAGGTTGGTCAGGTTGGACACCGGCAGCAGGGTCGACGCCGAATTCGACAGGTGCGCACTGGCATAGGAATGCGGCCGGGGACTTGCTCCGATGGATCGTGCGGCCGCGATCACCGCGGGTGTCAACAGCACGACGGTGGCGTCGAGGCTCAGGACCGCCGTGGTCAGGGCGGCGGCGCCGAACACATAGATCAGCAACCGGTGTGGATCGGCGAGGGATTTTTGCTGCAGGATCTGGCTGACCCAGCGAAAGACGCCGAGAGCATCGGCGGCATGAGCGAGAACCAGCACGGCAACCAGGAAGACGACGGTGGGTGCCATGCTCGCCAGTTCGTCGCGGGCTTCGTCGAGAGTTACGACGCCGGTCAGGAGAACGACGACAGCTGCCGGCCCGGCGATGACGATCTCGGGAAGCCCGCGTGGACGCACTATCGCGAAGACGAGGACGAGGGCGACGAGCAGGATCGGTAGAAGAGTCACGCGATGGTGCTCCGTGTCGGGGCGAGCGTCATTTGAGCAGTTTGTAGAGCGTGTTCAGGTTTCGGGTTGTGGTGAACGCCTTGAACTTCGGTTTTCCGGTGTTCCTGCCGAACGCGCTCTTGACGGTCTGCCCCTTCTCGACCTCCCAGTACAGGACTCCGTCGCCTGCCGCCACACGCTCGACCGAGGCATCGAGTTGCGCTGCTGCAGTGCTCAATTCCTCCAGGATTTCCGGCTCGGAGGCAACCATCGCATAAGCATGCCAACCCTCGCGTTCGCGCTCGAACGGGTAGTTGTCCACGATCGCCTGCAGTGTCGGAAGGTCGAGGACGAACACCCAAGCCTCGTAGCCGAACTCGCGGGCAAGGGCGGATTCGATCTGTTTCTTCAGCGTCGGGATGTCGGTGCTCGGACTGTCGAACAGAACGTTGCCTGAGGCCAACACGGTTTTCACCCCTTGGAATCCGAGGTCACCGAAGACTCTCGCCAGGTCCGCCATCTTGATGTTGATGCCGCCCACGTTGATACCGCGTAGCAGGGCCACGTACCGAGTCATACGGTGACCATAGTGCCGGCCACCGACAGGCGCCCGGTAGCATACGGGGGCGGACGAGTTGGCCGGGCGGCCGCGGCTTCTGGAACCAGCGCGTATCGCGCACAGGCCTGGGGCCGAGGAAAGTCCGGACTCCACAGAGCAGGGCGGTTGTTAACGGCAACCCGAGGCAACTCGCGGGACAGTGCCACAGAAAACAGACCGCCTGCCTTTCGAGGCAGGTAAGGGTGAAACGGTGCGGTAAGAGCGCACCAGCACCTCGGGTGACCGGGGTGGCTAGGTAAACCCCGCCCGGAGCAAGGTTGAAGGTCGCATCGCTCGCGGTGCGGCTGCGCAGGTGTTCGAGGGCTGCTCGCCCGAGCCTGCGGGTGAACCGCTCGAGGCACCCGGCGACGGTGTGCCCAGATGGATGGTCGCCACTCGGCACTTCGGTGCCGCAGGACAGGATCCGGCTTACACGCCGACTCGTCCGCCCGCGATCTGCAAGAGAGCACAAAGAAGACCCCCACCGGATCGGTGGGGGTCTTCTCTATGGTCGAAAGCTGTCAGACAGGCTTG
The DNA here is from genome assembly GCF_030208925.1 of Rhodococcus sp. MEB032. Classification (NCBI taxonomy): domain Bacteria; kingdom Bacillati; phylum Actinomycetota; class Actinomycetes; order Mycobacteriales; family Nocardiaceae; genus Rhodococcus; species Rhodococcus sp. MEB032. Next base: position 8,816 of record NZ_JARVSY010000016.1, read on the forward strand.
ATGACCAGCAGCGTAGCCCAGTACGTTGCCGCGTCATGGCCCATGAGCGGGAGGAGGTAATCGTAAAGAATTGCGGACATGCGCACTCCATTTTCTGTTCGTAGCTTGTGTTGGGCATTCAAGCAGAACTCACCGTTCGAATGTCCGGTTCTCACCTGCCAGGCCAAGTAGAAAGAATATCAGTCTCACAGCGATCTACAAGCTTCTATCTCACTCTGATGTCACACTGTGGATATGACTGATGAAGATCGACTCTGGTACTTCGACGTGTCCGACGGTTCCGTCACGCAGGGAAAGGGTGCGTCCTCGCTGACGAGGATGGGGCCGTACCCTGATCGGGACTCTGCCGAGCATGCATTGAAGATCGCTGCCGAACGCAACAAAGCCGCCGATCGGGCAGACGAAGACTGGAACAACTGAGCCTTGGAATAACTGAGCCTTGGAACAGCCGGGACTCGAACAACTGGGACCGGTACTGCTGCTACACCGGCCCGAACCGATCATGGAGGATGCGTGCCCGCAAGTCGAATGATGGTGCAGGGAATCGACTTCGGAGTGGTTCGGGCGGAGTTCGACTTGCCAGGAGCATTCTCGGCTGCGGCGCAGGCCGAGGCCGAGAATGCCGTGGATCGTTTCGGCGCCGGGCGTGTCGACGAAACGGGTATCGCCTTCGTGACCATCGACCCTCCCGGATCGATGGACCTCGACCAGGCAGTGCACATCGAGAAGATCTCGACCGGGTACGTCGTGCACTACGCGATCGCCGACGTCGCGGCGGTGGTGACGCCGGGTGGCGCTCTCGACATCGAAACCCGCAAGCGGGGCCAAACCTTCTATCTCCCGGACGGTTCCGTCCCGCTGCATCCCCGAGCGTTGTCGGAGGGATCGGCGAGTCTGCTGCCGGACGTGGTTCGTCCCGCCGCGCTGTGGCGGATCGAACTCGACGCGCAGGCCGAGCCGACGTCGTGGCAGGTGAGACGCGCTCTGGTGAAATCGGTGGCACGTCTGGACTATTCGACCGTGCAGCGCGATGCCGACGCGGGAACCTTGCATCCGTCCATCGCCGCACTACCGGAGTTCGGACGATTGCGCAGTGTCTCGGCGGTTGCCAGGGGTGCCATCGAGCTGAAACTGCCCGAGCAGTCAGTGGTTCGGGATCAGCCGGAGGACGAGTCCTCGGCTCGCTGGCGGATCGAACTGGAGCCACGCACCGAAGCGGACGACTGGAACGCAGAAGTGTCGCTGCTGACCGGGATGTGTGCCGGCCGCATGATGATCGACGCAGGTATCGGGTTGCTTCGCACGCTGCCGCCGGCCGAGGAGTCCGCGGTTCGGACCTTGCGGAGAACTGCAGTGGCGCTGGGTATCACGTGGCCGGAGGGGCAAAGCGTCGGGCAGATTCTTGCCGGACTCGATTCCAACGAGCCGTCGACTATGGCGCTGATGTCGGTTGCGCCGTCGTTGCTGCGCGGGGCAGACTACGCGGCCTTCGACGGCCGACTACCGGAGTTGACGGTGCATGCGGGGATCGGAGCGCCCTACGCTCACGTGACTGCTCCGCTGCGCCGGCTGTCCGACCGCTTCAGCACCGAGGTGTGTCTGGCGATCACAGCTGGTACGCCGGTACCGGAATGGGCGCGCACTGCCCTTCCCGAGCTGCCCGACATCATGAGTGGGTCCGACTCGCTGGCGAACAAGGTCGACCGTGCGTGCATCGATCTGACCGAGTCCACGCTGCTCGACGGCCGGGTCGGCGAGGTCTTCGACGCAGTGGTGATGCGCGCCAAGGACGGAAAGCGCTCGGCGGAAGTGTTTGTCCCGTCGGTCGCCGTGATTGCGAAATGCGTCGGAACGCCCGACGACGGTGAGCGCGCAAAGGTGCGACTCACCGCCGTCGACACCGTCAAACGGACGGTGGAGTTCACGTTCCCGGCGTAGCGAGCTACCGGTACGAATCGGTGGCTTCCACCAAGTGATGTGCGATGCCGGGCTCCATGGCGGAGTGTCCGGCGTCGTCGACGATCACGAGCTTGGATTCGGGCCACGCCTTGTGCAGCGCCCACGCGCTGGTGGCGGGGCAGACGACGTCGTAGCGGCCCTGGACGATCGTCCCCGGAATGCCGTGCAGTGCGGAGCTTTCGCGTAGGAGTTGACCCTCGTCGAAGAATCCGCCGTTGACGAAGTAGTGGTTCTCGATACGAGCGAAGGCCAAGGCGAACCTGGTCTCGGAGTTCTGTTCGATCTTGTCCGCCTGTGGGTACAGGTAGCTCGTCGATCCTTCCCAGGCCGACCAGGCGATGGCTGCCCGGGCTGCGACGGCGGGGTCTTCGGAATGGAGCAGTTGGTGATAGACCGCGACGAGGTCTTCGCCGCGCTGCGCCTCGGGTACCGGTTCGAGGAATTTGTCCCAGCGCTCCGGGAAGATGTTTCCCGCGCCGCCGTTGTAGTACCAGTCGATCTCGCTACGACGCAGGAGGAAGATCCCGCGCAGGACCAGCTCAGTGACGCGCGTAGGAAATGTTTCGGCGTAGGCGATGGACAGCGTGGAACCCCAGGACCCGCCGAAGACCATCCACTTGTCGATCGAAAGATGTTCACGCAGGGCTTCGATGTCGGCCAGCAGCTTGTCCGTCGTGTTCACCGACAGGTCGGCGCCGTCGGCAACGTGAGGGGTGGACCGCCCGCAGCCGCGCTGGTCGAGTAGAACGATGCGGTATGCGGCCGGATCGAAGAACTGGCGTACCGCCGGTTGCGCACCACCGCCGGGGCCACCGTGCAGGAACACCACCGGCTTGCCGTCCGGATTTCCGCTGACTTCCCAGTACATGCTCTGGCCGTCACCGACATCGAGGAAGCCGGTGACGAAAGGCTCGATCGGGGGATACAGACTCCGGAGAGCCGACGGCTGCGCGGAAGTGTCGGTCATCAGAAGCCCACCAGGCCGGAGGCGAGATCGGGGATCTCGAGTGCGGAAATCGCGCCGCTCCGGACGTCGGGGCACGCGGCTGAGGTTGCCGCGTCGATGCTTTCGCGGTTCTGAGCGAGATCGAGCAGGTTGATGCCGTTCTGCGTCGCCCACGTGATGACGATCGTGTTCAGTCCGCCCTTGCCGAGCGTCGGGGTGACGGTCCGCCAGTTCTGCAGCTGCCCTTCCATATCCGAGCACAACTGCTGGATTTGAGCGTCGGTGAACGTCGAACCGGACGCGGTTGTTGCCGGCGCCGTCGTGGTGGAACTCGCGGGCGTAGTGCTGCTGGGCGCGGGAGAGTTGGTGGACCCTCCCGCGCATCCGCTCAGCACCGTGACGAGAGCTGCCGCGCCGACTACAGCTGCGGCAGTAGAACTTCGACGGTTACCGATCATTGAACGCACCCCTGGCTGGTTGAGAGACAGGCGGCGTTCGCCGGTCTCGGATCAGAAACTGTGTTCTGCGGCCGGGAAAGCGCCAGTGCGAACTTCTGATGCATAGGCTGCGGCTGCGGAACGCAGTTCGTCACCGACGTTACCGAAACGCTTGACGAACTTGGCTGTCTTACCACTCGTGTAACCCGCCATGTCCTGCCATACGAGTACCTGAGCGTCGCATTCGGAACCGGCCCCGATGCCGACGGTGGGGATGGTGAGTTTGCGGCTGACCTGGCCCGCGATCTCGGCCGGAACCATTTCCATGACGACGGAGAACGCCCCGGCTTCCTGGACTGCAATGGCGTCCGCCACAAGCTGCTCGGCCGCGTCGCCGCGACCCTGGACGCGGAAACCGCCGAGCGAGTTCACGCTCTGCGGGGTGAATCCGACGTGAGCCATGACGGGGATGCCGGCCGAGGTGATAGCCGCGATCTGCTTACTCATCCGCTCGCCGCCCTCGAGCTTGACGGCGTGCGCGAGGCCTTCCTTCATGAACCGCGTCGCAGTCGCCAGGGCCTGCTCGGCGGAACCCTCGTACGTGCCGAAGGGGAGGTCGGCGACGACGAGTGCGTGCGGGGCGCCGCGAACCACGCCACGCACGAGCGGGAGCAGTTCGTCGACGGTGATCGGCACGGTGGTGTCGTAGCCGTAGACGACGTTGGCGGCAGAGTCGCCGACGAGCAGCACCGGGATGCCTGCGTCTTCGAAGATGCGTGCCGTGGAGTAGTCGTAAGCGGTGAGCATCGACCAGCGTTCGCCGTTCTGCTTCATCTCGGCGAGGTGGTGAATGCGCGTCTTACGCTTCGGTGCATCGGTAGAGCTTGCAGTGGGTACAGAAACTGCACTGGGTACAGAACCGTAGAGAGGTGTTTCGGACATCGTTGTCCCTTTCTGGCCTCGAGGCCCTGAGCGTTGATCGCCTTCGGGTCCCCGGGTGTGGGTGATGACGTGTTCAGTCTGCCACCGGACATCGCCGACACGAATAGTTGACGGGGTGCAATGGGTCACATCACCGCGCGCGTATCAGGTAGGTGCCGAGACGAGGCGAACCGCTGGCTATCGCGGTTTCCTGGCACCATCGATGGCATGTCGAAGTTCGTTCGCCTCTCCGGTGCCCTCGCCGGAAGCGCAGCAGTGCTCGTGTTGGTTGTCGGTTGCACCAGTTCGGAAGGCACGCCCGAATCAGTGGAACCTGCTGGTTCTGCCGCGTCCGCGGTGCCGTCCGGCCTCGAGAAATTCTACGAGCAGACGCTCGACTGGGGTTCGTGCGACCAATTTGTCGAAGAAGGAACTGCGCCGCTGGGGCGTGGGATCGACTGCGCCGAGGTGAGCGTTCCCGTCGACTACGCGAATCCGAACGGCGACACCGCGAAGGTGGTGATCTCGCGTTCGAAGGCAACCGGCGACCGCATCGGCTCACTGTTGCTGAACCCCGGCGGGCCGGGTGGGTCCGGGCTGTCGATGGCGACCTCGGGTTCGGGCACCGAATTGCAGGAACGTTTCGACATGATCGGCTTCGATCCGCGGGGGATCGGGGCGTCGACCCCGCAGGTTCGGTGTTTGACGCCGGAGGAGACCGACGCGGAGCGTGCGGAGGTCAACGTCGACATGACGCCGGAGGGCATCGCTCTCGCCGAGGCGGACAGCAAGGACTACGCCGCCAAGTGCGCTGAGCGGACCGGTACGGAGTTCCTCGCTCATGTCGGTACCTACGAGGTGGTGCGAGATATGGACGTCATTCGGGGCGTTCTCGGCGATCCGAAGATGAACTACCTCGGGTTCTCGTACGGGACCCGGCTCGGATCCACGTACGCGGAAACCTTTCCGCAGAACGTCCGAGCGATGGTCCTCGACGGCGCGCTCGACCCCGAGCAGGATCCGGTCGACGAAGTGGTCTTGCAGGGGCAGGGCTTCCAAGGCGCGTTCGACGCCTTTGTCGCCGACTGTGTCTCGCGAACGGATTGCCCGCTGGGTGATGATCCGGCGCAGGCGCAGGCACGCTTTCAGGCACTCGTCGATCCGTTGATCGAGAAGCCGGCACAGACCACCGATCCGCGAGGGCTGAGTTATTCCGACGCGATCACCGGCGTCCAGCAAGCTCTGTACTCGCCACAGTTGTGGACGCCGCTGCGTGGGGGTCTGTCGAGTCTGGCCGACGGACGCGGCGACTCGCTGCTCAATCTCGCCGACATGTACGAAGGCCGTGAGGATGACGGCAGCTACTCCAACATCAACGACGCGTTCAACGCCATTCGCTGCGTGGACGATCCGGCAACCACCGACCGCGCCGAGGCCGGCGAATCCGACACTCGGTACCGCGAGGCGGCGCCGTTCCTCGACGACGGCCGCGGGACGGGTCAAGCGCCGCTCGACCTGTGCGCGTTCTGGCCCGTTCCGGCTACCGGCAGCCCTCACGCGCTCGACCCCCAGGCGCTCGCTGACGCCGGTCTGCCGCAGCTGGTCGTCGTGTCCACGACGCAGGATCCGGCGACCCCGTATCAGGCCGGAGTGGATCTCGCGAAGCAGTTGGGCGCTGCTCTGATCACGTTCGACGGAACCCAACACACGGTGGTTCTGGACGGAAACTCCTGCGTCGACGATGCCGTCGTCGACTACTTCGTTTACTTGAAGGCTCCGGAAGAGGGTCTGACATGTTAACCGGCGCGACGCCGTACGCTGCGCCTATTCGATGGTGACCAATCACTCTGTTAACCGGGACCACTGATGTAACACAGATTTAACGTGGCTTGCTTAGTCTCGCGTGCATGGATCGCCAAAAAGAATTCGTGCTTCGTACCCTGGAAGAGCGCGACATTCGGTTTGTCCGCTTGTGGTTCACCGATGTTCTCGGGTACCTCAAATCGGTGGCGATCGCCCCCGCCGAACTCGAAGGCGCCTTCGAGGAGGGAATCGGATTCGACGGTTCCGCCATCGAGGGATTCTCTCGAGTCTCCGAAGCCGACACCGTCGCTCGGCCCGACGCCTCGACATTCCAGATCCTGCCGTGGGCGCACAAGGACGGTGCGCAGCATTCCGCTCGCATGTTCTGCGACATCACGATGCCCGATGGTTCGCCGTCGTGGGCCGATCCGCGCCACGTACTGCGTCGCCAGCTGAGCAAGGCCAGCGACTTGGGCTTCAGCTGCTACGTCCACCCGGAAATCGAGTTCTTCCTTCTGGAGAACGGCCCGATCGACGGCACTCCACCGATCCCGGCCGACTCGGGCGGATACTTCGACCAGGCCGTGCACGATTCGGCTCCGAATTTCCGCCGCCACGCCATCGACGCACTCGAGTCGATGGGCATCTCGGTCGAGTTCAGCCACCACGAGGCCGCGCCGGGTCAGCAGGAGATCGATCTGCGCTACGCCGACGCACTCTCGATGGCCGACAACGTGATGACGTTCCGGTACGTCGTCAAGGAGGTCGCGATCGGTGAAGGCGTCCGGGCGAGCTTCATGCCCAAGCCGTTCAGCGATCAGGCCGGCTCCGCGATGCACACCCACATGAGCCTGTTCGAGGGCGACACCAACGCCTTCCACAATCCGGACGATCCGATGCAGCTCTCCGAGACCGGCAAGGCGTTCATCGCCGGCATCCTCGAGCACGCCAACGAGATCAGTGCGGTCACGAACCAGTGGGTCAACTCGTACAAGCGACTCGTCCACGGGGGAGAGGCACCCACTGCTGCGTCGTGGGGCCCGTCCAACCGATCGGCTCTCATTCGCGTCCCGATGTACACGCCCAACAAGGCGTCCTCGCGCCGCGTCGAGATCCGTAGCCCAGACTCGGCTTGCAACCCGTACCTGACTTTCGCGGTCCTGCTTGCTGCCGGTCTTCGCGGCATCGAGAAGGGCTACACCTTGCCGCCCGAGGCAGAAGACGACGTGTGGTCGTTGACCTCCGCCGAGCGCCGCGCCATGGGTTACAAGGAACTGCCGAGCAACTTGGACAGCGCTCTGCGCGAGATGGAGAAGTCGGAGCTCGTGGCCGAAGCACTCGGCGAGCACGTCTTCGATTTCTTCCTGCGCAACAAGCGTCGTGAGTGGGAGGAATACCGCAGCCACGTGACGCCGTTCGAGCTCAAGACCTACCTCGGTCTGTGACGGTGAAACCGCCCGCTGCGAGATCAGCAGTTCCAGGACCGGGTCGTCTCGGGCTGGTCGAGCCCACCGCCGCCGACGAGTTGCGTCAGCTCGGTTGGGTCGACGCCGAGAGCATCGAACTCTTGTGGTCGCTTTCGCGTGCCGCGAACGCCGATCTAGCTCTGCGCACTCTTGTGCGGATCAAGGACGGGCTCGGCGACGGGTGGCGTGAACTCGATCAGGCAGTGCGCAAGGACAAGAGCCTGCGCGGCCGTTTGTTCGCGCTGGTGGGTGCATCGTCGGCATTCGGCGATCACCTGGCCGCGGATCCGATCGGCTGGAAACTTCTCGACGGCACAGCTCTGCCGACCAAAGACGAGGCGACTGCGGCCTTGCTCGAGGCCGTGGGTGCCACGCTCGACGAGGGTGCCACCGAAGGCTCACTGACCTACCGCGCCACCGTGACCGGACCGGAAGCTGTTGTTGCTCTGCGTAAGAGCTACAAGGATCAGCTGATGCTTCTGGCCGCGGCTGATCTTGCGGCGACCGTCGAGAACGAACCGGTGGTGCCGTATCAGACTGTGGGGCATCAGCTTTCCGACCTGGCCGACGCTGCGCTGACCGCTGCACTCGCGGTAGCCATCGCAACGGTGTGCCCTGAGGGCAGTTGTCCGATCCGGCTCGCAGTCATCGCCATGGGCAAATGTGGTGCGCGCGAACTGAACTACGTCTCCGACGTCGACGTCGTGTTCGTCGCCGAACCGGCCGACGCGACGGCAAGCCGCGTTGCCGGTGAGATGATGCGTATCGGAACCTCCGCATTCTTCGAGGTCGATGCTGCGCTGCGTCCCGAAGGTAAGCGCGGAGAACTGGTTCGCTCGCTCGAATCCCACATCACGTACTACAAGCGTTGGGCCAAGACCTGGGAGTTCCAGGCGCTGCTCAAGGCTCGTCCGATGACGGGCGACATGGAGCTCGGTCGCCAGTACTCCGAGGCGATGAGCCCGATGGTGTGGATCGCCTCCGAGCGCGAGGACTTCGTCCCCGAAGTTCAAGCCATGCGTCGACGCGTCGAGGAAATGGTTCCCCCCGAACTGCGTGAGCGCGAACTCAAACTCGGCCGCGGAAGTTTGCGCGACGTCGAATTCGCCGTCCAACTCCTGCAATTGGTGCACGGGCGCGCTGACAGTTCGTTGCATGTCCAGAGCACCGTCGATGCACTGACTGCATTGGCGGCGGGTGGATACGTCGGCCGCGACGACGCCGCCAACCTGACTGCGTCGTACGAATTCCTGCGTCTGCTCGAGCACCGTCTGCAGTTACAGAAGCTCAAGCGCACACACACCCTGCCGCCGCCGGACGACGAGGAAGCGCTGCGTTGGCTGGCCCGCGCCGCGCACATGCGACCCGACGGTCGTCTGGATTCCCTGGGAGTCCTGCGCGCCGAGATCAAGCGGAATTCGCATCGGATTCGCCGCCTGCACGCCAAGTTGTTCTACCGCCCGCTTCTCGAATCGGTGGCGCGGATGGACAAGGAAGCACTGGTCCTGGGGCCAGAAGCCGCGGTTCGCCAGTTGGCCGCTCTCGGTTACACGGCACCCGAGCATGCTCTCGGGCATCTGACTGCACTGACGAGTGGCGCTTCACGCAAGGGTCGCATTCAAGCGCTCCTGTTGCCGACTCTGCTCGAATCACTCGCGGACACACCGGATCCCGATGCCGGTCTGCTCGCCTACCGCAGGCTCTCGGACGCGCTCGTCGACCAGACGTGGTTCCTGCGCCTGCTCCGCGACGAGGCTGCGGTGGCCGAGCGTCTGATGACCGTGCTGGGCTCGTCGGCGTACCTACCCGACCTGCTCATCAAGGCTCCCGACGTGATTCGCTTGTTCGCGGATTCGCCGAGTGGACCGCGCCTGGTCGAGCCGAAGCCCGAGGACGTCGCTCGCGGAATACTCACCGCCTCCGGCCGACACAGTGATCCCAATCGTGCTGTTGCCGCGGCCCGCTCGCTGCGGCGACACGAACTTGCGCGCATCGCTTCGGCCGACATCCTCGGCATGCTCGATGTTCCTGCAGTCTGCAAGGCGCTGTCCTCGGTGTGGGCCGCGGTGCTCAATGCATCGCTCTCCGCGGTGATCAAGGCCAGCGTCACCGAACTCGGGACCGAGGCGCCGGCCAGTTTCTCCGTCATCGGCATGGGCCGACTCGGCGGCGGCGAACTCGGCTATGGATCCGATGCGGACGTGCTGTTCGTGTGCGAACCCCGCGAGGGCGTCGACGAGACCGTTGCGGTCAAGTGGGCCAACAGCATTGCCGACAAGGTGCGCAAGCTTCTCGGGGCACCGAGCACGGATCCTCCGCTCGAAGTCGACACCGGATTGCGTCCGGAAGGCCGCAACGGGCCGATGGTTCGCACGCTCGAGTCGTACGACGCGTACTACGCGAAGTGGGCTCAGGCGTGGGAGATTCAAGCGCTGCTTCGTGCGCACCCGGTTGCCGGTGATCCTGAACTGGGACTGCGGTTCCTGCACATGATCGACAAGACGCGCTACCCCGAAGGCGGCGTCAGTGACGCGGCGGTGCGCGAGATCCGGCGCATCAAGGCGCGAGTCGATTCCGAAAGGCTTCCTCGCGGAGCCGATCCGGCGACGCACACCAAACTGGGTCGCGGTGGCTTGGCCGACATCGAGTGGACTGTGCAATTGCTGCAGCTGCGCCACGCCGACAAGATCGAGTCGCTGCACAACACGTCGACCCTCGAGACTCTCGACGCCATCGGCGCCGCGGAACTGCTCAGCGAAGGTGACGTCGAACTGCTGCGTGACGCCTGGATCACCGCGACGAAGGCACGCAACTGCCTCGTTCTGGTGCGAGGCAAGCCGACCGATCAGCTTCCCGGCCCGGGCCGTGTTCTCGCGGCGGTGGCGCAGGTCGCTGGATACGGCGACGACGCAGGGGAATTCCTCGACAATTACCTGCGCATCACGCGTCGGGCAAAAGCAGTGGTGGAGAGGGTCTTCGGCGGGGAGTAGCGTTTTTGCTCAGTCTTGGCGAACCGGCGCATTCGCGGCGAACTTGCGGACTTCGGCGTCCTGCCACACGTGGGCGGGAACTCCGCCGCCGAGTAGCTCGCGCGCGAGCGCGGGTTGCCCGCCGATCGGTACGTCGCTGCCCGCGATGATCATGTTGCCGTAGCGGCGGCCCTTGAGCATCGCGGGATCGGCGATGATCGCCATGTGTTCGAACTGTGCGCCGATGGTTGCGGCCTCGCTGCGCGCGCCCTGGAGATCCGGGGTGTCGCCGCAGTTGACGATGTAGATGCCGCCCGGTGCGAGCACGCGTCGTACGTGGGTGGTGAATTGCGCCGTCGTCAGTGGTGTCGGAGTTGTGCTGCCGGCGAAGACATCTCGAATCACGATGTCCCGGGTGGACTCGGTGAGAGTTTCGGTGACGGCGCGGGCTTCTCCGACGCGGATGCGCAGAAGAGGCGCGCGCGGGAGGTCGAACCAATCGCGTACAAGTTCCGCCAGAGCACCGTCGATTTCGACCACCACTTGACGCGCGTCAGGGTAGGTGGCGGCGAAGTATCTGGCCATGGAGCAGGCGCCACCGCCGAGATGAAGCACCCGCAGGCGCTCGGCCTTGTCACGTTCGGAATCGACCAGATGCGCGATCCACCGCATGTACTCGAAATCGAGCACCGTGGGATCCGCGACGTTCACGTGGGAACTGGGCACTCCGTTGATCTGGATGATCCAACTGTCATCGGAGTACTGATCGCGGACTAGTTCGCACGTCCCGGTATCGATCGGAAAAGTGCCGGCGACGGGACCGGACTCGCCTCGCTCGGGAGCACTGCTGCGAGTTCTGGTCTTGCGAGTTCCCTTGGCCACTGTGTCCATGTTAGCCGTGCGCCTTTTTGGTAGTGCCCACCACCAAAAAGGCACACGGACCGACGGTATTCTCGGGCTACTTCAGGCACACTCGTACATGGAGTGTGATCGGCGACACAAATGCCGGCGCGTTCTTTCGTCGTCCGTGCATCACGAAGAATTTCGAGGAGTGCAGGTGAAGGTCAAGGCAGCGGTAGTCAAGGCGCCAGGTCAGGCGTGGGAGATCGAAGAGGTCGAGCTGGGCGACCCGGTCTCGGGTGAGGTGCAGGTCCGACTCGCCGCATCGGGACTGTGCCATTCGGACGAACATTTGCGTACGGGCGCCAGCCCGCTGCCCTTCTACCCGGCCCTGGGCGGGCACGAAGGCGCCGGAGTGGTGACGAAGGTCGGACCAGGTGTCGCGAGCGTCGAAGAAGGCGACCACGTGGTTCTCGCCTTCATCCCGGCGTGCGGACGTTGTCCGTCCTGTGCGAAGGGTCTGCAGAACATCTGCGACGAGGGCGCCGGCCTGTTGACCGGGCAGGCGATCTCCGACAAGACGTACCGCGTCACCCTCGACGACGAGCCGGTCATCCAGATGTGTCTGCTCGGAACATTCTCGCCGTACGTGACCGTCAACGAGGCGTCGGTGATCAAAATCGAGAAGGACATCCCGCTCGACAAGGCGGCCTTGCTCGGCTGCGGTGTTGCCACCGGTTGGGGATCGGCCACCGCGATCGGTGGAGCCAAGGTCGGCGACACGGTGGTGGTCGTCGGCGTCGGCGGCGTCGGAATCAACTCGGTGCAGGGTGCGGCGTCCGCCGGAGCACGATTTGTGATCGCGATCGATCCCGTCGAGTTCAAGCGCGACAAGGCAAAGGAATTCGGCGCCACACACACTTTTGCCTCCCTCGAGGAAGCGCTACCGGTGATCGGCGAGATCACCTGGGGCAAGATGGCCGACGTCACCGTGATCACCGTGGGCGAGATTCACGGCGACATCATTCAGCCCGCGCTCAGCGCGACGGGCAAGGGTGGCCAGGTCGTGGTCGTCGGAATGGGGCATTACGCAGATTCGCAGGTGACGCTCAGCCTCTTCGAGCTGACCCTTCTGCAGAAGCGTTTGCAGGGAGCCATCTTCGGCGGGGTAGGGCCACGGTCCCAGATTCCCAAGTTGCTCGATCACTACCGAAGCGGCGCGCTCAAACTCGACGAGTTGGTGACCAAGACTTACAAGCTCGAGGAGATCAACGAGGGGTACGCCGACATGCTCGAAGGAAAGAATCTGCGCGGGATGATCGTCTACACGGAGGACGATTACTGATCGTTTCCCTTTGACTGAAGGCTCCGGCCCGGCACCACGCTTCGTGGTGTCGGGCCGGAGTCTTCTGCCCCCACGCACATTTCTGTCGATCGATGAGTCGACTGCCCCCGTAGTGGGCACTCGCAGAGTGAGGAAACCGGGCACCGTGTCCGGATCTCAGTCCACGACTCGACAGAGAAGAGCAGAGCATGCCCTACATCACCACCTCCGACGGAACCGAGATCTACTACACCGAGCACGGCGTCGGCCGGCCGATCGTCCTCAGCCACGGGTGGCCGCTGAGTTCTGACGCGTGGCAGGTCGAGATGAAGTTGTTCGCCGACGCCGGATACCGGACCATCGCGCACGATCGTCGAGGACACGGTCGCTCGTCGAAGACGTACACCGGCAACGACATGGATACATATGCCAAGGACCTGGCTGAGCTGATCGACACACTCGACCTGAAAGACCTGGTCCTGGTTGGCCATTCGACCGGCGGCGGGGAAGTGGTCCGGTACGCGGCGCAGCACGGCAAAGGGCGCGTGGCGAAGGTGATCACCGCCGGCGCCGTACCGCCGATCATGGTCAAGTCGGACGGCAACCCCGAAGGCACACCGATCGAGGTCTTCGACGGCATCCGTGAGGGAGTTCTGCGAGACCGATCGCAGTTCTACAAGGATCTCAGCGAGAGCTTTTACGGCGCGAACCGCGAAGGTGCCGACGTCTCGCAAGGGGCGAAGGACGACTTCTGGCGGCAAGGTATGTTAGTCAACCTCGCCGCGGCCTACGACTGCGTCAAGGCATTCTCGGAGACGGACCAGACCTCCGATCTCGAAGCCATCGACGTTCCGTTCCTCATCGCTCAGGGCGACGACGATCAGATCGTGCCGATCGGCGCAGCGGCCGAGAAGGCGATCAAGCTGGTGAAGAAGGGCACGCTGAAGGTGTATCCGGGCGCACCTCACGGCATCTACGGCTCATATCAGAAGACACTGGACCAGGACATTCTCGCGTTCATCGAGGACTGACGTCAGCGAGGCGGAAGGACCGGAGTCGAAAGGACCAGAGTGGGAAGGATAAAATTGCCATGTCTACACACGTTGCCACGTTGCGCGATGGTCCCAGCGTTTTCGAGAACGAACTCGGATCGATCTCGCAGCTCGACACGAGTTCGTTGCCCATCCTGTCCGGTCTGTCGATCAAACGAATTGTTCTCGGCCCCGGCGCGATCCGCGAACCACAATGGAACGTCAACGCGAACCAGATCGCCTACGTCACCAGCGGAACCGTGCTCGTCTCGTTGCTGGGCAATGCCGACGAGTTCGCCAGTTTCGTGGTGCGAACGGGGCAGATGTATCACGTCGAATCCGGCGCGATTTATCACATCGAGAATGTCGGAGAGGAGGAAGCGGAGATCATTGCTGCCTTGCGAACTTCTCTCCCGCAGCACTTTTCATTGCAGAGCAGCGTAAGCGCAATGTCGAACGCGGTGCTCGGCAACACCTACGACCTCGCCGCATCGGCCTTCGACGTCTTCGGTAGAGCCGATGCGTCCCAGATAGTTCGGCGGGACGGCGCCGCCGTCGTTCCCGACACCGCCGGCCTTCCCAACGCGCATCTCTTCGACCTCGAAGGCCAGATCGCGCCTCTCGCATATCCGTACGGACAGGCGAAAGTGGCGCGAAAGCAGTATTGGGCGGCGCTGGAGGATCTTTCGATGTACTCGTTGACTATTCGCGAGAGTGGGATGCGTGAGCCACACTGGCATCCCGTCACTGCCGAAATGGGATACGTGCATCGTGGTCACGGGCGGATGACGGTCCTCGATCCGGACGGTTCGCTCGACACCTACCTACTGGAGCCTGGTCAGGTGTATTTCGTTCCGCGTGCCTATCCCCATCACATCGAGGTTCTAGGTGACGAGGACATCAACTTCCTCATCTTCTTCGACCAGCCGACGCCGGGCGACATAGGCTACCGTGCAACGGCTTCCGCGTTCTCACGCGGCGTTCTCTCGGCCTCGTTCGGTGTTCCGGAACGGGATCTGCCGCACTTTCCTTTCACCCCGATCGATCCGCTCATCGTCTCGCGGATCAATCCGATCGACCGCCAGCACTGATCGGCAAGGACGCCCATCATGACCACCACGCTCACCGTGACCGATCACGGGACGACGCTCGACTTCACGTACGAGGACGCCCTCCGCTATCACGGTCCGCAGGCCCCGGGCGGCGTGGCGCATGCCTACAAGGTTCTCGAGCGCGCTCTCGGTGTGCTCGGCGGGGAAGGCTCCGTCGAGCGTCGCGAGCTGGTCGTCACCACCGCACACGGCGGACCAGGAGTGCGCGATTCGTTCGAGTTGGTCACGCGCGCGGTGACCGAAGGGCGGTACACCGTTGACAGTTCCTTGGCCAGGCGTGAACGTGGAAACACGCTCGCGCTGTACGTATTTCGGATCACCTATCGCGGCGCGAGCGTCACGCTGACTGTTCGGGAGGGGTTCGTCGTCGACGAGTTCATCACTCTGTCCCGTAAGTCCGACCGGACGGCCGAAGACGAGTCACGGCTGACAGAGCTCAAGCAGGAGATGGCGGATCGAGTGATGTCGAGCCCGGCCGAGAGCGTGTACGACGTCGAGACCGGCACGCTCCCCGTCTGAGCGACGGCGGCGCAGGCGTCGGCGTGCAGAAATCTGGGCTGTCTGAAGTCAGCGGCTGGCGAACATCCTTATTCGTTGGTCGCGGCTGCGCTCGAGATGGTTGCGCATGTGACCACGTGCGGACGATTCGTCCCTGGCGCGGATGGCGTTCAGGATCTCTTGATGCTCCGAATTGAGCAGGTCAGGTTCGCCGTAGTTCGACGGCGGGCCGCTGTCGTAGATTCGCAGTTGGGTGGTGAGGCGGATCAGCAATGAGGTGATCGTGGAATTGTGGGCGGCCTGCCAGAGGGCCTCGTGAAACTTGAAGTTTCCGGCACGAACCTCGGTGCCTTCTGTTGCAGTGCAGCAGAACTCGTGCAATCCGTCCAGGCGGGCAAGGTCGAGATCGCTGTGGCGGAGTGCGGCGGCGCCGGCGGCTTCCGATTCGAGGGCAACCCGCGCTGCGTAGATTTCGATGACGTCCTCGGGTGTGCCGGAACGGACACGAAAACCGCGGGCGGCTCGTTCGAGTAGACCGTCGTGCGCGAGCCAGTTGAGTGCCTCGCGGATCGGGGTACGCGATGCGCCGTACGATTCGCACAATTGAGTCTCGTGCAGCGGAGAGCCCTGGGGGAACTTGCCGGCCAGGATGTCGGCTCGCAGGCGCAGGTACTGCCGCGAGGTCTGATCGGACCGGCCCAGCGCAGCCTCCGGCACCAGCAGATCGGTGGTGCTCGTATCGGCGTCGAGATCCATGTGTCCTCATTCCTGTGCATGCAAGTAGAGCGCGTTCGATTATGCCATCGGCGACGAGTGAGTACTTGCGTATACGCTAGTACTCATTTAGGTTCGTGCTTGTTCGTTTCCGAGGGAGAGGGTCTGAAGTGGCTGGAGAGACCGCGTCGCCGCTGGTGAGTGCTGCTGAACTCGACGCGATGCTGCGCGAGGGAGGCGTCGCTGTGCTCGACGCGACGGTTCATTTTCCTCCCGCGCGATTCGACGGCGACTATCGCCCGGAGTCCGGGTACGACGGCTGGGTTTCCTCGCACATCCCGGGTTCCCGACACGTCGACCTCATGGACGTCTTTTCCGAAAGGGAAGCGGCGCTGCATTTCACACGCCCGTCAACGGAGCAGTTGATTTCCGATCTCCAATCCAGTGGTATCGAACCGGGTGCGACAATCGTGATCTACGACCAGGGTTCGACCACTTGGGCATCACGGCTCTGGTGGGTGTTTCGCAACGCCGACATCGAAGCAAGGGTCCTCGACGGTGGCCTCGCCGAATGGACTCGATGCGGCTTCGCCCTCGCGAGCGGCGACGACGTCACCCACACGTCGGCGTCGAAGCGTTGGAGTGTGACGGACCTCGGCCTGTGGGTCGATCTACCTCGCGTTGCCTCACTGTCCTCAGGAGAAGAAGCCGGAACGCTGGTGTGCGCGCTGGCGCCTGAGCAGTACGAGGGAACGGAGAAGACGCGATATTCGCGACGCGGACATATTCCGTCAAGTGTGAATCTGTCTGCGAAGGGTCTTCTCGACGCCGATGCCCGGATGCTTCCGGCGGACGATGTTCGGTCGAAATCTGCTGACGTTCTACCAGCCGCCGCTGAACCTGTCGTGATCTATTGCGGCGGTGGAGTTTCGGCGTGCCTGACAGCACTCGCACTGATCCGCGGCGGCTATGAGGACGTCAAGGTCTATGACGGTTCGTTGGAGGAATGGACTGCAGATCCGACTTTGCCGATGGTTGTCGGCGGTGAGCCCGGCGGCGCGCTTGCGGATGTTCGATGTCCGCGGTCCTGAATCGCCGCAGTCCTCAATTACCTCCCGTCCTGAAGGAATTCTCATGTCTGACACTGTCTCTGTCGAAACCGTCGCGTCGGCGATCGACGCACTCCGCGATCAGGTACCGCTCGTCCAGTCGCTGACCAACATCGTTTCTGCGAACTTCTTGACCAATGTTCTGCTCGCCGCCGGCGCAAGCAACGCTCACATCGACAACGTCCACGAAGCGGGTGGGTTCGCTGCCATCGCCGGGGGAGTGCTCGTCAACCTCGGAACGCCGGACGACGGGACAGCCGAAGCTTTCCTGATAGCAGCAGAAGCGGCCCGAACTGCCGGTACGCCATGGGTTTTGGATCCCGTCGGTGTCGGCGGACTACCCTGGCGGAGCGGTATCGCTGTGGACTTGTTGCGCTTTCACCCCAGCGCAATCCGGGGGAACGCGTCGGAGATCATCGCTCTGGCCGGACTCGGCGGTGACACCCGCGGCGTCGACAGTGCCTCCGATTCCGCCGACGCAGTGCCCGCCGCTCTGTCACTCTTGAAGCATGCAGATGCCGTGTCGGCATCCGGACCGGTCGACTACATCGTCGGCCGCGATGCGGGCGGTGACGTTCGGGGCATCCGAGTCTCCGGTGGCAGCGCACTGTTGCCGCGCGTGACCAGTACCGGTTGCTCTCTGGGCGGTCTTGTCGCCGCCTACCTCGCCGTCACGTCGACCGCGCTGGACGGATTGGTTGCCGCGCACACGCATGTTGCCGTGGCATCGGAGATCGCCGAGGAAAATGCCTCGGGCCCCGGTTCTTTCGCGGTCGCGTACCTCGACGCGCTCTACAACGTGAATGCGGACACCATCCGCTCACGTGCCCGAATCGAATCGTTCGACCTGCCGGCTGGAGTGCAGAACTGATGGGCATCAAGACATTCTGGTATCTCACCCAGGCCGACGGGGACTACCCGTGGAGCCCCGGTGGGCTGTTCCCCGTGGACGGGGCCAGGCAGATCGAGCTCGCGAAGACCATCGACGACGGCGGATTCGAAGGTGCGCTTGTTGCCACCTGGCCGAACGATCCGTTCATCTCGGCGACGTGGGCGGCAGCGCACACCACGCGCATGAAGTTCCTCGTCGCCGTCTACGCGAACATGACGCCGGCGCGACTGCTGGCGGAGAAGGCATTGACTTTCGACGCCTTCAGCGGCGGCCGACTGTTGATCAACTCGGTCAACGGACGCGAGAACATCCTGACCAAGTACGACATGAACGTGCCCCACGACGAGCGTTACGAGTTGGGGGAGCAGTACTGGGCGGACTTCCGCCGCATCTACGCCGAAGGCACGGAGTCGAACTTTCCCAACACACCACTGCGTATCGATGCGCCCGCTGGGCATCAGGTTCCGCTGTGGGGTACCGGTGATTCGCCTGCAGGCCTGGCGAATTCAGGCAAGGTGCTCGACACCTACTTGGCGATGCTGCGCGAGACTTCGTTCATCGAAGACAAATTCTCTGCCGCACGGGCGGCGGCGGAGGCAGCCGGGCGCGAGTTCACCGACTTCGGTGCGCTCACCGGTGTGATCGTTCGCCCCACCAAGGCGCAGGCGCACGACCGGTTCCGTTCGTTGTTCGAGAAGACGGGCGTCGAGCAGATCGCTCATGTCTTGGACAACGCAGTGCGTCGTCGTACTCAGGGGAAGCAAGACCTCAAGACCTTCACCGCCCGCGACGCTCAGCGGCAGGGTTGGGCGGACAAGATTGCCTCCGGCCGACTTCCGGAACCGGAGGAGTTGTACGTCGGTGACGGGCTGTACGCGGGTATCACGGCGTGGTCACCCCTCGACATCTTCGGCACCGGGTCATCGGCCGTGTACTACGTCGGCGATCCGGATTCGATCACGGACTCGGTACGGACGCTTCGCAGCCGAACCGGTTTGACTGCACTGATCCTGGCAGGTTGGCCTCTGATCGAGGAAGCGAAGTGGGTTGCGGAGCATCTTGTTCCGCGATTCGACGAACTCAGCTGACGGCGCGCCGCAAGACAGTGGCACCGAGACCTAGAACGTCGCGGAGAAATGCTGTGGCAGTGTCGATTTCAGACGCAGTACATTCGAGAAGGATCTTGACTTCCACGTCCTTCTTGACGATGTCGGCAACAACGGCCACGGCGACAACACCGTTGCCGACGGCCGAGCCTCGGAACAGATCGATCCCGTCGCCGTCCGCGCTGACCGTGCCGTCGAGATAGCCGTAGTCGAGCGGATAGATCGCATCGGGGTACCGCGGGTGTGCCGACCCTCGGGGGCGATCGATCACGACAGCTGACGTGGCAGCCAGGTGATCGAGGGCGGCGAACAGATCTTCGCTCATCGTTACCGGTGCTCGCGCAGTAGCTGAGTCGGTGTCAGACCTGCCAGTGCACGCGTATCGCGTGCGAGGTGGGCTTGGTCGGCGTAGCCGGCGCGACCGGCCAGCGACGACAGCGTGAGTTTTGCGCCGCGGCTGAGAGTCAACACGTCCTGCATTCGTTGCACCTTCTGAATCAGTTTGGGGGACAGCCCGACCGCTGACGTGATCGATCGTCTGAAATGACGTTCGGAAACACCGAGGTCTGCAGCAATCTCTCGTGTCGGCGTGGAAGGGGAGGAGATGAGCGCGGAGTAACCACGCTCGATTCCGTGGTCGGGTTCCAGTCCGCGCCACAACTGGCCCAGTAGGTGTGCGTCGACTGCCTCGTGGCGCAGGGCGTCGGCAAGTACCCGCGCTTGTCTGGAAGTGAGGATGTCGTCGATGGCGATCTTCGAATCCTGCACCGCGTCGGCAGCTGTGCCGAGCAGGCTCCGCAGAGCCGGTGGATTGATCCGGATGCCCCACATGGTTGTACCGGCGGCGACCGAAACCAGATCGGCACCGGTGGCAGGTCCGACGAGCCACGACTTTCCGGTGCTGTCGACGATGAAGTCGGCGCAGAGATCGGGAAGAATCCGCTTTGCTTCCGTGGGCGCATGGGGGTCGGTAGTGCTTTTCCACGTGCAACTGAAGAGGCCGGCCGAACCGGTGATCCAAGTCTCGACATAGGTGTGGCCGTTTTGTTCAAGACTCGACGCTACCGTCCGACTACCGTCAAGAGCGAGGGTGTCAGTGCCGGTCATCAGATCATCGTCACACACTCGCCGATCACTTCTCGACCCGAAACAGGAGAAATACCGTGTCCGTCTCTCCGAGACTCGATCTCGTCGGAATCGTCACCAACGATCTCGCGCGTTCCCTCGCGTTCTACCGAACCCTCGGGCTCGACATTCCGGAAACACCCGCTGACGCTCCACACGTGGAGTTCACTTTCGACAGTGGGCTTCGGCTGGCCTGGGACGCGCTGTCCACCATCACGAGCTTCGATCCGGACTTCGCTGTCGGGGAAGGTCGACACCCCGTCGCTTTGGCCTTCGATTTCGGGACTCCCGCCGCAGTAGACGAGGCGTATCAGCGCATGACAGCCGACTTCCCCGGGCACAAGGCGCCCTTCGACGCCGTATGGGGGCAGCGTTACGCCGTTCTTCTCGATCCCGACGGCAATACCGTGGATCTCTTTGCCGCGCTCTGAATTCGAACGACGCAGGCCCCGAACGAATATCGGTCGGGGCCTGCGGTTGTCGGTGATCGAGTCGTTGTCAGTTCACCAAGCGTTCAGGGTGTCGAGGATCTGGCCTCGGGCCTTCCACAGTTCTGCACCCCAGTACGGCCACGAATGAGTGCCGTTGGCCGGGAAGCTGTACGTTGCCGGAATTCCCAGGGAGTTCATGCGCAGTTGGAATGCCCGTGAGTTCATCAAGGCAAGGGCCTCGAGCCCGATGGCACTTCCGGTATTCACGAAGTCGACGGGCCGACGCGGTTGATCGAACTGCCCGGGCAGGCCGCTCGCAGCGGATATGTACAGCGAGAGCCCAGCCAGTTCGGGTGCAAACACGAAGGGATCGTTGCGGAGCCAAGCGGGGTTCCACGGCGGTCCCCACATTGCATCGACATTGAAGGACCCGGCGCTGACCATGGCCACCCGGATCGCCTCACGCATGCCTGGAGCTGAGATGTTGAGGTATCCCGAGAGCGAACCGGCGAACTTGAACTGATCGCGGTGGTAGGCGGCTAGCGTCAGTGCCGCGCTGCCACCCATGGACAGTCCGAGCACGCCGTTGTTGGTTCGGGAGACGCCGCGCGATTCCAGATAGGCGGGAAGTTCCTGGGTGAGGAAGGTTTCCCATTTGTACGTGACCGGCTGGCGATTCAAATTGCTGTTCGCATACCAGTCGGAGTAAAAGCTGGACTGCCCGCCGACCGGCATGACCAGGGTGACGTTGTCGCCGCGATACTGCTCGAGAGCGTTGGTCTCGAAACTCCATGCGTTTCGGTCGTCGCGTGCTCGTAGGCCATCGAGAAGATAGAGTGCCGCGTTGCCGCCGCGCGAAGCCCACTGGATCTGAACCTTGATCGGTCCCATCGACGAGTCTACGAACACTTCCTCGTAGCCACCGGCCGGGGCGGTACGCGCGGGCGCTGCGGTCGCTACCGATCCGCTGATCAGGCCTGCGGTCAGGGGGAGTGCGAGTGCTGTCGCTGCGAGGCCCAGGATCCGACGCTTGATTCGTTTCGAAATACGGTTTCTCGAAAGATCCGGGTTCGAAATATCTGGGTTCTTCGCCAAATCTGTTTGAGCCTCGTGCATGTATCACTCCCGCCCCAAAGGTGCTTGCACACCGAAATCCGACCGAGCCCCCCGAGGCGCGGAATTCCTTATGACACTAAGTGGTCTGTATTGACCTCGACGGCACCGTTACCGGTTCGTTATCAAACTGGTCTGATTTACCGTAATGCCGTCAGGCGTCGTCGACCGGAGGTTGCGCCTCGATTTGCCAACCTCCACGAATCAAGTGTTCACGCACCCGAGCGACGTCCGATTCGTGCGGAATATCGTCGGTGACCTTGGTGATGAGGACGCCGATGTCGATCGGATCGACCGAACCGGGAAAGTCGATCGGATCGACCGGAAGCGGAAAGCCGGCGACGAGATCGTCAGCAAGAACGGCGATCTCGTCGTCGGACAGTTGTCGCCGGAGCAGGGCCATCAAAGGGACGTAGTCCTGCTCCGGCACACCGTTCGGATACCCGGCACGCAGCCAGCCGAGTATCGAAGCCAGAAGTGGTGGAAGACTCAACGAATCGAGCTTCAGTGGTTGTCGAGATCAGCGAGGGGCCACCCGGCGGCAGCAAGGACGGAGGCAACGCGCGCGATGTCCTCGTCCGAGGGAGTCTGGCTCGTCAGATCGGCGATCTGAGCGCTGATCTCGTCGCTCGAGATCACCTGGTCGCTGTTGACGTCGCTCAGTTCTGCGAGTGCAGCGCCGATGGCAATGTCTCGAATTTGCGCGTCCGAGAGTTTGCGTCGTAGCAATGCGACCAGCGGAATGCGGTCCTTGGGCGGTATGCCTTCGGGGTAGCCGGCGCGAAGCCAGTCAAGAATGGATTGAGGAAGGGATGGAGTCGGTGCAGTCACGGTGATGTCTTTCCGCTCGTGAGGGCGCACGGGATCAGAAGATCTCGATGCCGAATGTGTGGCTGAGGAAGCCCTGCATGATGAAGAGGATTCCGGTGACGATCGCGATGAGCACGACCGCGAAGCACACCACTGCGCCTGCCACGGCCAACGGACTGCGAGCCGCGACGGCAGTGCTCCCGCCGCCACTGCCACGTTGTCCGGCGTCGAGCGACTTCAGGCCGATTGCGAAGATCGCCGGTAGTCCGGCGCCCAGCAGGAGGCCGACCAGTACGACCTGCCAGAGCGAGTCGACGGTGTTTTTCAAGATATCCATGTCGATTCCCTCTTTCAGGCTTTGACGTCGGTGGTGACGCGGGCGTCCGGACCGGGGACCTCTGCGGGTACCAGGCCGCCGTCCCACTCGGCGTTGACGTTGCTCGGATCGATGGGCTCCTTGCGGGAGCGCAGGTACATCCAGCCGGCCAACGCGATGAGCACGGCGAAGACGACCAGGACACCGGGCAGGCCGCCGACGATGTCGGCCAGTCCCCAGCACAGAGCGCCGACGATCGCAGCGGACGGGAGAGTGATCAACCAGGCGACCGCCATACGTCCGGCGACGCCCCAACGAACCTCGGCGCCCTTGCGTCCCAGACCGGTTCCCATGATGGAACCCGTCGCCACATGAGTGGTGGAGAGCGGAAGGCCGAGGTGGCTGGAGGTGAGAATGATTGCAGCAGAGGATGCTTCGGCTGCCATGCCTTGTGGTGCGGCAATCTCGACAAGTCCCTTGCCGAGAGTGCGGATGACTCGCCAACCGCCGAGGTAGGTTCCGGCAGCGATCGCGAGCGCACAGGTGAGCTTGACCCAGAACGGCATGTCCGCGTCGGCGGAGATGGTTCCGTGGGCGACCAGGGCGAGGAAGATGACGCCCATGGTCTTCTGTGCGTCGTTGGTGCCGTGGGCGAGGGAAACGAGTGAAGCCGAACCGATCTGGCCGAGTCGGAAACCTTTGTCCTTGGTTTCTTCTCCGACGTTGGAGGTGATGCGGTAGATGAGCCAGGTGCCGGCCGCGGCAACCAAGCCGGCCACGACGGGCGCGAGAACTGCGGGGATGACAACCTTGCTGAGGACGCCGCTCCAGGCGACACCGCTCATTCCGAGGGACGCGATGGCGGCGCCGATCAGTCCGCCGAACAGCGCGTGTGAGGAACTCGAGGGGATGCCGAGCAACCACGTTGCCAGGTTCCAGATGATGCCGCCGACAAGGCCGGCGAAGACGATGGTGAGCAGCGCTTGGCCACCCACATTTCCGAGGTTCACCACGCCCTTGGCCACGGTGGCAGCAACCTCTACCGAGAGGAAAGCTCCGACCAGGTTCAAGGAAGCAGACAGAGCGACTGCCACCTTGGGCT
The DNA here is from genome assembly GCF_030208925.1 of Rhodococcus sp. MEB032. Classification (NCBI taxonomy): domain Bacteria; kingdom Bacillati; phylum Actinomycetota; class Actinomycetes; order Mycobacteriales; family Nocardiaceae; genus Rhodococcus; species Rhodococcus sp. MEB032. Next base: position 32,840 of record NZ_JARVSY010000016.1, read on the forward strand.
TGAGGGCGCCGGTTGCAATCGACGTGGCCATAGCGTTGCCAGTGTCATGAAAACCGTTGGTGAAGTCGAACCCCAGAGCGGTTACGACGACGACGAGGAGAACGATGAGTTCCGCATTCACGAGAAGTCATGTTCCAACACCTCCGGGCCTCAAATCGACCTCAGACGTGGTCGTTCCGCGACATTTCCACCACTCGGCACCTGTTGTTCACCTTCGTCCGGATAATTGTCCGTTTTGAAACTCCTGGGGTAGAGAAAATTCATTCGCGTGCATGGTCGTGGAGGTTGTGGAGGCATACGCTCGTTTCATGTCCCTGGGCGAAGAGAAGACGATCTCGGTCACCACATTCCGTAAGAGCGGTGACGGCGTAGCCACGCCGACGTGGGTCGTGCCTCTGCCTGACGGACGTATCGGCTTCTGGACTTCCTCGAAGTCGGGTAAGGCCAAGCGTCTGCGGAACAACCCACGCGTCACCGTGGTGCCGTGCAACAACCGCGGAAAGGTTGCCGACGGTGCGTCGCCGGTCACCGGGACCGCTCAGTTGGTGAGCGGTGGAGCTGAATTCGACGAGATTCGCAGCAAAGTCAAAGCGAAATACGGTGTGATGGTGCCTATTTCGAAATTCTTCAACACCCTCGGTCACATCGGTAATGGTCCGTTCCCGTACGGCGACACCGGCGTGATCATTTCCGTCGATGCGTAGTCGGGATTGCGTAGCGGAGTAGTCTGAAGGTATGGAACCCACGACCGGGCACCTCTGCCTGACGGTTCCACGAATCCTCCGTCAAGGAGCCTCGTCATGGCGCACATCAGCACTCTCGACTATGCAATGGAAGCGCCGCAGCGCCATGTCGGGCAACCTTTCCCGTCGCCGACGCGGACTCCGCGATTCCTGCTTCGTGGGCAAGGTGCCGTCAAGGCATCGGTTGACGGCGCGTGGTTCCCGTGGACCACGAACGTCACGGCGGAGCTTCACGATCTGATATCCGCACTTTCGCTGAGGTTGGGGCCGATCGCGCGGGTTGCGTTCGACTGGAACATGATCAGCAGCGCGCAGCGTCGTATCGACGAGGTCGACGGACTGGAAGTGCGGGGTCCGTACCCTGGCCAGCCCCACGATTTGATGTATCTCGACGACATCTATGGTCGTCAACTCGTTCTGATGATGATTCCGCCGTACACGGATCCGGACCGCGCGTACGAGATCATGCGGCGGTTGGTTGATCCTGGCCGCAGCGAAACCTATCGGGTGCAGTGAGATTTTTCTGACGTGCGGGGTCGAATCCCTCGATTCCTGAACATGCGTCCAGTTTGTCTGGTTTGATGGTTCTCGTAACCACGATCTCAGGCGCATTCCTTCAGGTCAGCGCTTGGGCGCGGCAGCTTGACTCCCTGCCGTGTCGTCGGTCCGGCATGTCCACCACCCTCCCACTGTGCGTGAGCGCCGGACCAGAGGAAGCCCCGCCCTCCCCACGGGGGTGGGGCTTCTACTCTGTTCGGGCTGAGCGGCGTTCGCATCGCCGAATCCGCCCGCTTGTTCGGCAGTTCGGGACGCCCTGGCCCGTAGCATCGCCACCGTGAACATTTCCCTACTCGGTGCGGCTGGGCTTCAGGACTGCGCCGACAGTGGAATGGACTGCATGGACGGATTCGAAGCATTCTTTCTTCTGTACGGCGGCGGATTCATTCTCGCCTTGATTTGGATTTCCCTGTGTCTTGTCGGAACGGCCGATGTGGTTTCCGTGTCCGGGCGAGTCGGTGTGTGGCGCGCTGTCGCCTTCTCTGTCGGGATTTGGCTTGTGCCCATCGTCGGGTTGAGTGCATGGTTTGTTTACCGACGCTCTCGCCAAATCTCGAAGAAGGTCGGTCCGGATCAAGCCCCCTACTGGACTTGAATGAGACTGACATTTTCACTGAGCCCGCACCTAGCCTTGAAACTATGTGGCATCCTGCCGCTGCAGCCAGTTCAAGATCGCTTGGTTGGTCTCTTCGGGTCTTTCTTGCTGGATCCAGTGACCGCAGTCGAGATTGACTACTTCCACATTGGGCACGAACTCTGTCAGGTTCTCAGCTCTCGCGATCGCGTCACGGTCGCCGTAGATCATGAGTGCGGGCTGTTGGATGATCGGGTCCACCTCCGCCAGCAAATGCCAGTTGCGGTCAAGGTTCCTGTACCAGTTCACACTGCCCGTGAATCCTGCCGATTCGAAGGCGGAGACGAAAACGGCCAATTCGCTATCGCTCATCAGGGGCTCACCGAGTGGTGTCTCTGCTCTGGCGAGATCGATCAGCGCCATACCCGGCTCAGGCTCCCTGATGGGTTCGTTCTTCCGGTACAGGTTGCGGAGGAACCGGAAGGTGTTGTCTTCGAACACCGCGTCCGCAACGCCCGGCTGTCGATTGAAATGGACGAAGTAGAAATCACCGCCAAGCACGGCTTCCATGAACTCAATCCACGGCTGCTCTCCGCGATCCTGGTAGGGCAGGCTCAGGTTGATCACTTTGTTTACCCGGTCCGGGTGCAACAGGGTCAGGCCCCACACGACAAAGGCGCCCCAATCGTGACCGACAAAGGTGGCATCTTCGTAGCCGTAGTGATCGAGTAGTGCGATGAGATCACCCGCCAAATGTTCGATGTCATAGTCCGTCACATCGGTCGGACGTGACGAATTGCCGTAGCCGCGTTGGTTCGGGACGATGACGTGGTAGCCCGCCTCGACAAGGGCGGGCATCAGGTATCGCCAGGAATAGGCGTGCTCTGGCCATCCGTGACACAACACGATGGGTTTCCCGGCATTGTGTCGCCCTGCTTCGAAGACTTCGAGTTCCACGCCGTTCACTGGGATGAGGACGGGCCTGGGGAAGTCGGATGGATTCACGGATGCTCCTTTGAGTCGAGTACCGATCTCGTGTCTGGATCGACCGGTTGCTCCGACGATAGGGAGCATCGTGGACACATAAAGTCCTAGATCGCTGGCAATCTGAAGAAATGCGGAACGATCCCACAGGCCGAGCACTGCAACTGCTCTCGCTCCTTCAGACTCATCGCTTCTGGCACTGTGCCGAACTTGCCGCACGACTCGATGTCACGCAGCGGACGGTACGCCGCGACATCGATCGCCTACGCGACCTCGGCTATCCGGTCGATTCCACGTCCGGAAAATACGGGGGCTACCGACTTGCAACGGGGGCGCACGTGCCGCCCTTGATCCTCGACGATGACGAGTCCGTGGCCGTAGCCGTCGGACTGCGCTACGCCGCCGAGGCCGCCATCGGCGGCATCGAAGAAACGTCGCTGCGCGCGCTGACGAAGATCGAAACACTCCTGCCCCATCGACTTCGCCGACGTGTGTCGGCATTGCATTCGAGCGTCAGTTCCATACGGCGGGCAGATGACGACATCGTCGATCCCGAAGCACTCAGTGTGCTCGCTGCGGCATGTCGTGACCACGAGCACGTTCGTTTCGACTACCGGCGAGGTGATGGCGAGAGCAGCAGACGGCTCGTCGAGCCGCACCGCCTTGTCACGGCGGGACGTCGTTGGTATCTCGTAGCATGGGACCACCATCGTTCGGATTGGCGAACATTTCGACTGGACCGGCTCTCGGAGCCCTGGCTGGCAGGCAGTCATTTCACTCCCCGCGAGATACCGGGCGGTGACGCGGCAGGCTTCGTCGCGAGATCAGTGGGCTCGCCACCCCGTCACCACGATGCAAAACTTGCCATCGAAGCCACGTTCGCCGACCTCGCGGGCGTACTCAGATGGATTGACCACACACCGATCGAGGTGGCAGCGGACCGCTGCCTTGTCCAGATCCGCAGCGAGGATCTCGGCAGGCTCGCCATGACGGTTGCGCGCATTGCGCTCACCGCCCCAGTGGTCGTCATCGAACCAACCGAGCTCGCCGACGCCGTCAGTCGGCTCGCCCTTCACCTCAAGGTCTCGCCACCATGACAGTCAGAAGAGGATTGCGCGACAAGACCATTCACGTCCAAGTTGCCGCGGGGACGTGTTCCCTGCGCAGGCCACTCGTCTATCGAGACACGTATCCGATTCCCTCTAGGCTTGGAGAGTAAGTGACCGATTCGAAATCATCGCCGCCGGCTTCCGTCCACCCCCAGACGTGGAAGTTCGACTACCCGATCATCCACGCCGAGACTCGCGAACAGTGGCGAACTTGGTTGACGGACAATCACACGTCAGGCCGTGGGGTGTGGTTGTGCTCCTGGCGCACCACCACCAGCCGACCACGCTGCCCCTACCCTCAGGCCGTTGAGGAAGCGATCTGCTTTGGGTGGATCGATTCCACCAACACCGTCTTCGACGAAGAGCGCAATTTGCAACTGTTCACACCGCGGAGACGCAAGAGTTCCTGGACCCGACTCAACCGCGAACGCGCAGCTGATATGGAGGCGCGTGGCCTCATGACCGCTGCTGGTCGTGGTGCCATTGCTGCCGCGAAATCCACTGGTTGGTGGACGATTCTCGACCAAGTCGAAGACCTCGAGGAACCATCTGACTTGCAGGCGGCGCTGGACCTGGACACGCAAGCGCGAAGCAACTGGGACAGTTTTCCGCCCAGCGCCCGCAAACAGATGCTGTGGTGGATCGTCAGTGCCGCTCGAGACGCAACACGGGCAGGTCGAATCGCCCATATCGTCAACAATGCGGCCATCGGTCAACGTGCCCGCAGCTGATCCGCGATTCGACCGCGTCCGGTATGAAGGCCGGTCATCATCTGTCCGAGGGGTTTCCCTCGGACCGAAACAAGTCCACCCGCCCCGCAGAAGCGGGACGGGTGGACTCGGTACTCGCAGGTCTGACTTACGTCAGGATGCGGATCACACGTCGTAGTAGAGCTCGAACTCGTACGGGTGCGGACGCAGGTTGACCGGAGCGATTTCCTGCTCACGCTTGAGCGAGATCCAGGTCTCGATCAGGTCGGTGGTGAAGACGCCACCCTCGGTCAGGTACTCGTGATCGGCTTCGAGGCGGTTGATGACCGTCTCGAGGCTGGTCGGAGCCTGCGGGATGTTGCGAGCCTCCTCCGGGGGAAGCTCGTAGAGGTCCTTGTCGACCGGAGCCATCGGCTCGATCTTGTTCTTGATGCCGTCCAGGCCGGCCATCATCTGTGCAGCGAAGTTGAGGTACGGGTTACCCGAGGAGTCGGGTGCGCGGAACTCGAGACGCTTTGCCTTCGGGTTGTTGCCCGTGATCGGGATACGGACAGCTGCCGAGCGGTTGCGCTGGCTGTACACGAGGTTGATGGGGGCTTCGTAGCCCGGCACCAGACGGTGGTACGAGTTGATCGTCGGGTTGGTGAAGGCCAACAGCGACGGAGCGTGGTGCAGGATGCCGCCGATGTAGTGGCGCGCCATGTCCGAGAGGCCTGCGTAGCCGGACTCGTCGTGGAAGAGGGGCTTGCCGTCCTTCCACAGGGACTGGTGGACGTGCATGCCCGAGCCGTTGTCACCGAAGAGCGGCTTCGGCATGAAGGTTGCGGACTTGCCGTGCTGCCAGCAGGTGTTCTTGACGATGTACTTGAACAGCTGCAGGTCGTCAGCAGCTGCGAGCAGCGTGTTGAACTTGTAGTTGATCTCCTGCTGTCCGCCGGTGCCGACCTCGTGGTGGCCGCGCTCGAGCTCGAAGCCTGCGTTGGTCAGGTTGGTGGAGATTTCGTCGCGCAGGTCCACGTAGTGGTCGTACGGAGCGACGGGGAAGTAGCCACCCTTGGCGCGAACCTTGTAGCCGAGGTTCGGGGAGCCGTCGGCGTTGGTCTCTGCGCCGGTGTTCCAGGAACCGGAGATGGAATCCAGTTCGTAGAAAGCGGAGTTCATGCCGGAGTCGTAGCGAACCGAGTCGAAGATGTAGAACTCGGCCTCGGCGCCGAAGAATGCGGTGTCCGCGATGCCGGTGCTGACCAAGTACTCCTCGGCCTTGCGGGCAACGTTGCGCGGGTCGCGGCTGTAGGACTCACGGGTGAACGGGTCGTGCACGAAGAAGTTGATGTTGAGGGTCTTCGCCTTGCGGAAGGGGTCGATCTGCGCCGTGGTGACGTCGGGAAGCAACATCATGTCGGACTCGTGGATCGACTGGAATCCGCGGACCGAAGATCCGTCGAATGCGAGGCCGTCCTCGAACACGTCCTGGTTGAAAGCAGACGCCGGGATCGAGAAGTGCTGCTGGACGCCGGGCAGGTCGCTGAACCGAATGTCGACGTACTCGATGTTCTCGTCCGCGATGTACTTGATGACCTCTTCGGCCGTGGTGAACGCCACGCTTGTGCTCCTTAAGTCGCTTCAGCCAAGTGATGTCGGTTGAATCCGTCGAGGCAGACGGTAGGGAGCTGGTGTTGCCCGCTCGTCAACCCTTTGTTTCGGCAGTGTTACGCGTCGCAGCATCCTGGGGATTTCCGAAGTCCATGTGACCGGCCACACAGTTAAAACCCGGCAAATCTGGACTACGGTGCTGCGACGCCTATCCTGGACAGCATGGCACGTATCACCGGAACTTGGCTCTCTGGGCCGCAAGCAGCTTTGCCGAAGAGCGCGGACGGCCGTGAGCAGTCGTACCGTGGCGAGCTCCTCGGTTTCCCTCAGGAGGGTCCGGGTTCGCTGGTCGGTTCGGGCCGTCGTATCGCGGCACTGTTGGTGGATTGGGTGATGGCTGTGGGAGTGGCCTCGCTCATCACCGGTGACTTCTTCGACGGTATGACCTCGACTGTCACGCTGATGGTGTGGTTCGCCGTCGGTGTCGTCACCGTGGCTCTGTTCAACTTCACCCCGGGGCAGTTCGTCCTCGGACTTCAGGTTGCGCGTATCGAAGGCCCGATCCGAGTGGGCTTCGTGCGCGCGCTCGGACGTCAGGCACTGCTTGTGTTCGTGATTCCCGCGACCATCACCGACATCGACGGTCGCGGTATGCAGGACCGCGCGACCGGCACTTTGCTCGTGAAATCGCGCTGACACAAACTTCTCGAACGAAGAAAGACCCGGGTCCGTATGGGCCCGGGTCTTTCGTTTGCTGTGGGGGAGTGTCAGCGACGACGAATGGTTCGCTGCATTCCCTTCATCTTCGCGCCTCCGGGCATCGGGCCCTTGGGAAGCGCTGCTCCGCCGCCGCGTGCGCTGAGCGCAGCGAGGCGACCTTCGATGTTGTCCATGCGCTTGGTGTCGATGTTGCGGGGCAACTTGTTCAAGTAGCGCTGGAGCTGCGAGAGCGGAACCTGGCCCTCGTCGTTTCCGATGATGATGTCGTAGATCGGGGTGTCGCCGATGAGGCGGGCAGTCTTCTTCTTCTCCTGCGCGAGGAGGCCCTTGACGCGTTGCGGCGAACCTTCGGCGACGAGGATGACACCCGGCCGTCCGACGACGCGGTGAACGGCATCGAGTTGGGTAGTGCCGGCGACGGCATTCGTGACGCGCCACGCACCCTGCATGTTGTCGAGCGCCCACGCAGCGGCACCGGCCTGACCTTCAGCCTTCTTGTACACCGATTTTTGGACGCGACGACCGAAGATGATGAAGGCGCCGAGGAGACCGAGAACGATGCCGATCGGCAGCAGGAACCACTGAAGGCCCCAGATGAGGCCGACCAGGAAGAAGACCAGAGCCGCACCGACGAGGGTGCCGATCATCAGCGGCAGGAGGAGCTTGTCGTCCTTGCGCTGCATCTGGAATGCCTGCCAGAGCTGAGTTCTACGTTCCTTGGAAGCCTGCTTGCGGGCAGCCTTCGCTGCAGCCTTTGCCTCTTTGGTGGGTTTGCCCTTACCGGATTTGCTGCCGTTCGCCATGTACCCAGGATACGTCCATTGCTGTGCGCCTTTACTAACCGCCCGCGGTTAATAAAGGCGCACAGCAAAAAGTGGATCAGCGATTCAGGCGCGCCATGAGTGAGCTGGCTTCCTGGGAAGCGTCGCCGCCCTCGGTCAGATGACGCTGCGCCTCGGGAAGTTCACGGCCGTGATGTGCCATGGCCTGCGCATACAGGCGGCCGGCGCGGTACGACGAGCGAACCAACGGACCGGCCATGACGCCGGCGAAGCCCATCTCTTCTGCAGCCTTGGAGTGTGCGACGAACTCCTCGGGCTTGACCCACCGCTCGACGGGGTGGTGCCGGGGCGAGGGTCGAAGGTACTGGGTGATGGTGAGGATGTCGCAACCGGCGGCGTGGAGATCTGCCATCGCCTCGGTGACCTCTTCAGGGGTTTCGCCCATGCCGAGGATCAGGTTGGACTTGGTGACCAGTCCGTAGTCGCGTGCTGCGGTGATGACGTCGAGGCTGCGCTGGTACCGGAATGCCGGACGGATCCGCTTGAAGATGCGGGGGACGGTCTCGAGGTTGTGTGCGAGGACCTCGGGGCGTGAGGCGAAGACCTCGTCGAGCAGTTCGGGCTTGCCGTTGAAGTCCGGAACCAGGTTCTCGACGCCGGTGCCCGGGTTGAGTTCGTGGATCTTGCGGACGGTCTCGGCGTAGAGCCAGGCGCCGCCGTCGGGGAGGTCGTCGCGGGCGACGCCGGTGATCGTGGAGTACCGAAGGCCCATGGCCTGAACGCTTTCCGCGACGCGACGGGGCTCGTCGCGGTCGAGGGCTTCGGGCTTGCCGGTGTCGATCTGGCAGAAGTCGCAGCGGCGTGTGCACTGCTCGCCGCCGATCAGGAACGTGGCTTCGCGGTCTTCCCAGCATTCGTAGATGTTGGGGCAGCCCGCTTCCTCGCAGACGGTGTGCAAACCTTCACGCTTGACCAGGCCCTTGAGCTCTGTGTACTCGGGGCCCATCTTTGCTCGGGTCTTGATCCAGTTGGGTTTGCGTTCGATGGGCGTCTCCGCGTTTCGGATCTCGAGACGGAGCAGCTTACGTCCTTCTGGGGCGATAGTCACGACAGTGATCCTACGCCCGGTGATTACTGCAACGGGGTTCGGGCGAGCCCGTCAGCTGTACTGAACGGTAGTAAAAGTCGGAGTAGGCGAGGCGCTTTCGAAGGTGACGCGCTCGACGTTCCGTTCGGTGACGGGCATGGTTCCGTCGAGAGCAGCGATCACTGCCTCGGTCACAGCGGGAGTGACTTCGTCCACGGTGACGTCGCGACCGAGTTCCTGCGACAGCGTCGTGACCCCGGCGTCACGGATGCCGCAGGGAATGATGTTGTCGAATCCGGTCAGGACCGAATTGCAGTTCAAGGAGAAGCCGTGCAGTGCCACGCCCCGTTGGACGCGCACGCCGATGGCAGAAACCTTGCGCTCGGGCTTCCATTGCCCGTTTGCGAGTTCGGCGGGCAGCCAGACGCCGGAGCGGCCGTCGATGCGCCCGCAGTTCAGGCCGAGGTCCGTGCACACCGTGATCAGTGCTTCCTCGATGCGTCGGACATACCGCACCACGTCGATGGGCTCGGCCAGTTTCACGATCGGATATCCCACCAGCTGGCCGGGGCCGTGCCAGGTGATCTTCCCGCCGCGGTCGACGTCGATGACAGGCGTGCCGTCGACGGGACGATCTTCGGGTTCCGTGCGTCGTCCTGCCGTGTACACCGGCGGGTGTTCGAGGAGCAGTAGCGTGTCCGGTCCGATGTCGTCCGCCCGCACTGCCGCGAGCTCACGCTGGCGGTCCCACGCGGCGTTGTAGTCGATCGAACCGAGTTGCTCGACGGCGATCGGCAGTTTCGAGAACCGGGCGGAAACGGCAGCGCTGCTCATGGACGTAGAGATTACGCCCGACTTCGGAATCAACCGAGTGCGGCCGCCAGCGCTTCGCCGATCGTGTTGTGGCGGAAAGAGAATCCCGCCTTTTCCAAAGCTGCGGGAATGGCGCGCTGGCCACCGAGGATGCCGCTCTTGGCGAATTCTCCGATCAACGCTTCGAGTGCGAACCCGGGAACGATCCAGGGAGCCGGGCGGTGGACCGCACGGGACATGGCGTCATTGAACTGGGCATTGGTGACAGGGGCCGGACCGGTCAGGTTGACGGGACCGGAGAGTTCGGAATTCGTGAGCGCGAACTTGATCGCGTCGCACTCGTCCTCGAGTGAGATCCACGGAAAGTACTGGCGACCGTTGCCCAGTCGCCCGCCGAGGCCGAACGAATAAAGGCGCCGAAGCCGACCGAGCATGCCCCCATGAGGTGAAATCACGACGCCGGACCGCAGATTGACGACGCGGGCACCCGCCGCACGCGCCGGTTCGGTGGCAAGTTCCCAATCGCGACACGTCGTGGCGAGAAAGTCTGTGCCTGCCGGCGAATCCTCGTCGACGATCTTGTCGCCGGTGTCGCCGTAATAGCCGACGGCGCTCGCGTTGGCGAGGACGGGAACCTTCTGACTCGCGACCGCTTCGGCCAAGACGTCGGTCGCGACGATGCGGCTGTCACGGATCGCTTGCTTGTAGGAACCCGACCACCGTTTGTCGCCGATGCCGACGCCGCAGAGGTTCACGACGGCGTCGGCGCCCTGCAGGACGGAGAGGTCCAGACGGTCGTGGTCCGGGTCCCAACGCGATTCGTCGGGGCCGGCGGTCGAGCGTCGCACCAGACGCACCACGTCGTGGTTGTCGGAGCGCAACGATGACACCAAGGCCGTTCCGATCAAACCGGACGAGCCGGCGATGACTACTCGCATTCGGAAAGCCTCCTTCGATTCAGCGTGCTTCGATATCCGAACGTATATCTCCGACCGTACTGAAAAAGCCGGGGCGCCACCTCCTGATGGAGATGACGCCCCGGCCGGCCGAGCAGTTGCTTACAGGCCCAGATCAGCTTCGAACGAGGCTTCTTCCAACCGCTGCTTCACAGTGGTGAGGAATCGGCCGGCGTCGGCGCCGTCGACCAGACGGTGATCGTAGGTCAGCGGCAAGTAGATCATCGAGCGAACGCCGATGGACTCGTTGCCGTTCTCGTCGGTGACCACCATCGGGCGCTTGACGATCGCGCCGGTTCCGAGCATGGCCGCCTGCGGCGGTACCAGGATCGGGGTGTCGAACAGCGCGCCCTGGCTGCCGATGTTGGTGATGGTGAAGGTGCCACCCGAGAGCTCGTCCGGCTTCAGGCCACCCGAGCGTGCACGCTTGGCGATGTCGGCGATGGCGCGGGCCAGGCCGGCCAGGCCGAGATCGCCGGCGTTGTGGATGACGGGGGAGAGCAAGCCCTGATCGGTGTCCACTGCGATGCCGAGGTGCTCAGCGTCGTAGTAGGTGATCTGCTTGGCAGCCTCGTCGTAGCTTGCGTTGATGTTCGGGTGCGACTTCAGCGCCTCGACGACTGCCTTGGCGAAGAACGGAAGGAACGTCAGGTTGACGCCTTCGCGCTCGATGAAGCCGGCCTTGGCACGGGCCCGCAGGGCGACGATCTTGGTGACGTCCACCTCGAAGGTCTGCGTGAGCTGAGCGGTGTTCTGCAGCGACTCACGTGTCTTGGTGGCCGTGATCTGCCGAATACGGTTGGCCTTCTGCGTGGTTCCACGCAGGTGTGCCAGTTCGGGTCGGACGCCTGCGGCTGCGGTGGCGGCCGGTGCGGCCGCGGGTGCTGCAGCAGGAGCAGCGGCGGCGGGAGCCTTCTTGGCCTCCGCAGCGGCGAGCACATCCTGCTTGCGGATGCGGCCGCCGACGCCGGTGCCGGTGACGGTCGCGAGGTCGACGCCGTTGTCCGTTGCGAGCTTGCGCACGAGCGGGGTGACGTACGGGCTGCTGTCGCCGGAAGCTGCGGGTGCGGCCGCCGGTGCGGGAGCCGCAGCAGGCTTCGGAGCGGGTGCGGCCGGTGCGGCAGCAGGCTTGGGTGCTTCAGCCTTGGGTGCTTCGGCCTTCGGTGCTTCAGCCTTGGGGGCAGGGGGTGCGGCCGGTGCTGCGGGAGCGGCCTTGGGTGCCGGAGCCGCGGCGGGTGCGCCGGATCCGACGACGGCCAGCTGGCCACCGATCTCGACGGTGTCGTCTTCCTGCGCATTGATCTCGAGCAGGATTCCGGCGACGGGGGACGGGATCTCTGTGTCGACCTTGTCGGTCGAGACTTCGAGCAGCGCCTCGTCGACGGCAACCTCGTCGCCGACAGCCTTGAGCCAACGGGTGACGGTACCTTCGGTGACGGACTCGCCGAGGGCGGGCATCGTCACGGCGGTACCTTCAGCGGAACCGCTCGAAGCGGCGGGTGCCTCGGCAGCGGGAGCTTCTTCAGCGGGAGCTTCGGCAGCCGGCGCTTCCTCGGCGGGAGCTTCCTCGGCGGCGGGGGCGGGTGCCTCTGCCGCGGGTGCTGCGGCTTCGCCGGCTTCACCGATCTGGGCGAGCTCGCCACCGATTTCCACGGTGTCGTCTTCCTGCGCGACGATCTTGGTCAGGACGCCGGCGACGGGAGACGGAATCTCGGTGTCGACCTTGTCCGTGGAGACTTCGAGCAAGGGTTCGTCGACTTCGACCGTGTCTCCTTCCTGCTTGAGCCACCGTGTGACAGTTCCCTCGGTGACGCTCTCACCTAGGGCTGGCATCTGGACGGAGAAGGCCATGTCTTTTGACTCCTCGACAGTTGTGTTCGGGTTGTTGAATTTTGTCGACTTGTGGTCGTAATGCATTGTGCTCGAGTGGCGCGCGACGTGCGGCTACTTGTAGCTATTTTGCCGATGTCGACGCGCGGGCGCGGCGTCACCGTCGTTCATCTTTCCATTGATACGCCGGGCGTGTCCGATGAGGGGGATGCCGTCCGTTTCGGGTGTGTCGGCTACTGGCGAGTAGGTATGCGTCGGGGGTCCGGCTGTAACGTCGTAAGCGGACCAAACGGTATGTCGTGCGCAGGCACAACGGACATCGCCTGGCAAACTTGACATATCGCCGGGGTGCATCCGCGGCGTCGGTACCGAGGAGGGTACGACCGTGGGACTGTTCGATCGTTTCAAGCGTCCGCCAAGTGCGGCTCAGGCCGCAGCGCAAAGTGATGCGGATCATCTGGCGAATTGGGCGCACTCGCACGAAGGCGTCGAGGCCTATGTGGAACCGCAGACGACGGTGACCGAGGTGACCGTCGTCCTGGTTGCGAAGGACGGGGAGTGGACTCGTCGTCGTGTCGGCGGCGAACGTGGCGCCCGCAAATTGGGACAAGACTTGAAGATCCCGGTCTACGACGTCCGCAAGACGGGATATCCGCAGCGTATGCGCGATCACGACGAACGTAAGCGAATCGAACGCAAGCGGGCCCGAGAGCAGGAATTACGCGACGGCGCCTGAACTGCTGTGCGCCTTTATTAACCGCGGGGGGTTAATAAAGGCGCACAGCAAGGGGTCAGCCGTTTACCGCGATGTCCTCCAGGACCGAGATCATCGTGCGAACGGGAACGCCGGTACCGCCCTTGCCGGTGTAACCCCACGGCCCTGACGTGTTGTAGGCCGGACCCGCGACGTCGATGTGCGCCCACTGGACACCCTCGGGAACGAATTCCTTGAGGTAGTGAGCTGCGACCAGCATGCCGCCCCAGCGGTGTGGGGTGACATTGGCCATGTCGGCGACCTTGGAGTCGAGATCTCCGCGCAATTCCTCCGGCAGCGGCATGGCCCAGCCGTTCTCGCCGACGCTCTGCGAGATGGAGGCGACGCGGTCACGGAACTCGTCGGTGCCCATGACTCCGGGGGTGCGGTTGCCGAGCGCGACCATCTGCGCACCGGTCAGGGTGGCGGTGTCGATCATGTAGTCGGGATTGTCCTCACCCGCGCGAACCATCGCGTCGGCAAGAATCAAACGGCCCTCGGCGTCGGTGTTGACGACCTCGATGGTGATTCCGCCGTACTGGGTCAGCACGTCGCCGGGACGCTGGGCGGTCGCGGACGGCATGTTCTCGGCCATCGGTACGTATGCGACGACGTTGACGGGCAGGCCGAGCTTGGCGGCAAGCACGACGGTGGAGATGACGGCTGCGGCGCCGCCCATGTCCGAGGTCATGTTCTCCATACCGGCGGCGGGCTTGATGGAGATTCCGCCGGTGTCGAAGGTGATGCCCTTACCCACCAGTGCGACCTTGCGGGCACCACGCTTCTTCGACGCGTATTCGAGGCGGACGAGACGCGGCTGGCGTGACGAGCCCTTGCCGACGCCGATGATTCCGCCGTAGCCACCCTTCTCGAGTGCCTTCTCGTCGAGAACCTGGACGGTGAGCCCGGCCTCGACGCCCAGTGCCTTCGCGCGCGCGGCGAACTCGGCGGGGTAGAGGTGGCTCGGGGGAGTGTTGACGAACTCGCGTGCGGTGGCGACGGCCTCGGCGATGGCAGCCGACCGTGCCAGCGTCGCTTTGGTCTCCTTCGTGCGCGGCGACGGCACCAGAAGTTCGACGCGGGCCAGTGGCTGCGAATCGGGACCGGGAGCCGTCATGGACGACTTGAATTCGGTGAAGCTGTACGCGCCCAACGCAAATCCCTCGGCGGCTGCACCGAGGTCGAGGATCGAGAGCGTGGTTGCGACGGTGTCGATGCCGGACAACGAGCGAGCTGCGGCGCCGGCGGACTTACGGATCTGCTCGCTGCCGAGCTTGTCGGCAGAGCCGAGTCCGACGGCGAGAACGCTGGTGACCGACAGTTCGCTCGGTGCCGGGACACGAGTGAGCTGCTCGGGCTTGCCGGTGGCGCCGACGGCGATGAGGCTGTCGAGGATCTCGGCGAGTACGTCTTCGGCGACGATGCCTTCGCTGAGTGCGATTTCGGGGCCGTCCGGACCCGACGTCAGACCGACGACCAGTATCTCTGCGCGCTTGGCGACTGTGCCGGCGAGAACGAGGTCGGGTCCCAACGATCGGGCTGTGCGAGTGCTCAAGGTGTCTCCTGTGAGGTGAGTGTGCGATGCGTCCGGTTCTGGCGGATGCCTGAGTCGATGTTAGGCCCTTTGCAGTTTGCGGACGGGCGATCGTCACGGCCGGGTGAGCTCTCGCTGCGGACATGTTTCGATCGGCGAAGTCCGATAGGTTGTGGGCCATGACCGACGAACAACTGTTGCAGGGCCCGATCCACCCCGTCCACGTCGAACTCGGCGCGACGTTCGCGCCGTTCGGGGGGTGGCAGATGCCGGTTTCGTACGCCGGCGTCGTGGCCGAACACACCTCTGTGCGTGAGAATGTCGGACTCTTCGACGTCAGTCACCTCGGCAAGGCCGTCGTGCGTGGCGCGGGCGCCGCGGAATTCGTGAACTCCGCACTGACCAACGACCTGAACAAGATCGGGCCGGGTAAGGCTCAGTACACGTTGTGCTGCAACGAGTCCGGTGGTGTCATCGACGACCTCATTGCGTACTACGTCAGCGACGACGAGATCTTCCTCGTCCCGAACGCAGCCAATACCGCGGACGTCGTTGCGGCTCTGGTCGCTGTGGCACCGGACGGAATCACCGTCGAGGATCAGCATCGTGCCTACGGTGTGCTGGCTGTGCAGGGTCCGAAATCGGTGGCGGTTCTGACCGCTCTGGGACTTCCCACCGAGATCGAGTACATGGCGTACGAAGATGCGGAATGGAACGGCGTGCCTGTTCGTGTGTGCCGCAGCGGTTACACCGGTGAGGTCGGCTACGAACTCCTGCCGCGGTGGGACGACAGCGAGCCGTTGTTCCGCGCGCTTCTCGAGGCAGTGCGCGCCGAGGGTGGGCAGGCCGCAGGACTCGGCGCCCGTGACACTCTTCGTACCGAGATGGGGTATCCGCTGCACGGGCATGAGCTTTCGCTCGAGATTTCTCCGCTCGAAGCGCGCTGCGGATGGGCGATCGGTTGGAAGAAGCCGACATTCTGGGGCAAAGAGACCTTGACCGACGAGAAGGCTGCCGGCCCGGCTCGCAAACTCTGGGGGATCAAGGCTCTCGATCGCGGCGTGCTTCGTGCCGGCCTCGGTGTTCTGCGTGACGGCGAGGCAATCGGCGAGACCACCTCGGGGACGTTTTCGCCCTCGCTCAAAGTGGGAATTGCGTTGGCGCTCCTCGATTCCGGTGCCAATGTCTCGGCCGGCGACGAGATCGAAGTCGACGTCCGTGGTCGTGCTCTTCGGTGCGTCGTGGTGTCTCCTCCGTTCGTGGAGACCAACACCAAGTAGAGAGCTTTTTCACGTTCGATAGGATTGCGCCCATGACAGGTGCCGCCGATTTCGTTCGTGTTCAGAGCTCGTCCCCGAAGTCCGACGCCGAGCGCCGTGACATTTTGGCGGCGCCCGGCTTCGGGCGGCACTTCACCGACCACATGGTCTCGATCGACTACACCGCGGGCAAGGGCTGGCACGACGCCCAGGTGTTGCCGTACGGAAACATCGAGCTCGATCCGGCCGCAATGGTTTTGCACTACGGACAGGCCATCTTCGAGGGCCTCAAGGCATACCGTCAGCCGGGTGGCGAGATCAGTTCGTTCCGCGTCGAGGCCAACGCCGAGCGTTTCGCGGCATCTGCGCGCCGTCTGGCCATGCCGGAGCTCCCGTCGCAGATGTTCATCGATTCCATCACCGAACTGATCGACGTCGATCTCGACTGGGTTCCCGCAGCCGGTGGCGAGGACGCGCTCTACCTCCGTCCGTTCATGTTCTCCACCGAAGCCGGACTCGGTGTCCGTCCCGCCGACGAGTACCGCTACCTGCTGATCGCCTCGCCTGCCGGTGCGTACTTCCCGCGCGGCGTCAAGCCGGTCAGTGTGTGGCTGTCCACCGAATACGTTCGCGCGGCCCCCGGTGGTACCGGCGCGGCCAAGTTCGCCGGCAACTACGCCGCTTCACTCCTCGCCCAGGCGCAAGCCGCCGACGAGGGTTGCGACCAGGTGGTCTGGCTCGACGCCATCGAGCGCACGTACGTCGAGGAAATGGGTGGAATGAACCTGTTCTTCGTCTTCGGCTCGGGCCCCGACGCTCGCCTCGTGACGCCGTCGCTGTCCGGTTCGTTGTTGCCAGGCATCACGCGCAACTCGTTGCTCGCCCTTGCCGCCGATTCCGGTTTCGCCGTCGAGGAGCGCAAGATCAGCACCGACGAATGGCGCACCAAGTGCAAGAGCGGTGAAATCACCGAGGTCTTCGCTTGCGGCACAGCAGCAGTCATCACCCCCGTCGGACGCGTCAAGTCCGCCGAGGGCGAGTTCACCATCGCCGACGGCGAGCCGGGTGAGGTGACGATGGCACTGCGCGACACCCTCACGGGTATCCAGCGCGGAACCTTCGCCGACACCCACGGCTGGATGACGAAACTTCACTGATCGCTGGTTCGTTCCGCGAGCAATCGCTCCCGGAAGAACTGCAGAATCTCGTCTCGTGCGACGGTGGTGGGCGATCCCGCCTCGTCGACGAGATGAGCCGTCACCACGCTGTGTGGATTGGCAATGACGTGTTCGAAGAACGGCGACGTTGTCGCGTTGGCCGCTTCGTCGGGTAGTACCTTCCCGACGAAGCGCTCGCCCAAGGCCTTCGAATAGGCGGCGAATCGTTGTGCGCGGCAGAACGAGTCACCTCGAAAGCGGTATGCAAGCACCGTGAGGTCTTCGGCCTCGAGTCTCGAGCGCACGGCTTCGAGTTCTTCGGGCCCGCTGTCGGTTTCGTCCGGTCGATCGAGCGGTAACGACGGTTGGGCGAGAACCGGCGCGATGACCGAGGGTTCGAGCATCATCGACAACGCGAAGTTACCGGTGAAGCACATTCCGATCACGCCGACGCCAGGTCCGCCGCTCTCCTCATGGGCGGAAGCGGCGAGTGAACGCAGCCAACGGACCGCCGGACTCGGTTCGTTGGCAGCGAGGGTGCGGAATTCTGCACTGACGCAGGCTCTCTTGAACACCGTCAGCCCCTCGTTCACTGTGGGGACCGCGCCGTCGCGGCCGAACAGTGACGGAACGAAGACAGTGAAACCGGCGTCGCGCACCCAGCGGGCGAATCGCGCTACATGCGGGCTGATGCCCGGCATCTCCGGCATGACGATTACTGCGGGACCGGTGCCGGCCACGTACACGGACTTCGCCACTGCGTCGATGGTGATCGTTCGACGGTCGAAGTCTTCGAGCGGATCGTCTTCGGTCATGCTCCGGTTCGGCACGGTGAGCCCTCTCAGTAGTCGAAACAATTCCTCTGCACAGTCTTTCGGCGCGGGATCGACTACAGAAGAGGGCGGTTCGCCATGTTTTCGGGCGGGCTCGCCTCGCACCTATCCGGCGCCGCCGTTGCGGAATCGCTTTCGGTAGTCGGCCGGGCTGATGCCGACGCGGTCGGTGAACAGGCGACGGAAGGTTCCAGGATCCTGATAGCCGATGTGCCCCAGAATCTTTCCGAGAGGCCAGTCGGTCGATTCCAACAACCGTTTCGCTTTTCGGATCCGTGCACGCTGCAGATAACTGCGCGGCGATTCCCCGGTCTCGTCCTTGAACTTCCGAAGCATGGTTCGGGTGCTGAGGTGAAAAGCACTCGACAGCAGATCCAAGTCGTAAGGTTCCGCCATCCGTTCGACCAGCCACCTTCCGACGTCGTCGGCAAACTGTGTGTGTTTGGCGGGCAGCATCGAGTCCAGGATGTACGGAGCTTGACTGGTTCGGTTTTCGGGCGCCAGCGTAATTCTTGCGGTCGTACGCGCAATCTTGTCGCCGAGATGCTCGCGCACGAGTGCTGTTGCGAGGTCGAGCGCGGCGGTGAACGCAGCAGTGGTGGTGACGCCGTCGTCCTGGACGATCAACGAGTCGGTTCGAACCGTCGCACCGGGGTAACGACTCGCGAGGTCCGCACCGTACAGCCACGACGTCGTACATCGGCGTCCGTCGAGCAGTCCCGCCTCGCCCAGCAGATACGCGCCGACGCAGACCGACGACACCCGAACGCCGCGCGCCTCGCACGCACGGATGAACTCGATTTCTCTGTCCCACAGCGACAAACGCGTCGCAGGGTCTTCGGACGGCACGAGTTCGAACCCCGGCACAACCAGGTGATCGATGTCGTGATGCCCCTCCTGCACGCCGAGCGAAAATCCACCTGCCGCAACGACGGGCGTGCCGGACGCTGCGATGACCGATACCTCGAAGGGGTCGGCGGGCGCTCCATCAGCGACGCGATTGGCGATCAGGAGAAGGTCGGTGAAAACGAAGATCTCGGCCGCGAGGCAACCTTCGTACGCAAGGACACCTACTCGCACGACGTCGGATCACAGTCCGAGAGTGAGGCCGACGGCCGTAAGCGTCACAGTGAGTTCGAGTGCGAATCCGAGAACGTCTCCGTTGAGTCCGCCGAATCTACGGACGCAGTGACGCACGCACAGCACACTGATCACCAGCGCCGACGCGGTCACGAGAGGGCCGAGCCACCACCGGTCGGTGGCAAAGCCGGAAGCGGCGATCAGCGGAACCGACCACACGATTGCGGCCCACAGCGGTTGTGAATCGGCGACGAGCGCACCGAATCCGCTCGGGCTCGACGCGAGAATACCTCGGCGGCAGGCAAAAACGACGGCCACACGACCCGCCGCGACAGATACGAGAACGGCGATCCACTGCGTGGGGGAGTCGGCAACAGCGAGGACGCCGAAGGAGACCGATTGCAGCCCAAGGAAGATGAACAGTGCCGCGACCCCGAACGGTCCGGCACCGCCGCTGTGCATGACCTCGCGGGCGCGCTCCGGTGGACCGTAACAACCCAGTCCGTCGACGGAGTCTGCCAGTCCGTCCACGTGCATCCCGCGTGTCCCGAGAGCGAGCGCACCTACCGTCAGCAAGCCTGCGAGATAGGGATTCAGGCCGATACTGGTTGTGCCCCAGAGCAGAAACGTCGCGGCAATGCCGAGAGCGATCCCGGTGAGCGGAGCTGCCGCGATGGCGCGACGGCCGGCAGTTCGATCGATGTCGGAGGGACCACGAACCGGAAGGACCGTCAGCCACGAGAAGGCCAGCGGCACTCCGGACAGCGGGCCCGCCACGCTCACTCCGCCGTATCGGTCTTGGTCAGGTCGATCGACTCCGGTTCGTCGGCAGGTGCGCTGCCCTGAGTGCTGACACCGGCTTCGGAGAATGTCGCCATCTTGCTCAGGATCGCCACTGCGCCCTGAAGAATCGGGAGAGCTGTGACTGCACCTGAACCTTCACCGAGACGCATGTCGAACTCGACGATCGGGTCGAGACCCATGCGGGTCAATGCGATGGTGTGGGCGGGTTCGGTGGAGCGGTGTCCGGCGACCCACCATTCACGTGCGCCGAAAGCCAGTTCGTCGGCAACCATGGCGGCTGCGGTGACCACTACGCCGTCGAGGATCACCGGCGTGCGACGCGAAGCTGCCTGGGCCAGAAAGCCGGCCATCGCGGCGAGGTCGGCACCCGAAGACGTGCGCAGCAGCGCGACTGTGTCGCGAACGTGCGGACGGGCACGCCGGAGAGCGTCGCGAATCGCTGCGGTCTTGCGGATCCATCCGGCGTCGTCGATACCGGTACCTCGACCCACGACCGCGACGGGTTCACTGTCCGTGAGTGCGGCGATGAGTACGGTTGCGGGCGTCGTATTGCCGATGCCCATGTCGCCGGCGATGAGAAGATCTGCGCCCCCGTCGATTTCCTCGTCCGCGATCGCTCGGCCGGCGGCGATGGCCTGAAGGGTTTCCTCGTTCGACATGGCGTCTTCGCGGTCGATGGACCCGGAAGACCTGCGTACCTTGTGGTTCGAGACGGACGGATCGGTATCGCCGTCCACTGCGATGTCGACGACGCGTACCGTGGCGCCGGCAACCTCGGCGAGGACGTTGACCGCCGCGCCGCCCCCGAGGAAGTTGGCGACCATCTGTGCGGTCACTTCCGGCGGATAGGCGGAGACCCCGTTGCGGGCGATTCCGTGATCACCCGCGAACACGACGACGCGAGGCCGAGCGAAAGCATGTGGGGGACAAACTCCTTGGCAGGCTGATGCCCAGCCGGCGAGAGCCTCCAGTCGGCCCAGCGAACCGGCCGGCTTGGTCAGATCACGCTGACGCGCATCGGCCTGCGCTCGCACCTCGCGGTCGGGCGGGGTGACGGGTTCGAAGTCGGCGCTACTGACTGGCGCGACGTCAGGGTTGGCATCTGGATTCGCCCCTGAAATGGCCCCTGGATTGGCCTCGGTACTCACATCGTGCCTTCCGGTTGTGCAGCAGTATCTTTCAAGATGAGCGGTAACCCTGCAACCACTAGTACGACACGATCGCACACCGCCGCGATACGAGCGTTGAGAGTGCCGATCTCGTCGCGGAACAATCGTCCGGACCGCGTCTCGGGGATGACGGCCAAACCCACTTCGGGGCTGACCAGCACCAGGTGTCCGCGATAGTTCTCGACACTGGCGACCAGGCTGTCCGCAGCGGGAGTGACGGTGCCGCGCGGAGCGTCCCAGGCGCCTTGCCGATCGAGTTCCGTGGTCAGCCACGTTCCCAGATCGTCGACCAACGTCGCTGTGTGTGAATCGCTTTCGAGCTGCGCCGCGAGATCGCCGGCATCTGCGGTTTCGACCGTCGACCAATGGGAGGGCCGTCTGTTGCGGTGCTGGTCGATCCGGCTCTCCCAGTCTGCGTCGGAGACATCACGTCTGGCTGTCGCCAGGTACCGGACCGGTGCCGAACTTTCGGGTAAGTAGCCTGCACAAACCAAATCCTCGGCGTGCGCGGACTTACCAGACCGCGCGCCGCCGAGGACCAAGGTTCTATACGTGTTCGTCACGCTCAGATTGCGTCGCCCGGCCCCACACGAGGCTTCGGTGCGCGCAGCTTACGGATCTGCGACGCGCGAACGAACGCGTACCAGCCGAGCTTGAATCCGCCGTCGGTGCTGTCGGGGAAGCGCTCGGCGACGCGGTTGTTGATCATGCGACCGAGCCAGATGCCTTCACCGACCATGAAGAGCATCATCACGAGCATTGCCAGTGTGACGATCTGCTGGAGCGCGGGCGTGACGAACATGGTCATGATGAGGATCAACGCGAGCGGCATGAACAGCCCGACGAGGTTGCGGCGAGCGTCGATGAAGTCACGGACGTAGGCGCGAACCGGTCCCTTGTCGCGGGGGAGCAGGTACTTGTCCTCGCCGGCGAGCATGCGGGCGCGGCGGTCTGCCGACGATGCGCGACGCTCGGCGGCTTCGGCCTTGCGGTCCTCCTTGGAGCCGCGGGTCGCCTTGCGGCGGGCGCGGGCTTCCTTCGCGGTCAGCGGGGCAGGGGCAACGGGGCCACGCCTCTTCGCCTCGGCGTCACGACGCTTGGGTGTGGGGCGGCCCTTGCCCACCTGCTCGATGGGCGCCTCTTCGGAGGCCGAGGATGCCTCAGTGCCCTCGACGTCACGTTTGTCGGAGTTGTCTGAGTCACCGCGGCGTAGCAATTTCACACCTCCAGGCTATTGGATAAGTGCACGGTCTGGGAAACCGACCTCGGTCTTTCTGAAAAACCCGATCGCCCGAGGCACTGAAACGCGCGAGATCGTGAAACATCGGGGTCATTCGGGACTCTTAGACTTCGGCTATGCGGGTAATAGTTGCTCCAGATTCGTTTGGTGAGACGTTGACGGCCGTCGAGGCGGCTGAGTCCATTTCTGCCGGTTGGCGACGTGGCCGACCCGAAGACGACGTTGTCACCGCGCCACAATCCGACGGTGGGCCGGGTTTCGTCGACGTCTTGGCCACGGCTGGGGGCGACATCCGGACTGCACGGGTGTCCGGGCCTTTGACCGCCGCCGTCGACGCCACGTGGCTGTTCGATTCGGACACGGCGTACATCGAGTCCGCCGAGGCCGTCGGGCTCGGCCTGCTCGGAGGTCCGCCGACGCGGGACACTGCGCTCGCCGCGCACAGTCTCGGTGTGGGAGAGCTGATCGCTGTCGCGCTCGAGGCAGGCGTGAAGACGGTTGTCGTCGGACTCGGTGGGAGTTGCTGCACCGACGGGGGACGTGGACTGGTGGAGGCGCTGGGCGGCCTGGAGGTTGCAGCGGCGGCTACGGCAGGCACTCAGTTGTTCGCCGCCACCGACGTCGAACACGTACTTCTCGGCGAGCACGGTGCGGCAGCGGTGTTCGGCCCGCAAAAGGGCGCCGACGCCGAAGCCG
Source organism: Rhodococcus sp. MEB032 (assembly GCF_030208925.1). NCBI lineage: Bacteria > Bacillati > Actinomycetota > Actinomycetes > Mycobacteriales > Nocardiaceae > Rhodococcus > Rhodococcus sp. MEB032. The sequence goes on from NZ_JARVSY010000016.1 coordinate 55,825, forward strand.
TCGCAGTCCTCGAAGCGAGCAACGCGAGATGGGCCGAACAGTTGGAGTCCGTCACCGGAAAACGAGTGTCGAATTTTCCGGGTGCCGGCGCCGCGGGTGGTATCGGTGCCGCGCTCTTTGCGCTCGGTGCACAGCGGCGATCCGGGGCCGACGTCGTCGCGGATCGCACCGGACAGGCCGCGCTACTGGCTTCCGCTGACCTGGTGATCACAGGCGAAGGCAAGTTCGACCACCAATCTCTGCGCGGCAAACTCGTCACAACGCTCGCTTCGGCGGGGGCAGCGCACGGCGTTCCGACGCTCGTCTTTGCCGGCCAGGTGACGCTCGACGAGGCGGACTATGCGTCGACCTCGATAGTCGCGGCGAAGTCGGTGACGGATTTCGCCGGGTCGGTGGAACGTGCGATGGAGGAAGCGTCGGCGTGTCTCGAGGGACTCGCCGAACACACGGCACGCGAGTGGAACATCTGGCGCGGCGTCCGGAGCTGAGGATCCACAAGCGTCGACGCGCCGTTGCCGTGTCGGGAAGACCGGATAGGATGAAGACGAATCGCACCCGGTAAAGGACTGGCGGGAATAAGTCGGCAGCGGCGTACCGTTGAAGCGTTCACGGGTTGGTACGAACATTAGGGAGAGCCCATGACTGTGCAGAACGAGACCGCCACCCACGGCGTCAAGATGACCGAGGCCGCGTCCGCCAAGGCGAAGGCACTCTTCGATCAGGAGGGTCGCGACGACCTCGCGCTGCGTATTGCAGTGCAGCCCGGCGGCTGTGCCGGACTGAAGTACCAGCTGTTCTTCGACGACCGCACGCTCGACGGTGACCTCACTGTCGACTTCAACGGCGTCAATCTGGTTGTCGACCGGATGAGCGCGCCGTACGTCGAAGGTGCGTCCATCGACTTCCTCGACACCATCGAGCAGCAGGGCTTCTCGATCGACAACCCCAATGCAACAGGCTCCTGCGCCTGCGGTGACTCGTTCAACTGAGTCTGTCGATCACAACTCAATTCACGAACAACTGACGCGGAACCGACATTCGGTTTCGCGTCAGTTGTTTGTGGTGACTCGTACGTAGACCGTTCCGATCCGACAGCTCGGACGCCGATGACGGCGCTACGGGCGGTAACGTGAACTTTTGCTCCTCTTTCATTCTTGTACTCACTTCGCTGAAAGGCCACGATCCGTGACTATTGCGGTAACCGGTTCCATCGCCACCGACCACTTGATGCGCTTCCCCGGCCGCTTCGCCGATCAGCTCCTCGCCGATCAGCTCGCCCACGTTTCGCTGAGTTTCCTGGTCGACGATCTCGTGATTCGCCGCGGTGGTGTCGGCGGCAACATCGCTTACGCCATGGGCGTGCTCGGTGGGTCCCCGCTACTCGTCGGCGCAGTCGGTGCCGACTTCGCCGAGTACCGCACGTGGCTCGAGGACAACGGCGTCGACTGCAGCGCGGTCCGTATCTCGGACAAGGCACATACGGCGCGTTTCGTGTGCACCACCGACGAGGACATGGCGCAGATCGCGTCGTTCTACCCCGGTGCGATGAGCGAGGCTCGCGAGATCGAACTCGCGGCAGTGGCCAAGACTGCAGGCGCAGTCGAGTTGGTGCTGATCGGCGCCAACGACCCCGAGGCCATGGTTCGCCATACCGACGAATGCCGTCTGCTCGGGATTCCGTTCGCAGCGGATCCGTCGCAGCAGCTTGCCCGCCTGTCCGGTGACGAGGCCAAGGCGCTCATTCACGGCGCGAAGTACTTGTTCACCAACGAGTACGAGTGGGGTCTTCTTCAGCAGAAGACTGGTCTGAGCGAGGAAGAGATCCGCGCGCAGGTCGGCATCCGTGTCACCACCCTCGGCTCCAAGGGTGTGGAAATTGTTGACGCCGAAGGCAATTGGGTGCGCGTCGACGTAGTGCCCGAGACCGGCAAGGTGGATCCGACGGGCGTTGGTGACGGCTTCCGCGCCGGGTTCCTGCTCGCACACGGCGCCGGTCTGAGCTTCGAGCGTGCTGCACAGTTGGGATCTTTGGTCGCTGTGTTGATTCTCGAGACCGTGGGAACGCAGGAGTGGGTGTTCAATCGCGACGAGGCACTCAAGCGCCTTACCGACGCATACGGCAGCGCGGCAGCGGACGAGATCGCGACGATCCTGCCGAAGTAGGGCTCCGCCCCGTGAGTGGTTGAGGAGTTCGGAGACTCCCTAACCGCTCACGGGGCCGAAGGCCTAGATATTGACCGGGTACACCGGTTCCTGGATCTGCGGCACGATGCGCTTCTCCACGAAGATTCCGTGCCAGACCATGAAGGTCAGGACGGTCCACAGGCGTCGGCTGTGGTCGGACACGCCCTCGCGGTGATCGTTGAGCATCTTCACGACGGCCTGCTTGTCGAAGATGTGGTCGGTTCCCGACTCTTCGATCTGCAGATGTGCCCAGTCGAAGAGTTCGGTGCCGCGCAGCCAGTGGCGCAGGGGAACCGGGAATCCGAGCTTCGCGCGGTGCAGAACATGGTGCGGCACAATGCCTTCCAGGGCCTGGCGCAGTGCGTACTTGGTCGTGTCCTTCGTGATCTTCTGATCGAGCGGTACGCGTGACGCGACGTCGAAGACCTCGGGATCGAGGAACGGCACACGCAGTTCCAGCGAGTTGGCCATCGTCATCTTGTCTGCCTTGACGAGGATGTCGCCGCGCAGCCAGGTGAACAGGTCGAGATGCTGCATCCGCGCAACCGGATCCCAGTCCCGTGACTGCGCGTAGATCGGCGCAGTGACGTCCTGGTGAGTCCACTCGGGGCGGAAATCGCGCAGGACGGCGCGGAGCTGAGCGTCGTTGAAGCTACGAGCATTTCCGTAGTAGCGCTCCTCGAGCGTCAAGGAACCGCGGTTGAGCAGACTCTTGCCGCGAGTGCCGTCCGGGATGCGTTCGGACAACTTGCCGGCAGCCCGACGCAGTCCCTTGGGGAGGTACTCGAAAGGCTTGAGCGACAACGGCTCACGGTAGATCGTGTAGCCGCCGAACAGCTCGTCGGCACCCTCGCCGGACAGCACGACCTTGACGTGCTTGCGCGCTTCCTTCGCGATGAACCACAGCGGAATCAATGCCGGATCGGCTACCGGGTCGTCGAGGTACCAGACGATCTCGGGAATGGCAGCGGCGAACTCGGCGGGGGAGACCACCTTGACGACGTGCTTCGCGCCGATCGCTGCGGCAGATTCTGCAGCGACGTCGACCTCGGAATAGCCCTCACGTTCGAAACCGGTCGTGAAGGTGATCAGGTTGGGGTTGTGGCGCATCGCCAGCGCCGCGATCGCCGTGGAGTCGATACCACCGGACAAGAACGAACCGACGGTGACGTCGGCGCGCATGTGCTTGGCGACCGAATCCTCGAGTGCCTCGGCGATTTCCTGGTAGCGCGCCTTCTCGGTGCCAGGTGCAAAAGGCTTGGCCGGGAACTTCGGCGTGAAATACCGCGTGAACGTGGGCTCCTCGCCCGGACGCACCCGGGCGAAGCTGCCCGACTCCAGGCGTCGGATCTGCTTGTGCAGTGTTTCCGGCTCCGGTACGTACTGCAGAACGGTGTAGTGCTCGATGGCACGCGGATCCAGCTCGGTACCGATGCCGATCAGATCGGTGAGTTCGAGCAGGCTCTTCTTCTCGCTGCCGAACGCGGTGCCGCCGGCGCCGGTCGCGATGAACAGCGGCTTGATCCCGAACGGATCGCGCGCGATGAACAGCTCGCGTGTGTCGGTGTCCCAGATCGCGAACGCGAACATTCCGCGCAGGCGCCGGACCGCGTCCTCACCCCAGTAGTGGAATGCAGCGACGATGGCCTCGGAGTCGCCCTCGGTGAAGAACTTGGCGTCGTGGTCCTTGACCAGTTCGGCGCGGATCTCCAAGTAGTTGTAGATCTCGCCGTTGAACGTGAGCGCATAACGCTCCGGGTTCTCCGGTGGGCCCCAACGCAGCGGCTGGTGGGAATGAGCGATGTCGATGATCGCCAGGCGGTTGAACCCGAAGACGAGGTGATCGTCGTTCCACGTCCCGTGTTCGTCCGGCCCGCGGTGACGAAGGCAATGCATCGCCTGGTCGACCCGCGAGACGGCGTCCTCGCTGGTTCCGCCAGATGTCAGTAGCCCGAGCAGTCCACACACAGCGTCCGGTTCCTCGATTCAGAATTTTTGTACAGAAGGCTCCCGGACACGAGTGTCGGGGAGAGGTCAACGAACTCTTGACGAAAGTATGCCGCAGATCGACGTCCCTGCCGATCGCAGCGGAACGAATCGACGTGATGTGCGTCGCCGAAACGACCTGAGCCGTTCCTGAGCAGCACCTGAGAGAGCTGTGTGACGTCCGCCGCGACACGGGCGAGGACCCGAGGATGGATAGCGCCCGGCTTTGGTCTACGCTGCGTAGTAATTGGGCCTTCCCTCCGGGCATGCCCTAGTTGAATTTTGTGGCGATCAGGAAGGCGTGAACGTGGCGCAAGGTCGGATCCTTCGGCGAGCGGGGCTGGCAGTATCTCTGGGCATTGCTGCCTTGCTGCTGTCGGGTTGCTCCATCGACAACGAAGTGCTTCGTTTCGGGTGGCCTTCGGGCATCACCCCGGAGGCGACGCGCATGCGTGAGCTGTGGACGTGGTCGGTTGTAGCCGCCCTCGTCATGGGTGTGCTGGTGTGGGGGCTGGTCTTCTGGGCCGTCATCTTCCACCGCAAGAAGAAGGACTCGCCGGAATTCCCGCGTCAGACGGCATACAACGTGCCGCTCGAACTCGGTTACACGGCAGTTCCCTTCGTCATCATCGCGGTTCTCTTCTACTTCACCGTCATCGTTCAGAACCATGTTCTGGACAAGACGGACAATCCTGACGTCGTCGTAGACGTCACGGCCTTCCAGTGGAACTGGAAGTTCGGCTACCGCTCCATCGAGTTCGGTGACGGCTCCGCCAAGTACAACGGAATCGACGTCGAGGCCGAAGAGGCTGCAAAGACCGAGGGTTCCACCGTGAACGAACACGGGGAAGAAGTCCCCGGCCCGATCCACGGCAACAGCACCGAGGACCTGAGCTACCTGCACTACGACAAGATCGAGACCGTCGGCTCCAGCCAGGAGATCCCGATCCTCGTTCTGCCCACCGGCAAGCGGATCCAGTTCGAACTTGCTTCCTCGGACGTCATCCACGCTTTCTGGGTGCCTGAGTTCCTGTTCAAGCGCGACGTTCTCCCGAACCCCAAGGAGAACCACTCGGACAACATCTTCCAGATCAGTGAGATCGAGAAGGAAGGCGCGTTCGTCGGGCGTTGTGCAGAAATGTGTGGCACGTTCCACGCGATGATGAACTTCGAGGTTCGTGCGGTTTCGCCCGAGGACTTCGCCAAGTACATCGAACTGCGCAAGGGTGACGCGGAGGGCAAGGGTGGTCTGACGACCGCTGAGGCTCTGCAGGCAATCGGTCAGTCGCCGGTGGCTACGTCGACCACGCCGTTCAACACCGACCGCGAGTACCGTCAGGCAACCGTCGCCACTGCAGGCAACTGAGCCGGCCAGCCTCTTCACTGAACAAGGACAAGTGCTGATATGAAGATCGAAGCCAAGCTCTTCGAGATCCTGACGATGTTCTTCATTCTCGTCGCGATCATCTACGGAGTGTTCACCGCTCTGTCACGCACAGGTATCGAGTGGGCCGGACTGACGGCCATCGTCCTGTCTGCAGGTCTGACGCTCATCGTGGGTACCTACTTCCGCTTCGTCGCCCGTCGTCTGGACACCCGTCCCGAGGACTACGACGACGCTGAAATCTCGGATGGTGCAGGAGAACTGGGCTTCTTCAGCCCGGGTAGCTTCTGGCCGATCCTGCTTGCCGCTGCTGCTGCACTCGCGGCAGTGTCGCTGGCGTACTTCCAGCCGTGGCTCATCGCAGTCGCAGTTGTCTGTGTGCTCGCCGCAGCCGCAGGCCTGGTGTTCGAGTACTACACCGGACCTGAGAAGCACTAGTTTCACCCGCACTCGAACAGAGGCGCCGCACCCACCCGGGTACGGCGCCTCTGTTGTCGTTTATGTACGTTTCGGTGGTAGGAGGGTGCCTGTCAACAACCGCTCTCTGTCAATCGTGGAGCGAGTATTCGAGGTCGTAGCGGTGCAGACCGTCGACGACCTCCAGCTCGAGAGTGCCTGCGATGCCCTTCAACTCGCCGGTTCCGGACCCCGGCACGATCTCGTACAGAAGCTTCTGCGTTCCGTCGATCATCTGACCGAACTGCTGCAGGGCGAACGATCCCACAGCTTCGTCGACCTGCCCCGTGACAAACTCCAAAGCGACGTAGCCCGCTGCACCGGCTGTCGGATCGCCCGCGGACAGCATCAGTCCGGACGACGTGCCTTCGACGCCGCCGATGAACGTCTTGTCGAACTCGAAGCGTCCGACGCGTCCGGAGAGCTCAGGATCGGCGGGGCGAAGATCGATCTCGAAGGTGCCGCGTGCATGGGATGTCATGGTCCGAGTATCTCACCAGGCGACAACGCCTCGAGGGGACTCCCGAGAACGTGCAACACTCCGTAGATGATTCTCGAACATGCCGTCCTGCAGGTCGATCCGTCGCAGTCAGCGCGTTTCGAGGCCGCATTCGACGTGGCCCGAACCATCATCTCCGAGGTTCCCGGATTCATCAGGCTGCGGCTCTCGCACTGCCTGGAATCACCGGAGCGATATCTCCTGCTGGTCGAGTGGGAAGACGTGGAGTCACACACCATCGGGTTCCGTCAGTCCACGGGATACGAGAAGTGGCGAGAACTTCTCCATCACTTCTACGAGCCGTTCCCGACGGTGGAGCACTATTCGAATGTGCTCGAGGTCTAGCAAAGCGTAGTGCCTGCTGTTGTCGACGCTCAGACGACGAACCGGGGGAGCGGTGCCCCACTTGGAGGTTGTCCATACTGAATCGCTCAGAGAACGAGTGAGGCCCCGAACCGGAATCCGGTTCGGGGCCTCACTGGTCAGCTGACGTTCTTAGTGGAGTTCTCCACTGGAACCATCGGACTTGCCGTTGGTTCGGTTCTGGTAGTCCAGAAGGATCTGAAGCTGCTCGTGCTCAGCTTCGTGATGAGCGGCTTCGAGAGCCTCGCTCTCCTCGACTGGGTCAGCGGTGATCAGGCTACCGCTACCGGGCTTGCCGGCGAGGCCGAGCTTGTTCATCTTCTTCGGGACAGCAGCACCCTGGTACTCGAGCGGGATCGGGTGTCCGTGCTCGTCGACGGGGCCGAGCGGCTGGTGGATCTCGATGTACTGGCCGTTCGGCATCCGCTTGATGATGCCGGTCTCGATGCCGTGTTCGAGGACTGCACGGTCACTGCGCTGCAGGCCGATGCAGAACCGGTACGTCACGAAGTACGCGATGGGCGGAAGGATGACCATGCCGATACGGCCGATCCACGTCATTGCGTTCAGCGAGATGTGCAGGTGGTACGCGATGATGTCGTTGATGCAGGAGATCGTGAGCACCAGGTAGAACGCGATGGACATCGCACCGATAGCGGTACGGACCGGCACGTCGCGCGGGCGCTGCAGGATGTTGTGGTGAGCGTCGTCTCCGGTGAGACGCTTCTCGATCCACGGGTACGCGATCAACAGTGCGAAGACGAGCCCCATGATCAGGGCGACGGCGAACACTGCAGGGATCGTGTACCGGTTGAACAGGTAGATCTCCCACGCCGGCCACAGTCGAGCAAGGCCGTCCGTCCACATCATGTAGATATCGGGCTGGGAACCTGCCGAGACCTGTGACGGGTTGTACGGACCGATGTTCCACACGGGGTTGATCTGGAACAGACCACCGAGCAGTGCGAGCACGCCGAAGGTCATGGCGAAGAACGCGCCACCCTTCATCGCGAAGACCGGGAGGATGCGGACGCCGACGACGTTCTGTTCCGTACGGCCGGGGCCGGGGAACTGCGTGTGCTTCTGGTACCAGACCAACGCGAGGTGGCCGGCGATCAGAGCCAGGATGATGCCCGGGAACAGCAGCACGTGAGCGACGTAGAGACGCGGGATGATGAGGTCGCCGGGGAAGTCGCCGTCGAAGATCAGCCAGTGCATCCAGGTACCGACGATCGGGATACTCATCGTGATACCACCGAAGGCGGCGCGGAGGCCGGTGCCCGAGAGCAGGTCGTCGGGGATGGTGTAACCGAAGAAGCCTTCGAACATCGCCAGGATGAGCAGCAGGCAGCCGATGACCCAGTTCGCTTCACGCGGGCGACGGAAGGCGCCGGTGAAGAAGATGCGAGCGAGGTGAACGATGATCGACGCCGCGAACATCAGTGCAGCCCAGTGGTGAATCTGGCGAACGAAGAGACCGCCGCGCACCTCGAAGGAGATGTTCAGGGTCGTCTCGTAGGCGCGAGACATCGTGACACCACGAAGCGGCTGGTATGCGCCCTGGTAGACGACGTGTGCCATCGACGGATCGAAGAACAGCGTCAGGAACACACCGGAGATCAGCAGGATCACGAAGCTGTAGAGCGCGATCTCGCCGAGCATGAAGGACCAGTGCGTCGGGAAGACCTTGTTGATCTGCCGGCGCATGCCTGCGGCGAGGTGGTAGCGGGAGTCCATAGCCTCCGCTTGTCCAGCCGCTGCCGCGCTGATCTTGGACGGTTTGGTTGTTGTTGTGGTCACGGTCGACGCTCCCAAAATGCCGGGCCGAGTGCTTCGATGAAGTCACCGTCGGCGACCAGGAAGCCCTCTTCGTTCACTGTAATAGGCAACTGCGGAAGTGCGCGAGCAGCGGGACCGAAGATCGGCTTGCCGTAGGTCAGTGCGTCGAACTGCGACTGGTGGCAGGGGCACAGAATACGGTTGCTCTGCTGTTCGTAGAGCGAGGTGGGGCAACCCAGGTGGGTGCAGATCTTCGAGTAGGCGAAGTAATCGCCGTAGTTGAAGCTTTCCTGGCCCTTACGCTTGGTGACACGCGCGGTGTCTTCCGTGCGAAGGCGGATGAGCATCACCGAGTTACGAATGCCGCGCAGTGCTGCGAGCAGAGCGTGCTCGTCGCCACGGTCGGACTCGCGGAACGGGAAGACCGTTTCCATCGAACCGGCATCGAGATCTTCCGGGCGAACGAGGACGATGTCCTCGGGACGGCCGGTGTCACGACGCAGGTAGATGGTCTCGCCCGGGTAGTTCGGGGTCCAGCCGGACACCCACAGAGGTGAGTCGTCGCCCTTGGCCCACGGGTTCTTGATGAGTCCGCCGAGGGGCATGACCATCATGACGCCGAGTGCGCCGCCGCCGAACATCAAGCTGCGCTTGATGGCCTTGCGGCGGGGGAGGGTGGACGTCTCGAGGGTGTCGCCGAGCTCGGCGACGATCGTGCGACGATCGACCTCGGTGGAACCACCGTCGTGGCGGTCCTGGATCGAGACCTCTTCGGGGATGAACTTCTTGGTGAACTGAACGGCACCGATGCCGACGCCGAGGATCGCCAGACCCATGGTCAACCCGATCAGCGGGGTGTACAGGCTGTACTTGCCGTAGTTCTCGTCACCGGCGCCTGCGTACTCCCAGGGCCAGAACAGGTAGATCGCGATGAACGCGATCGCCGAAACGCCGGCGAGGCCGAACCAGAAGGCGACGTTGCGCTCGGCGCGCTTTTCCGCCCTGGTGCCCTTTACCGACCAACGATCACGGCGGTAGACGACATCGACGCCATCGAGATTGGTACCCAGCTTGACCAGGTCGTCGCGTGACATCGCGTCGAGCTCTTCATCTGTGTACTTCTTAGGCGTATCGCCGCCATGCTGGCCAGCGTCGCTCATGACCTTGCTCCGATCCACAATGCTGCACCGACGACAGCGATGATTCCGACGGCCCACATGGCGAGACCCTCAGAGGCCGGACCGAGGCCACCGAGCCCGTACCCACCGGGGTCCTTCGACTCGCCCGACGACTTGACGTAGGCGATGATGTCCTTCTTCTCCTCGATCGTCAGCTGACGATCCGAGAACTTCGGCATGTTCTGGGGACCGGTAACCATGGCAGCGTAGATCTGCTGCTCGCTGGCCGGATCCAGGACCGGGGCGTACTTGCCCGAGGACAGTGCGCCACCGCGGCCGGTGAAGTTGTGGCACGACGCGCAGTTGAGCCGGAAGAGCTCACTGCCGCGTCCGACGTCGCCACCGCGCAGCGAGGACTGGGCGATTTCGCCGTTCTCGTCGCGGATGAGCGTCGGGCCGCCGCCGTTGGCCTGGATGAAAGCGCCGAGGGCGTCGGTCTGCGCAGCATCGAACTTGGGGTCCTTGCGTGCAGCCTGGGCCTCGTTGCGAGCTGCCGGCATACGACCAGAAGAGACCTGGAAGTACACGGCTGCTTCGCCGACGCCGATGAGGCTGGGACCGCGGTCCTGCACGCCCTGCAAGTTCGCGCCGTGGCACGTGATGCATGACGTGTCGTACAGCTGCTTGCCTTCACGAATCAGGGCTGCTGAATCGTCACTGGCGGTCGCAACCTGCGGAGCTGGTGTCAACGCCGAAGCGAGGAAACCTGCGCTGATCAATCCCATCATCAATACGAGCGCGCCAGTGACGCGCCGGCGGATTTTCCGCTGGCGACGCGACTTCGCGGCATTCGCTGAGTTATCGGATGCGGGAGGGGGGGATGAACTCATCTGTATCCCTTTGGTATGTCGGGACGGAACTGGACGTCAGGGGCTGCCTGGGGCGTACAGCTGATTAACGGATGAAATAAATCGTGGCAAACAGCGCGATCCACACGATGTCGACAAAGTGCCAGTAGTACGAAACAACGATCGCGGCGGTGGCCTGGGCGGGCGTGAACTTGCTGACCCGGGTACGTGCGATCAAGAAGACGAAGGCGATGAGACCGCCGATGACGTGCAGACCGTGGAAGCCGGTGGTCATGTAGAACACCGAGCCGTACACGCTGCTCGAAATCGTGGTGCCCTCGTGCACGAGGTGGTAGTACTCGTAACCCTGGCCGGCGACGAAGAACGCCCCCATGACCAAGGTGATGGTGTACCAGCGACGAAGTCCGAAGACGTCGCCACGCTCAGCCGCGAAGACACCCATCTGGCAGGTGAACGAAGATGCGATAAGCACCAAGGTCACCGGCACGGCCAGATAAAGGTTCAATTCGGTTGGCTCCGGCGGCCAATTTCCGTTCGCCTGAGCTCGTGCCACGAAGTACATGGCAAAGAGCCCTGCGAAGAACATGAGCTCACTTGACAACCACACGATGGTGCCAACGCTGACCATATTCGGCCGGTTCAGCGAGTGCACGCGTTGGGTGATTGCCGATCCTGAAGTCCCTACTGCGCTCGTCACAGACAGAAGTATGACGCTTCGTCGTAAGAGACGACCACTCGGGTCCACCATCGGCGCGTCGCTCGGCTCGAGTTCGCGGGATCGGGCGGCGAACGCGCTGGTGGCGTGGTCGGAATATGCTGGCGCGATGGCAGCTACACACAAGAGTAGACCGTGGTTCCTGAGAATTTTCGGCACGAAGATTCCGACACCGCTCGATGCAGGGCGGTCGGATCTGGTCGTCGTTGCCGAAGGCTTCGACGACGCCGAGGCGAGCTCGACGGCTCTCGAACGTGCCGCCTCCACCGAGCCGGAGTTCAGGGCGGAGTCCGAAGTGGTTCTGCGGCATCATCTCGACCTCCCGGAGGGCTCGGTAGCCGATGCCGAGAGCATCGTCGCCCAGGACGGATATGTGCGAGGCTCGAGTCGGCCCGAGGACGTGACTCCGACGGTCGAGAATTCGGTTCGCGTCGTCTTCGAGCGTGTCCAGGTGCTTGACGCACTGCATTGCTCCCAGGAGCGGTCACGAATGGCCGGTCTGGCGCAGCGACTCGGTGGTTCGGTCGCCGGGTGGGACGCGCTCCAGCCCCCGATACTTGCGGAGGCGCCGCCCAAACGCGGTCGCAGAAAGTCCTGAGCGGCCCTATTCGGTTTCCTCGTTACCTCACTGACTAGGCTGCGAGGGTCATCGGCAGCACAAAATGGCAGCGCGAAACGACAGCTCGAAACGACAGCTCGAAATCCAGCCCACTTGAACGACAGGGGACCAAGGCACTATGGCCGGCACCGACGCATCCAACGCCGTGAACGTCGATTCGAGTGCAGTGGTGCGGTCCTGGCCGATGATTCTCGGTTTGCTCACGGACGGCAGTGACTTGTCGGAAGCCGACAGTCGGTGGGCTATGGGCGAGATCATGTCGGACAACGCCACCTCCGCTCAGATCGCTGCTTTCGGGGTCGGTCTGAAGATGAAGGGAGAAACCCCCGCGGAGTTGGAAGGGCTCGCCGCCGCGATGCTCGAACACTCCAGGCGCGTGCCGGTCGATTCCGACGTCGTCGACATCGTCGGCACGGGTGGTGACCGCTCCAACACGGTGAACATCTCGACGATGGCCTCGATCGTGGTTGCCGCGTCCGGTGTGCGAGTTGTCAAGCACGGCAACCGCGCTGCTTCGTCCAAGAGCGGTGGCGCCGACGTGCTCGAGGCGCTCGGCGTTCGCATCAACCTCGGGCCGGAGCAGGTTGCGAGGTGCGTCGAAGAGGTCGGCATCGGCTTTTGTTTCGCGCCGGTCTTCCATCCCGCACTGCGCTTTGCGGCGGTCCCTCGCAAGGAAATCGGCATTCCGACGGCATTCAACGTGCTCGGTCCACTGACCAATCCGGCTCGTCCGCGTGCCGGGCTGATCGGGTGCGCATTTCCGAAACTGATCTCGGTCGTCGCGGGAGTCCTTGCGCAGCGCGGCAATTCGGCGTTGGTGGTACGGGGAGACGACGGACTGGACGAACTGACCACATCGACGACGTCGACGGTTCACATCGTCGGGGGTGGAAGTGTGCGAACTGTCACGCTGGATCCGCGTGACCTCGGAATCGACCGCGTTCCTCTCGAAGAGTTGCGTGGAGGCGACGCCGAAATCAACGCCACCGTCGCCAGAACGCTGCTTTCCGGGCAGAAGGGGCCGGTCCGGGACGCGGTCCTGCTGAACGCGGGAGCAGCCATCGCGGCATTCAACGGTGTCGGCGACGATCTCGAGAGTGCGATCTCTGCCGGGATGACTGCAGCCGCTGCCGCGATCGACAGCGGCGCGGGCGCTGAACTGCTTCACAAGTGGGCGGCGCTCACCGCCGAGCTGGCCGACCAAGCCTGATCGAGGGGCTATTCACCCAGCGAGAAACCGGCCTCGACGTCTGCGCTGGAGAATGACTGGAACGCAATGTGTGTGGCGGTTCGGAGAACGCCGGGCACCTTGTTGATTCCTCCGGTGACCACGTCGGCGATCTGGGCGTGGTCACGCACTTTCACGATGGCGATCAAATCGACGTCACCTGCGCACGAGTAGACCTCGGTCACTCCGGACAGGTCGGCGACGGCCTGCGCGGTTTCCGGGATCCGAGCGGACTCGGCGTGAATCATGACGATGGCGTTGATCATTTCTCTCCTCGATTTCCCTGCGGGTTGTGATGACCCGGCGGTTTCGATCGAGCTTAGGGGTGCCGCCCCGCCGTTACGTCATCGATGTTCGGATTCGGTTCCGGCTCGGGCGAGTCGGCACCAGGCTTCCCACTTGCCGGCGCCGCTCACAGGTTCGACGTATCCGGATGTCGCCGACACGATTCGGACACCGTCCGACGAGAGCCACCTTGCGATCAGTCCCAGTTCTTCGGGTGACGCGCCGCGGAACGGGGCGTCGTCCGGTAGGACGGTTTCGGCCGCCGCGGTGATGGCGTCGACGACGGGCATCGGGTGAGTCCCACGTCTGGCGAGCCCGGCGGACGCGAGACGCCCGGACCGGATCACCGACAGCTCCCAGCCGCCGTCTCCGGTGGGGCGGGCGAGAACGAGTTGTTCGATCGCCGCGACTGCGGCGAGTCGCTGAGTGCGCCGCACTGCGGTGGCGACTGCGACCGTTCGGTCACGCAGACGCGCAGCATTCTCGAACAACGCGTGTGCGGACAGCTCGTCGATCCGGGCCTGCATCTGTTGGAGGGGAGCGTCGTTGGTTCCTCGGAAGAATCCACGCACGGCCTCAGGGGCGGCCGCGTAGTCCTCTGCGTTGATTTCCGGGGTCCAGGAGGCTGGACACGCCCCCAGTTCGCGAGCGGGGCAGTCAGGGCCGTGAACGGCGCCGCGTCCGAGACGCTTGGTACACGTGCGCAGACGACTGAACTCTGCGACGGTGTCGGCGACGTCGACTGCGTCGGCGCGAGAGGTGAACGGGCCGATCGAATCGGCCGTGGGCGTGCGAACCACGGACAGTCTCGGAAACGCCTCGTCGGTGAGGGTGATCCACCAACCTCGCTTGGGAAACTTGGAGCGACGGTTGTACGGCGGCGCATGCGCGCTCAGCAGTCGTAGTTCACGCACCCCGGCCTCGAGAGCGTGCGCGCACTCGACATGGTCCACACGGGTGGCCAGCGCGACCATTTCCTTCATCCGGCCGCGGGTCTCCGAACCGGTGAAGTAGTTGCGGACGCGGCGTCGAAGGTCGGTAGCAGTTCCTATGTAGAGGGCTTCGTCGGAAGGACCGCGGAAAAGGTAGACACCGGGGCTTCGCGGCAGGTTTGCGGCGAAGGACCGTTTGGCCCGTTGATGCGAGGAAATGTTGGGCAGGTAGTCGACTAGTTCGCTGTAACTGTGGACACCCTGGTTTCCGACCCTGTCGATCAGTCCGTGGAGGACGTCGACGGTCGCACGCGCGTCGTCGAGAGCCCGGTGCGTCGGCTGGGTGGTCACTTGGAAGAGATGGGCGAGTGCGGAGAGCTTCACCGAAGGTGCTTCGTCGCGTGTGAGTACGCGCCGGGCGAGTTTGACGGTGCACAGGACACGGAACGCAGGCCACGGGCGCGCGCTGCGTGACGCCGCTGCTTTGAGGAAACCGATGTCGAACGGCGCGTTGTGTGCCACCAGCACCGCGCCCTCGGCGAACTCGAGAAAAGCAGGCAGGACACGTTCGATGGGAGGTGCACCGATCAGCATGGCTGTGGTGATTCCGGTCAGTTCGACTATGTACGGCGGAATCGACCGGCCGGGGTCGACGAGTGTTGCCATTTCGCCCAGTACCTCGCCGCCGCGGATCTTGACGGCGCCGATCTCGGTGATGGAGTCCTGGTCGGCGCTGCCCCCTGTGGTCTCGAGGTCGACGACGACAAATGTTGTCTCGCTCAGCGGTGTGTCCAGTTCGTCGAAGCTCAGTTGCCGCCCGACGTCGAACTTCTCCCCGTCGGAGAACGGGGGCGGAGACGGAAATTCTCGGGCCGAGGCGGGACTCACACCGCAGACAGTAGAAGTACCCCCCGACACGAATTCGAGAGTGCAGACACGGAATCCGACCCGCACGGACTTCCGTTGCGAAATCGGTCGATGAACGCCCGACAAAAGTAGGAGAGACGAGGATCACACTTGCGGTGGGAACTCGCGAATGTGGACGCGCGCCTACTTGTGAGTAGGGCGAGTCGAGGGGGTCTTCGGTGCGTCTGTCGACGGCTGAAACCGCGTCCGTGACCGGAACAAGTTCTAGTTTCAAGTAATCATCGTTGAACTGCATGGAAGATCGGATTGTCGGGTTTGGTGAGCCTTGGCAGTGGGTAGCGGGCGCGGGTTTGACGGCCTGGAGTGGGTCGCCGAACCGACCTGTTGTTATCTCCCCGTGACCCGCCGGGCGTATCGCGGGCGCGGCACCACGATTTCCGGCGAATCGGGCACGATTGTCACGAAGCGGTCGACATCGTCGCGATCATTTCGTAACCTTCCTGAGACCTAACGAAGTCTTGCCGGACCAAACAGGACCGGCATCGTCAGGAACCGCCTAATCGGGATCTCCGCGAGGAACCCGAACCGGGAACCCAAGTTTCCACTGGGGTGAATCCCGCCTGGGGTGCAGCACGCAGGATCGCTGCAGACCACGCGGGTAGGGCTGATCTTCCCAGCCCGAACCCGTCAGCTAACTCGGTCGGCGGATGAATGGAAGAAATGGAGCACCCCTTAAGTGGCGTCACAGAGTTTCAAGCGTTCAGCGCAGTTGGCAGTAGCCGGCGCGCTCGCAGTCGGAGCATTCGCTGCAACCGCTGCACCTGCCTCGGCAGACCCCATCACCATCCCCGGCGTCGGCACGTTCGAGGTTCCGGGCGTTTCTATTCCTCAGTTGCCGGTCATTCCGGGCATCACCGACATCGCACCGGCTGCACCGGCCGCTCCCATCTCCAGTGTTGGTGAGCAGGCAGTTCGCGCCGCAGAGAGCAAGCTGGGCTCCCCGTACGTGTACGGCGCAGCCGGCCCGGACGCATTCGACTGCTCCGGTCTCGTTCAGTGGGCATACAAGCAGGCCGGTCTCAACCTGCCTCGCACGAGCTACGACCAGGCTGCAGCCGGCGTTGCCGTCGCACAGTCCGATCTTCAGGTCGGCGACGTGATCTCCTTCTACGGCGGATCGCATTCGGGCATCTACGCCGGTAACGGCAATGTCATCCACGCGTCGACCGCTGGTCAGCCCGTGAAGCTCGCTCCGGTGTCCTCGATGCCGTACGACGGCGCTCGCCGTTACTGATTTCTGAACACGCTCGACGGCTGTCTCCGGTAGGCAGTCGGAACGATCCGCCGCTGTGATGCGGCGGAGCTCGGGGGAGCTCCGGATCTTCGAATGTGGGCCTCGAATCTTCGATTCGGGGCCCACATTTTCGTTTCGCGACAATTCGCCCGGTACTTCACCCCGACACGCCTACCGGCGAGTAGACACAAACGTATGCCGTTCCGTAACCTTATCGAGACATTGCGCGGCCGAGACAGGTACTGTGGATAGTTGACAGCCAGCTAACAGATCG
Source organism: Rhodococcus sp. MEB032 (assembly GCF_030208925.1). Taxonomy (NCBI): domain Bacteria; kingdom Bacillati; phylum Actinomycetota; class Actinomycetes; order Mycobacteriales; family Nocardiaceae; genus Rhodococcus; species Rhodococcus sp. MEB032. Next base: position 72,677 of record NZ_JARVSY010000016.1, read on the forward strand.
TCGACCGGCCCCGGTCGGCGTCGCTTCACCGAGACGGAGAGTTGCATTCCGTGGTTTCATCGAAAAACAACAGTCGAGTACGGGCCGCGTTGACAGTGGGAGTGCTGGCGTTCGGACTCGTTGCAGGGCCTTCGATGCAGGCCGGTGCCGACCCCGTCATCACCAACCCCACCGAGGCGCTCGACAAGCTCGGTGAACTCTCCCGGGTTTCCGAGCAGACCAACGAAGCGCTGCACAACGCGCAGATCGACCTCGACGCGAAGCTGGCAGTCGCGAATGATGCGGACGTGCGATCGGCAGCCGATCAGGGTCTTCTCGACGCGGCTTCGGCGCGCGTCGCCGAGTTCGCTCCGGCGGTAAACCGTATTGCCACAGCGAATTACCAGGGTGCGCGAACCAATCGCCTCTTTGCGTTGATGGTGAGCGACTCGCCGCAGCAGTTGCTCGACCAGATGTCTGCGCTCGACGTGATTTCCAACGACGCGGCAGTACAGGTCTCTCAGTTCAACCAAGCCACTGCCGATGCGCGTGCCGCCTCGGAAGCGTCGAAGCGATCGGCCGAAGAAGCGCGAACCGCCGCCGATCAAGCCCGCGCGCTCAGTGACGATTTGCAGCGCAAGCAGAGTGAACTGCAGACGCAGATCGCCGACGTGACCAAAGCCTTCCAGAATCTCACCGACGACGAACGTAACCAACTGAGCGGTACGCCTTTCCCGCCGGACGTCGATCTCAGCAAAATTCTGGCTAACTTGACCCCTGGCTCGGGTGCTGCTGCTCTGCAGGCAGGCCTCACGCGGATCGGTGACCCGTACGTCTGGGGCGCGACCGGCCCGAACGAGTTCGACTGCTCAGGTCTGGTGGTGTGGGCCTACAAGCAGATCGGAAAGACTCTGCCGCGATCGAGCCAAGCGCAGGCGCAGGGCGGTGTACCGGTGTCGAGGGACCAACTACAGCCCGGCGACGTCGTGACGTTCTACAGCGACAACTCGCATGTCGGCATCTACGCCGGCGACGGAAACATTCTGCATGCGTCGACGTTCGGCGTACCGGTGAAGGTCCAGTCGATGGCAGGCATGGAGTTCTCCACTGCGCGTCGTTACTGACGGCTTGCTGCGCCCGAGCGGCGTGTGGCCAGCCGCCGTGAAGCGTCGAGTCGAGTTCTCCTACACTCGGCACCGTGCCGACTGAACCGATGACGACGCCCGACGTCGGCGCAGATCGACCACGCCGTTGGGAGTATCCGGCCCTCGTGGCGCTCGGTGTAGCCGTGGTGCTCGTTCTGGGCCTGACGATCTTCCTGACGAACAGGTCCGATTCCGACGAAAATGCCGCCGCCGAACAGGACGCGGAACGCAGCGCTCAAGTCCAGAGCTTTCTCGATGCATGGGCCGCGGCTCAGATGTCCGACGATCCGTCGGGGCTGGCGAAGTTCGTCGACAGTGCCGCCGCACCCGGTGCGCTCGAGGCGGAAGTTCGACGAGCCACTGCAGCGGGAGCGCTCGAATTCTCCGACTGGGGATACGAGATTCCCAGCGGCGGCCTGACTCCGGCGCCGCGAACCGGTGCACCGGGCGGAGACGTCGAAGTATGGAATGCGCAAGTTCTGTTGCGGTACGCCCTCGACGGCGTCGACGCATTGCCCACGCGCAAGGCAGTGTCCATGACGCTCGCGAAACGCGGCGATCAGTGGTCGGTTCTTGCGGACGGGTCGATCGTCGGACTGGACGGCGCCCGAACGGCGGGCGAATCCTGGAACGGCCCCTGGGACTTCGGCCCGCTTGCCGTCGCCGAGAATTCTGCGGGTAACGCGCTGGTGATCGGCCACCCGGGTCAGCAGGCGTTCGTCGACGCTTTGGCTGCCGATGTGGACTCAGCCATCGAGAACACGACGCAGTTGTGGGGGCCGTGGTGGTCCGAGCGCGCGGTGCTCATGGTGGCGGGGTCCGCTGAGGAATTCACCGCACTGGTCGGCTCCCATCACGACGGCGCTTCGATTGCCGCAGTGTCGGTCGCGGATGCGACGGCGGACGGGTCATCCGACGTGAGTGGCCAGCGAGTGGTCTTCTCGCCTGCCGCGGCTTCGAGGTTGACCGACATCACCAGGCGAACGGTGTTGCGCCACGAACTGATGCACATAGCCGCCCGATCGAAAACCCGTGACGGGTCGCCGATGTGGGTATTGGAAGGGTTTGCCGAATACGCGGGAAACCGTGGATCCTCGCGGGCCTGGGGTGAGATCGCGCCGACTCTGGCGGCAGCGGTACGCTCCGGCGATACTCCGACCGAGTTTCCGGACGACACGCAGTTCAGCGGTGTACCGGTCGTGAGTTCACTGGCGTACGAATCGGCGTGGTCGATCAACGCGTATATCGCCGATCGATTCGGAGAAGCAAAGCTGACCGACCTCTTTCGCGCTCTCGCCTCCGGAAAGATGACGGCCGAAGACCTCGATTCGCGGATCCGAGCGGTCGTTGGCGTCGGAACCGAGGAACTGCGAGCCGGATGGGTCGACTGGACCAACAGCCATCTGGGCTGAGTAGTTCGCGGCTGGGTCGATTGCAGCGGCGAGGTGCCCTTCGCACGTTTGAAGCACCGAGTGCCCTACGGTGGACGGATGCGCCGGACCCTCTTGGTGACCAACGATTTTCCTCCTCGCCCCGGAGGTATCCAGTCTTATCTCCACACGTTCGCCGGGCATCTGCCGCCGGACAAGTTGGTGGTGTACGCACCGCGGTGGCGGGGCGACTCGCACAAGAAGTTCGATGCGGCACAGCCTTTCGAGGTCGTTCGGCACCCGACGACGCTGATGCTGCCGTCGCCTTTTGTCGCTCGTCGAGCCGCGAAGTTGGTCAAGAAGCACGACTGCGAGTCGGTCTGGTTCGGTGCGGCAGCACCGTTGGCGTTGTTGGCACCGGTTGTTCGACGCGCCGGAGCGAGCCGAGTGATCGCGAGTACTCACGGCCACGAGGTCGGATGGTCGATGATTGCCGGTGCGCGGCAGTCGTTGCGTGTGATCGGTGACCACACCGATGCGGTGACGTTCGTCAGCAAATACACCCGTGGGCGGTTCTCGGCGGCCTTCGGCCCGCAAGCGGCGCTCGAGCACCTTCCTTCCGGAGTGGACACGTCAGTGTTCCACCCGGACTCGGTCGCCCGCGCGGAACTGCGTAAGCGATACGGGCTGGGCGAGCGGCCCACGATCCTGTGCCTGTCGCGGCTCGTGCCACGCAAGGGGCAGGACATGCTCATCAAGGCGCTGCCGACCGTACGCAAGAGCATTGACGGGGCGGTACTGGTGATCGTCGGAGGTGGGCCGTACGAGGACCATCTCCGCCAATTGGCGCGTAAGACCGGGATGGACGATCACGTCGTCTTCACTGGCACGGTGCCCGCCGCAGAGTTGGCAGCGCACCACACGATCGCCGACGTGTTCGCCATGCCGTGCCGTACCCGAGGCGCCGGATTGGACGTCGAAGGACTGGGAATCGTCTACCTCGAGGCCTCGGCTACCGGTGTGCCGGTCATCGCCGGGCGCAGTGGTGGCGCTCCGGAAACGGTGCAGCAGAACAAGACCGGGCTCGTGGTCGACGGCACCTCTGTTCGCGACGTCGCCGAATCCGTGATCGAGGTGCTGTCCGATCGTGATCGCGCGGCCGCGATGGGAGCAGCCGGCCGGGCATGGGTTGCCGAAGACTGGAAGTGGGACACGCTCGCTTCGAAGCTGCGTAATCTCCTCGGCTGAGCTACCGGGACTCGAACGCGAACGGCCCGCACCGAATTCGGTGCGGGCCGTTCATGTCGGCACGTTCGTGTCGGCAGAGGACTGATCGGCGAAAGACTACTTGGCGTAGATCTTTTCGATGTCGGCGGCAAAGCTCTCGTGCACGACGTTGCGCTTGAGCTTCATCGTGGGCGTGAGTTCGCCTGTGTCCTCGGAGAAGTCGACCGGAAGAATGCGGAACTTCTTGATCGCCTCGGCGTGTGAGACGAGCTTGTTGGCCTCGTCGATGGCGTCCTGGATTTCGCCGACCAGTTCGCCGTCCGAAACCAGGTCGGCCGCTGTGGTTCCTGCGGCCTTGTTGTTGCGCTCGTTCCAGGCGGGGAGAGCTTCGGCGTCGATGGTGATGAGGGCGCCGATGAAAGGCTTCTGGTCGCCGACCACGATGGCCTGGCTGATCAGCGGGTGCGCGCGAAGGGAATCTTCGAGCTGAGCGGGGGAGACGTTCTTGCCGCCTGCCGTGACGATGATTTCCTTCTTGCGGCCGGTGATGGTGATGTAGCCGTCCTTGTCGACGGTGCCGAGGTCGCCGGTGTGGAACCAGCCGTTCTCGATCGACTCGGCGGTGGCCTTCTCGTTGCGCCAGTAGCCGGTGAAGACCACCGGTCCCGAGAGGAGGATTTCGCCGTCTTCTGCGATACGAACGGAGTTGCCGGCCAACGGCTTTCCGACAGAACCGACCTTCTGTGCGCCGATGGTGTTGACGGCGAAGGCCGCGGTGGTTTCGGTCAGTCCGTAGCCCTCGTAGATCGTGACGCCGATACCGCGGAAGAAGTGGCCGAGTCGAGCGCCCAGAGGTGCACCACCGGAAATGGCCAGCTGGCACTGCCCGCCGAGCGCTGCGCGCAGCTTCGAGTACACGAGCTTGTCGAAGAGAGCGTGCTTGGCCTTGAGAACGATGCCGGCGCCGCCCTTGTCCTGCGCCTCGCTCCACGCGACGGCGGTGTCTGCGGCCGCGTCGAAGATCTTTCCCTTGCCGTCGCCGTGCGCCTTGGCGCGTGCGCTGTTGTAGACCTTCTCGAACACGCGCGGCACCGAGAGGATGAAGTCGGGCTTGAACTCGCCGAACGTCGGAACGAGGTTCGGGATGTCACTCGTGTGCCCCAGCGCTGCACCGGCGTCGAACGACGCGATGCTGACTGCGCGAGCGAGAACGTGCGCGAGCGGCAAGAACATCAGCGTGCGGACGCCAGGAGTCTTGAGCAGCGTGCCGAGGTTGGAGTCGAGGATGCCCTTCGACTCGGCAATCAGGTTGGAGTGCGTCAGCTGGCAGCCCTTGGGTCGGCCCGTGGTGCCCGACGTGTAGATCAGGGTCGCGGGATCGGATGCCTTCAGTGCCGCGACGCGGGCGTGGACGTCCTCGTCGGAGATGTCGGCGCCCAGTGCGGTCAATTCCTCGACGACACCCTTACCGCCCGCCGCGGCATCGATCTGGTAGACCGTGCGCAGCGCGGGTGCGGCTGCAGCGACGTCCTTCACGGTCGCGGCGTGAGTGTCGTTCTCGACGATGAGGTCGATTGCTTCGGAGTCCTCGAGAATCCAACGAACCTGCTCGGCTGCGGAGGTTTCGTAGATCGGAACCGTCACGCCACCGGCTGCCCAGATGGCGTAGTCGACGAGCGGCCATTCGAAACGCGTCGCCGACATGAGGCCGACGCGGTCGCCCTGCTTGACGCCGATCGCGATGAGGCCCTTGGCGACGGCAGTCACCTGAGCGGCGAAATCGCCTGCAGTGACATCGACCCATGCATTTCCGACTTTGCGCTTGTAGACAACCGCCGCCGGCTTCGTCTTCGCGAAGGCGAAGACCGAGTCGACCGCGGAGGCATCCTCGGGAATGGTGAACGTCTGGGGTGCGCTGAACTCAGGCACGAAATACCTCCGACACTGCGAAATACTGACGAGTAGGGTTTTCGTCTCCTACTGTAGTCGCATGTCCGACGCAGTTGTGGCCAGGCTTACAGTCTGTCCGGTATGTAGTGTTGCGACACCCCTCGACGCTTCGCGGACGCGATATGTGAAGCTACTTCGGTGAGCAGCATTCAGGTCGCAGACCAGACTTTCATCGCCGCCCCGCCCGAGCGGGTCGCCGAACTGTTGTCCTCGCGCGCGCAGTGGCGTCGCTGGTTCAGTGATCTTGAGCTCGAAGTCCGGGAAGATCGCGGTCCCGCAGGATTCCGTTGGGGAGTGTCAGGTCAGCTGGTCGGCACCATGGAGGTGTGGCTCGAACCGGTCATGGACGGGACGATCGCGCACTACTTCCTGCACTGTGAGCCGGTCGGCGTATCGCCGTCCGATCTGGCGACCCTCGACCTCGCCGGGATGAACCGCAAGCGTCGGGTCGATGGCAAGGTCATGTCGTTCCAGCTCAAACGCGAACTCGAAGCGGGACGTGCCGCCGGAGTAGCACCGGACTGATAATCGAAGCACTGCACGTTGTGCAGGTTCTGGACTTTTGACGAAGGAAGGTAGCGCAGTCGTATGGCCGAGAAGACCAAGGGGTTGATCAGCATCGACGCTCCTGCCGACGCCGTGATGGACGTCATCGCCGATTTCGAGCGGTACCCCGAGTGGGTGGCCGCGGCGAAGTCCGTCGAGGTGACGGCGCCGGGACAGGGCGGCCGCGCGGACCGAGTACGTTTCGTCCTCGACGCGGGGATGGTGAAGGACACCTACGAACTGCAGTATTCGTGGGCACCGGACGGTATGGCGGTGAGTTGGGAGCTGATCTCGGGCGAGATTCAGAAGTCCCAATTCGGTTCGTACACACTCGAGCCCGGCCCGAACGGCACCACGTCGGTCACCTACGAGTTGACGGTCGACCTGACGATTCCGATGATCGGACTGTTCAAGCGCAAGGCCGAGAAGATCATCACCGACACAGCTCTGAAGGAACTGAAGAAGCGAGTCGAGGGCTGAGTGCCGGAGCAACGATCGCGCGTCCAACTGTTCGTCGGTAAAGGCGGAGTAGGCACGACGACGCTTGCCGCAGCGACTGCTGTGTCGGCTGCGACCGATGGGGCGAGAGTGCTGCTCGTGTCGATCGATCAGGCAGGTTCTCTTGCAGACGTCCTGGGCGTGCCGAATCCGCGAACGACCACATCTCTCACCGAGCGTCTCGACGTCCGGCAACTCGACACGTCAGCGCTCCTCGAGGACAAGTTCCGAGGATTGTCGGGGTTGATCGACGCTGCAGGAACTTTCGGAGCGGGAGATCACGAACACGGTTCGTCGTTCGAGGGCTTGGAACCGGAAGAGTTGACGGGATCCCTGGGCATCCAAGACATGCTCGGGCTCGCCGAGATCGTCGACTTCTCGGACAGCGGCGACTACGACGTCGTGATCGTGGACTGTCCGGCCGCAGCCGAAGCGCTGCGGATACTCGGCTCGCCGTCGATGGTGTCGGAGTATCTCGAGCGATTGTGGCCGCGGCACAGGCGGATGGTCGCTGTGACAGGTACGGACATGCGGCTGCTCCTGCTCGTGTCCGTCGTCGAACGCGTGCTCGCGTCGGTGGATCGGATCGCGGTTCACCTCTCGGATCGGGAGAACACCGGCGTGCGTGTGGTGACGTCGGCCGACGGCGTGTCGGTCGCGGCGACTCGTCGGACGTTGTCCGGGCTGGCTCTGGCCGGGTTGCGAGTTGACGGGATTGTGGTCAACAACCTTGTCCCGCAGTTCAACTCGTCCGCCGGAAAGGGTGTCGACGATTCACCGGCGGCGCAGTGGCTCGCGTCGATCCGGGCGGCTCAGGCACTCGTCGTGGACGAACTGCGTGGATCAACCGATGGAATGTCCGTCACAACGGTCGAACGCGCTTGCGCCGAACCGGTAGGGTTGGCCGCTCTGGGCGAGATCGCGGCCACGTTCGAGGGTGGAACGGGCACGGATTCGGGCACCGTCGGTACCGCGGACAACATCGTGGTGTCGTTGGAGTCCGGGACCGGAGTCGATTCGGTGTACGTGATGCGGATGTACCTTCCGCTCGTGGATCCGTCGTCGTTGTCGTTGGGCCGGGTGGAGGACGATGTGCTGGTGGGAGCAGACGGCGTACGACGCAGAGTTCGTTTGGCGTCGGTGCTGCGTCGTTGTGTCGTGAACGGGGCGGAGTTGGACGGCAGTTACCTGATCATCCGGTTCAGCCCGGATCCCGCGGTGTGGCCGGTATGAGCGAAGAGCACGAGCGCCTCGTCGCGGAGTTTCGCGCGCTGGCGGAAACCGTTCTGACGCGCCTGGAACCGGTGCTGCAGAAGGCCGCAGCAGCGACGGCCGACGTTGCGAGTGACTCGGCGTCCACGGACACGCAGCCGGTGTTCACCGGCTGCAGCTGGTGTCCGGTGTGCGCCCTCGCCGCACTGGTTCGCGGTGAGCACCACGAACTGTTGGCATTCCTCGCGGGTCAAGCAGCAGCATTCCTTGCGTTGCTTCGTGAGATTCTCGACGAGTTTCTCGGGGGGCCGTCAGGCCCCGATCGTGGACCCGAAGGCGGTCCGACGACGCCAGGTGCGGAGCGAACTCGCACGGCGGCATTTGTCCCGATCAACGTGACGGTCAAGGACTGACTCAGTACCCCGGGTAGAGCGAACGGCCCGAGATGAGCACAATCGACACAATGGTCACCGACGCACGAGGCACCGATTCAGGGTGCGCACTCCAGCGGACGCCGCTCGCGCGGGAATCGTCGCGATGAGCGCGCGCCGCTTGAAAGCGGTCTCCGACTCCACCATGGACGACATCTTGACGGTCGGCATCGACGTCGGCGGGACGAGTATCAGGGCCTCCGTCGTGGACGTCGACGGACAAGTGCTCGAGATGATTCAAGCCCCGACCCCGCAGTCGGCCAGGGCACTCGAAGACGGTCTCGATCGCGTCGTGCGCGAATTGGTCACCAGGCACGAGGTATCGGCCGTGGGGTTGGCGGTCGCCGGCTTCATCACCTCCGATCGAAGCTCGGTTCGGTTCGCTCCGCACTTGCCGTGGGTGGACGCGCCGGTCGGAAGTGACTTGAGCAAGCGGCTCGGCTTGCCGGTCGTTCTCGAACACGACGCCAATGCGGCGGCGTTCGCGGAGCACCGATTCGGCGCGGCCGCAGGTGGCCGCAATGTCGTGATGGTGGCGATCGGGACCGGAATCGGTGGAGCGCTGCTGATCAACGGTGAGCTGTACCGGGGGAGTCACGGAGTCGCTCCCGAACTGGGCCACATCCAGGTCGTTCCGGGCGGGCGTCAGTGCGCGTGTGGCAAACGTGGGTGTTGGGAGCGCTATTGCAGCGGAACGGCGCTCGTCGACACGGCAATCGAACTGCTTGCCGCCGACCCGGCCGCGTCGACGGTCCTGGCGCGTGAGGTAGCGGTGGATCCTGGTTCGCTCACCGGTCGCCGGATCGCCAACGCCGCGCAGGACGGTGACCCACTCGCGCTGGCAACGATCGCCGAGTTCACCCGTTGGCTGGCCGTGGGTCTGGCCATGGTCGGTGACGTCTACGATCCCGATCTGGTCGTGATCGCCGGCGGCGTCGCGAGTTCTGCCCCACTGTTTCTCGACGACGCCCGCGAGCAATACGCGACATTGTTGACCGGGGCGAAGCACCGCCCACTGGCCCGCATCCGTTCCGCTCAGCTGGGCGAAGCTGCGGGCATGGTCGGCGCCGCCGCTTTGGCCCGATCGGTAGTGCCTCAGGATCTCGGTGGGGTCGACGGCGCTGGAACCACGTCTGCCGGACTGTGATCGGGTCGATCCTGCAGGGGCGTGTGTAGCGGGGGTTACCGGTCGGCAGTAAGGTCGTACTCAGCGAAATTCAGCTGTGAATGGGAGGGACGCCGTGTGGTATTGGCTCTTCAAGTATGTGTTGCTGGGGCCGATTCTCTGGCTGCTCGGGCGTCCGACGGTCAAGGGTCACGAGAACATTCCGACTGACGGGGCGGCCATTCTGGCCAGCAATCACCAGGCGGTTCTGGACTCGTTCTACCTTCCGCTTCGCGTCAACCGCCGCATCACGTTCCTTGCCAAGAGTGAGTACTTCACCGGTTCCGGTCTGAAGGGCGCTTTCCAGAAGTGGTTCTTCACCGCGGTCGGTCAGGTCCCCATCGACCGAACCGGTGCAGACGCGGCGCAGGATGCACTCAACGCCGGTCTCAAGGTCCTCGGTTCGGGCAGCCTGCTGGGTATCTACCCCGAGGGGACGCGCTCGCCTGACGGTCGCCTCTACAAAGGCAAGACCGGAATGGCGCGCCTCGCACTTGAATCGGGCGTCAAGGTGATCCCGGTAGCGATGGTCGGCACCGACAAGATGAATCCGATCGGCTCACGGATGTGGCGTCCCGCCAAGGTCACCGTGATCGTCGGCGAACCCATCGATTTCTCCCGCTTCGAAGGCATGGGCGGAAACCGCTTCGTCGAGCGCGCTGTGACCGACGAGGTGATGTACAAGTTGATGAAACTCTCCGGCCAGGAGTACGTGGACATCTACGCGGCGAGCCTCAAGAACCAGGCGCCCACGAAACCCGAAGCTGCCGTCGACGTTCCGGCGGAAGGCAGCGAGTCGGTTGTCGATCTCGTGGCCTCGGCCGAGTCGAAGGAATCCGCGAAGACCGACAAGGATTCGCTCCCGGACGCACAAGCCAGCTAGAGATTTCCCACACCGGCCGCACGCGCATTGGCTCCAGAGCCTGCGCGTGCGGCATAGTTTTCGGACGTGCGCTACTTCTACGACTGTGAATTCATCGAAGACGGTCGAACCATCGATCTCGTGTCCATCGGCGTTGTCTGTGAGGACGGCCGAGAGTACTACGCGGTTTCGACGGAGTTCGATCCCGCCCGTGCAGGTAGTTGGGTGCGCAAGAACGTGCTGCCGAAGTTGCCGCAGCCTTCGTCGCCGCTGTGGAAATCACGCGAGAAGATCCGCGACGATCTTCTGAAATTCTTCGTTCCGCGGCCGATGGTGGTTCCGGAGCTCTGGGCGTGGGTCGCCGCCTACGACCACGTCGCGCTGTGCCAGTTGTGGGGCGACATGACGGAACTACCGCAGTCGATGCCGCGGTACACCCGCGAACTCCGACAGTTCTGGGAAGACAACGGCAGTCCTGCCCTCCCGTCGGCGCCCGCCGACGCACACGACGCACTTGCCGACGCCAGGCACAACCTCGTGAAGTTCGACGCCATTTCGGCTGCACGGTCACTTCGCTGACCCAGGTTTCGGTGCGCGGGAAGTGTTCCGATTGGGCTGCGATCGAGAGCCTGTGTGACGCGTCGACGAGCGAGCGAATATCCTGTAGAGGTGAACTGGACTGTCGACGTGCCGATCGACCGCTTGCCCGAACTCCCGCCGCTGCCTGCCGGACTGCGTAAGCAGCTCGACGAGGCGCTCGCGAAGCCCGCTGCTCAGCAGCCCTCGTGGCCCGCTGACCAGGCGGCCGCCATGCGGACTGTGCTCGAGAGCGTGCCTCCCATCACGGTGGCCAGCGAAGTCGAGGCGCTGCAAGAGCGTCTCGCGCAGGTCGCGCGTGGTGAGGCATTTCTGCTCCAGGGCGGTGACTGCGCCGAGACCTTCGCGGACAACACCGAGCCGCACATCAAGGGAAACATCCGCACGTTGCTGCAGATGGCCGTCGTGCTCACCTACGGTTCCTCGATGCCGGTCGTCAAGGTCGCTCGCATCGCCGGCCAGTACGCAAAACCGCGCTCGGCCGACATCGACTCGTTGGGTCTGAAGTCCTACCGCGGCGACATGATCAACTCGCTCGTCGCCGACGAGGCAGTCCGCGCCCACGATCCTTCGCGACTGGTGCGTGCATACGCCAACGCCAGCGCCGCGATGAACCTGGTTCGCGCACTCACCGGCGCCGGCATGGCCGACCTGCACAAGGTGCACGATTGGAACCGCGAATTCGTCGCAGCGTCGCCCGCGGGCGCACGCTACGAGCAACTGGCAGCCGAGATCGACCGCGGCCTGCAGTTCATGAACGCGTGTGGCGTCACCGATCCGAGCCTGCACCAGGCACAGATCTTTGCCAGCCACGAGGCCCTGGTTCTCGACTACGAGCGCGCGATGCTGCGTCTCGACAACGACAGCGATCACCCCAAGCTCTACGACCTGTCGGCTCACTTCCTCTGGATCGGTGACCGCACTCGTCAGCTCGACGGCGCGCACATCGCCTTCGCCGAGTTGGTGTCCAACCCGATCGGCCTCAAGATCGGCCCGAGCACGACGCCGGAAATGGCGGTGGAATACGTCGAGCGTCTCGACCCCACCAACAAGCCAGGTCGTCTGACTCTGATCTCGCGCATGGGCAACGGCAAGGTCCGCGACCTGCTGCCGGCGATCATCGAGAAGGTCCAAGCCACCGGTCACCAGGTCATCTGGCAGTGCGATCCGATGCACGGCAACACCCACGAAGCCTCCACCGGGTACAAGACGCGCCACTTCGACCGCATCGTCGACGAGGTCCAGGGATTCTTCGAGGTCCACAACGGTCTCGGCACGCATCCGGGTGGCATCCACGTCGAGCTGACCGGTGAGAACGTCACCGAGTGCCTCGGCGGCGCGCAGGACATCTCCGACCTCGATCTCGGCGGTCGCTACGAGACGGCGTGCGACCCCCGATTGAACACCCAACAGTCGTTGGAGCTCGCGTTCCTCGTGGCCGAGATGCTGCGAGGCTGAAACCCTGCTTCGCCGAAGCTGATTCGCGCCGGCATAGATTTTCGGCAAACGCCCTCACCCGCTCGCGCAGGTGGGGGCGTTCGCTATTGCGTGAATCGTGTGACGAATCGGCGCTGCCAGGGCATTTCGACGGCGCGAGGTGAGTAACGTGCGCGAACGTACGCGGTGGCGTCCTTACTGGGCACTCCGTCCATGACGGCAAGAGCGGCCAACGCTGTTCCGGTGCGGCCGTATCCACCACCGCACGCGATCTCGACTCTTTCGGTTTCCGAGCGCACCCACACTTCGTGCAAGGCCCTGCGCAGCGCATCGGGATCGCTCGGCAACCAGAAATCTCGCCAGCGGACCCACTCCGACTCCCACTCGGTGTCGGGAGGTTCTTTACCGGTCAGATAGACGCCGAAGGTGGGGAGAGGTCCGGAAGGAAGTGGATTGCGGAGTCCTCGACCCCGAATCGATCTCCCCGACGGCAAGTCGAGTATCCCAATGCTCTCGGGTTCCCACGTGGCCATGAATTCAGATTAGGCCGAAGCGGACTGTCAGGGAATTGCGACGACGCTGATGTCGGTGCCCTTGGCAACGAGGTCGTTCTTGACGCTCTGGCTGATGATGACCGAGCTGTCGTTCTGGGTGAGCTGACGCACGGTGATCTCGAGGCCGAGGCGGCCGAGTTCTTCGCGTGCTGAAGAGACGGAGCGGCCGATCAGCGAGGGAACCTTGACGGAGTCGGAGATGAGCAGAACCACGGAGGTGCCGGCGTTGACGGAGGACCCGACTGCGGGATCGGTGCCGATCACGCCTCCGCCCTCGACGGCGTCGTCGAACGTTGTTCTGGTGGTGCTGACTGAGATGCCTACCTTGTCGAGGGCGGCGCGCGCAGCGTTCTCGGACATGCCCTTCACATCGGGAATGTCCACGGGCGGTGACCCTTTGGATGTGATGACCTTGACCGAGGAGCCCACGGCAACTTCGGTTCCCGGTGCCGGGTCGAGCGCGGCCACGCCGCCGATCGGGATCTTGGAGCTGAATGTGTCCCCGCCGTCGACCGCGACGAGAGTGCGGTCGGCGAGTTGTGCGCCCAGGGCCGAGACGTCGCCGCCGGCCGGAATGGGCGGGACAGTCGGACGCCCGAGCGAAGTCAGTAACGCCACGGTCGAGCCTTTGGTGACCCTCGAGCCGGAGGCCGGGTCTGTCCCGATCACCGTGTCGATGGGTTGGGCGTCGGAGTACTGACCCTGGACGTCGGGGGAGAGCCCGGCGTCCTGCAGAGCGGTGACCGCAGTGTCCTTGGTCAGCCCGTCGATCGAGGGAACAGCTGTATAGCGGCCCGAGCCCATCCACCATCCGCCGAAGCCCAACGTGAGCGCGAGGACCGCGATGACGAGCAGCCAGATCAGGGTGGCTCGTCGCGATTTGCGTCGTGCCTCGACAAAATGAGCATGCGGATCGTCGTGCCCCGGGTGGTCGTCGCCGAAATCGGAACCGTCGTCGAAATCCGAGTCGCCGTCGACCGTCGCCGGACGAGCAGTTTGTGTGGTGACCGCGCGAGTGTGCTGGATACCGCCAGGGGGAGGAGAGCCCGTGCCGAGCGCCGTGGTGGCTGCCACAGCCGGGGCCACGCCGGATGCCAATACCGTCGTGGCAGCGGGGTTCGGTCGCGCAGCAGAGTTCGGATGTACCTCCGTGGGAGGCGCAGGCGCCGGTTGTGGCCGGGCCGGGGCAACTTGCGCGCTCTGGTGCTGGGCGCTTCGACGCGGAGCGGGAACGCGGTATGACGGAAGTTCCAGTTGCTCGCTCACACTGCGAAGTGCAGCTGCCATCTCACCGGCGTCGGCGAAACGATGTGCGGGCTCGCGGTGAGTGGCTTCGGCGACCAGACGATCGAACTGCGCCGGTACACCGGGGATACGTGAACCTGGGCGCGGGACATCGTGGTGGATGCGTTGGTAGGCGATGGAGAGTGACGTATCGCCGGTGAACGGTGTTGTACCGGTGAGAAGTTCGAACATCAACACGCCGGTCGAGTAGACGTCGCTTCGAGTGTCGGCAATTCCTGACGTCACCTGTTCCGGCGACAGATAGGCCGCGGTGCCGAGGATCACGCTGTTGGAGGTGGTGGTTGCTGCCGCAGCTGCACGCACCAATCCGAAGTCGGCGATCTTCACTTCGCCGGTGTCCGAGATCAAGATGTTCTCGGGTTTGACGTCACGGTGAACCAGTCCCGCTCGATGCGCCACCGCCAACGCGTCCAGGACAGGTGCCACGACTGCAGCGACTGCGTGTGGCGGCATCGGTCCGCGCTCACGAAGGAGTTCACGCAAGGTTCCACCGTCGACGAGTTCCATCACGAGGAACACGTGATTGCGATCGCTGCCTTGGTCGTAGACGGCCACAAGGGCCGGATGCTTGAGTCGGGCCACGGCCCGGGCCTCGAACTCGAAACGAGTCAGGAACGCTGGATCGCCGGCGAATTGCGGGTCCATCACCTTGATCGCGACAGGTCGATCCAACCGTGTATCGAGGCCTCGATACACGGTCGACATACCGCCGCGCGCGATCGGTGCGTCCACTCGATAGCGGCGCTCGAGCATTTCGCCGATCAACCCTCGACCTCCGTAATGACTGTTCCTCCGTGCTTGCGATCTGCGTGCTTGTGATCTGCGTGCTTGTGATCTGTCTGCTTGCGGTCTGGGTGGTAGCTGTCAGCAATGTGGGTGGTTGTATACCGCGTACCGGTTCCCGCAGTGAGGGCACCCATTTACATCCACCGCGAAATCCCGGTTACTGATACGCCGCATCCCGTCCATCGTAGCCAGCGATACCGACGCGGAAGTCTCGAGAACGTCACAGAGCGCTGTGACCTGAGCGGAGCGGCAGTTTCGAGCACTGCACCGGGCGGTACACAGCGGGCTCGCCGGACCGGATAAACTTCTCGCGGTGAGCGCGATTCCTTATTGTGATGATGTCCTGGATTCTTCGGTTTCCCTGTTCCAGCTGGTGGATGTGGCGAAGAACGTCGGGTTGCCGGTGAGCAAGGTTCACCAGTTGCTTCGCGATCACAAGATCATCGCAGTCAAGCGGCATGGCGTTCTCGGTGTCCCCGAAGTGTTCTTCGGCGAGGACGGCCAGATCGTCAAGTGGCTGCCCGGTCTGCTGGCGGTGCTGCACGACGGCGGTTACACCGACATCGAAATCCTCCGCTGGTTGTTCCTGGCCGACGATTCCCTGCCGGGGCGCCCGGTGGACGCACTGCATGGTGATCTCGCGCGTGAGGTCATCCGCCGCGCGCAGGCCATGGCTTTCTGAGCTGCCGGCCTTCTGACAACTCACCGCATGCGGTTTTTCGCCGCGTAGGTTGCCGACCGGACCAGACCCGGCGCAGCGACTCGAAGTCGCGTGCGTCCTGGAACGGACACACGTCGATGCAGTATCCGGAAGTCGGCGCGCTCGACCTGGTCGAGAATTGCTCCGTACAACACGAAAGCCGTGCGGATCGACGGCTGGACCCGCCGATCGAGCATCGGGATGCCAGATTCGGCAGACCGATACCGCCCCCGCGTCACGGCAATGAAGTGTGCCAGCGCGCGCTTGACCCGAACGTCCACCGTTCCGGTTCTGCGCCCGTGCTCGAGCATCTCGATGTCGACCCCGAATGCGGCGAACTCGCCCGCCGGTAGATACAGACGTCCCCGGTCGAGGTCTTCACCGACGTCGCGGATGAAGTTGGTCAGCTGAAACGCCTCACCGAGATTCGACGCGGGCACTACAGCTTCCTGCTGCGGAACGCTCACTCCGAGAATCGGGAGCATCTGCAAACCGATGACGACGGCGGAGCCGTACATGTACTCGCTGAGTTCGTCCATCGTGTTGTAAACGGGTCGAAACTTCGCCGTGTCGGGGGCGTCCATCCGCATGGACTCGAAGAAGGCGTCGAAATATGCGCGCGGGATGTCGAACGTCTTCACAGCATCCGCGAAGGCCGGGAGTACGCGTGTCAGGTCGAGGGGAACCGTCGACGGGAAGCCACCTGTCGCAGTGGGGTTGTCGAGTGCGTTGACGGCTGCACGTTCGACGTCGGCGAGCACCGTGCCTCGTTCATGCGGACCCGAGGGTTCGTCCACGATGTCGTCGACGACGCGAGCAAATGCGTAGAGCGCGTGAACTGCGCGGCGTCGAGGTACGGGCAACAACCGGGTGGCCAGAAAGTACGTTCGGCCGTGTTCCCTCGTCACGCCCTCGCAGAATTCATAGGACGCAGACAGTGCGTTCATGACACGCGGATCACGCAGATCCTGACGTCGAGGGCGCCGAGGCGGCTGACGTCATTTCGATCGGTTTCTCGTGTTTGCGTCCACGAAGTCGCAGTGGGTCTTCCGTCTGCAAGGACATCGCCGCGATCACGGCAGCGACGATGGCCAGAGCCACGTGCGGGAAGGTGTACAGGCCGATCGATCCGTCCGGCTGGAACACCAGCATCAGCCAGGTGGACAGCCCGGTCAGTACGGCGAGAGTCGTCGGCGACATTGCGAAACCGGCAGCTACTGCCAGTGGCCAGGAGTAGTACCAGGGGAGTGCTGCGGGGGACAGAACGACGATGGCGACCATCACGATCACGATGCCCATGACGGCGTCGCGCTCGGTCTTGCGGTAGCGCCACCACACGACGGCGATGATCGCGATCAACACAACCGCCGAGATGGTCCGGGAGACTTCGAGGATGTCGTTGAAATGGTCGCCGGCGAACCAGGAGGTTGCCATGGTTCCGATGTGCGCCACGATCGTGGGCAGCGAGAGCCAGTTGATGATCTTTGCCGAACCGGAGAGTGCCGTCGTCCAGCCGAGGCCGACTCCGGCGATCAGTGAGGTGGATCCGAGTACCGCCACGAACACCGCGAAACCTGCGCCGGCCGTTTTGACGAACGATCGGATCGGTGACGCCGGTTCTCGCCCGGCCGCTGCGGCGTCCTCCCGCTCGTGGATCATCCAGATCCAGACTATGAAGGGAAGTGCGACGCCTGCGGTTGCCTTGATCGCGACGGCGAGCGCGATCAGCCCGATGCCGAAGAGGTGCTTGCGTTCGAGAGCGAGCGCAATGCCTGCGGCCATGAGGCCGACCATGAGCATCTCGTTGTGAACGCCGCCGATCAGGTGGATCAGGACGAGGGGATTGAGTACTGCGAGCCACAGGGCGATCGAGGTGTTTCCGCCGAGCTTCGTCGCGAGATGGGGAACGGCCCACATCATCAGGGCGAGTCCGGGGAGCATCGTGATCCGCAACAGCATCGTGCCGGCGATGACGTTCTCACCGGTCAGCCGAACGATGGCGTCGGCAAGGAGAAGGTGAACCGGACCGTACGGGGTAGTTGTCGTCGTCCACACGTTGGAGACGTTGTCGAGCAGGATTCCCGGATTGACGACGGGGCCGACGGCATACGGGTCGAAGCCGTTGCGCAACAACGCGCCTTGCGCCAGGTAGGAGTAGGCGTCACGGCTGAACATGGGCACCGCGAACAGCAGCGGAAACGTCCAGACCGGGACGACGTAGCGCAATCCGCGCAACGAGACGTCACCGCGCAGAGTCGAGCGGCCCAGTCGAACCCAGGCGGCGATCATGCACAGGACACCGATCCAGACGATGGCCGCCGACAGAATCGATCCGTGGCCGAAACGGAGCCAGGACAGATACATCGACTCGAGCAGCGGATCTTGGCGCCGGACGCTACCGGCACCGAATCCGCCGAAAGTGATCATGACTGCGCCGAAGAAACCGAGCAGTGCACTGTGACCTTCGGGAGTCCGAAGGAAATTGGCGGCCCTTAGGTGCCACGGTCTTTCAGTGGCTGCGGCAGAGGACGTCATCGGTGCAGGTTCCTCCCCCGAGGAGATCGGTGTCGATCGGCGCGTGCAGCGCCCGAGTCGGTGAATCGTGGATGAATGGTCGGTTACGAGGGGCCAGTTTAGTTGCTCGCACGAGTGCCCACCGCGCTGGCTCGCTCGCGTGTACCGGTAATACGTTCGGCGGCGAGCCGTCCGGACAGCAGAACGGTCGGTACTCCCACCCCCGGAACGGTGCCCGATCCGGCGAGAACGACGTTGTCGAAGCCGCGGGCGAGGTTCTTGCGTCGGAACGGCCCCGTCTGGGTGAAGGTGTGTGCCGCTGCGAACGGGCTACCCGCGGCCATGCCCTTCTCGAGCCAGGTCTGCGGGGTGTCGACGTGATCGACCTCGAACCCTTCGACCAGTCCCGTGTAGCCACGTTCTTGCAGCGTGAGGATGATTTCGCGCACGTAGGGCGGGCCGAGAGTCGACCAGTCGAGACTTGCACTGTCCAGATTCGGACACGGCGCGAGGACTGACAGCGGTTCACGGATTCGGCCGTCTCGCGAGAAGGCCAGGCTCGGATCGGTCTGTGCCGGTCGGGTGACGAGCAGTGACGGATCGCTCATCAGTCGCCCGCGGCCGCGGCGTGCCGTGATCTCGGCGAAGGTACGCTTCCACGCCTCGCCGAAGTCGATCATGTGGTGTCGCTGCGCGGGCCATTCGTCGGCGACCGCGGAGGAAACAGTGCCGTGAATCACGACAGCGGACGGCGATGTACGCACCGGGCGCGGACGCAATCGCGTATGCGGGCGCAAGAGCGAGTCCGTGACGGCCATGTCGGGAGTGAGGACGGCGGCGTCACAGTCGAAGCGCTCGCCGTCGCGTGAGTGAACGGTGTGCACGCGCCGTCCGCTCACCTCGAGGCGTTCGACAGTGCGGCCGAGATGCAGAATTCCGCCGGCCTCGGTGAAGGCGTCGGCCATCGACTCGGCGATCGTGCGCATTCCGCCCTCGGGGAAGTAGACGCCGAGTGAGGTGTCCATGTGAGCGATCGCCCCGTACACCGCGAGGGCCCGAGACGGAGCAACGCCCGCATACAGCGCTTGGAAGGTGAAGATCCGCCGGAGGCGAGGGTCGCGGATCTTGCGATCCACCTGCCCGCCCAGTTTCCCGAATCCTCCCAGTGCGACGAGCCGGCTCAGATCTTTGACTGCGTCACGCGAATTGACCAGTCCGAGGGGAGAATCGAAGTCGGCGTCCATGAAGCGGTCGAATTCCGCGTCGAAGATCCGGTTCAGCCATCGCCGCAACGCACGGTATCGCTGCGCTTCTTCCGGCCCGCAGACACGGGATACCTCGGCAGCCATGTCTTCTGGATCGGCGTGGACATCGAGAGCGGTGCCGTCTGCGAATCGCGCGTGGTACGTCGGATCGAGCTTGTGCACAACGAATTTGGGGTTTGTCGAGGCTGGGTCGGCACCGACGGCGGCAAGCGCGTCTTCGACGAGTTCGGGCATCGTGAGCACCGTTGCGCCGTTGTCGATGCTGTAGTCATTGCCCTGGTAGACACCGACTCGCCCACCGACCGAGCTGTTGCTCTCGAGAATCGTGACGTCGCGGCCGGCGCCACGCAGATACAACCCCGCAGACAGTCCGGCAAGTCCCGCGCCGACGATCACGACTCGATCGGTCGGCGAGCTGACGGTTCGAGTGCGGTGCACGTGTGCCACGGTCAGTAGCTTCGCTTCGTGGCCGCGATCGCCATGTCGGTCAGGCGAGCCTTGGACTCTGCCGTTGCCGTGCTCGAGTCGAGGGCGTTCGCAGCTGCCTCGACGAGGGTGTCGATCTGCGTTTCGACGTCGGTGACGGCGCCCAGATCGGTGATCACCTGGCGCAGAGTGTCGACCTCGGTGTCGGTCAGCTGCGTGCCGATTCCGTTGCGGAGCAGTTCTGCTGCCGCCGGATCTGCGGCGTCGGCGCGGGCAAGCGCCATCGCGAACAGGACAGTTCGCTTACCGGCGATGAGATCGTCGCCCGACGGTTTGCCCGTGACGGACGGATCTCCGAAGACACCGAGCAGGTCGTCGCGAAGTTGGAAGGCGATACCGATGTCCGTGCCGAAGGACCGGTAGCCATCGACCAACTCGGCGTCCGCACCGAACAGCGCGGCGCCGAGGTGCAGTGGGCGTTCGATCGTGTACGCGGCGGTCTTGTAGCGGTTGACCCGCATGGCTGCCTCGACGGTCTCGTCGCCTCGGGCTTCGTTGCTGATGTCGAGGAATTGGCCACCGAGCACCTCGGTGCGCATTGCCGACCAGACCGGGCTGACACGTGCGGCCGCCTCGGGGCTGATCCCGGATTCTCGGATCATGTCGTCCGCCCAGGCCAAGGCCAGGTCGCCGAGAAGAATGGCGACGGCCTCGCCGAAGTGCGCGGAGTCGCCGCTCCACTCCTCGTCTCGGTGCTGGTCCTCGAATTCGACGTGAACGGTCGGGAAGCCGCGCCTGGTCGTGGATGCGTCGATGATGTCGTCGTGGACGAGCGCGCAGGCCTGCACCAGTTCGAGGGCGGCGCACGCACGAATCACCGCGTCTGCGTCCTTCCCGTTCGGGTCGCCTCCGGCGCCGAGCCATCCCGTCCAGGCGAACGACGGTCGGACGCGCTTTCCTCCGCGCAAGACGAAGGCCTCGAGGGTGCTGACGGCCTTCTCGTATCCACCGCCGATGTTCGTGACGAGTTCGCGGCGTGAAGCGAAGAAGTCGCGGAGCGCTGCTTCGAACAAACCTGGCAGTTCGAGTGAGGTCGGATGCGGTGCGGTGTTGGTCGAACTCTGTCCAACGCGCGCGGTTCCTGCGGACAGGGTGGCCTCCAAGATCGGTATGTTCTCGCGCCGGATGGTTACACGGAAGCGAGCTTGGGGCCCAGCTTAGTAGGGGCTGGAATCAACGGCGGGTCGGGCCGTGAACTGCGCGATCCTGACATTCGGGATACGCAGTACTGGGCGATGAGCTTGTTTGCAGCTGGAAAACATATGCTTGACCGGTGACATTCGATCCAGTCAGGGGCCGCTCCAGCGAGGGGTGGGCCACCCGAACACCGTCGATCGTCGATCGGATCGCTTCCTCGACAGGTAGCCGTATTCCGTTCTCGGTCGAGTTTTCGCCGCCGCGTGACGCGGACGCCGAAGCGCGCCTGTGGCGTGCGGTGCGTACCTTCGAGCGGCTCGGACCGGCGTTCGTCTCGATGACCTACGGCGCAGGTGGCTCGACGCGCGATCGTACGGTGCGTGTCACCGGCGAACTTGCCGAAGAGACGACCCTGCTGCCGGTTGCTCACCTGACTGCTGTCTCACACAGCACCGAAGAGCTTCGCGCCATGGTCGGTGCCTACGCCGATCGTGGGATCAGCAACATCCTCGTATTGCGCGGCGATCCGCCCGGCGATCCGCTCGGCGAGTGGAAGAAGCATCCCGAAGGCGTCGAGTACGCCGAGGAACTCGTGCGGATGGTCCGTGACCTGGGCGACTTCCACGTCGGCGTCGCATCGTTCCCCGAGGGGCACTACCGCGCTCCGGACTTGGCATACGACACGAAGTACCTGGTGTCGAAGTTGCGTGCCGGCGCAGAGTACTCGATCACACAGATGTTCTTCGACGTGGAGGACTACCTGCGTCTTCGTGACCGGGTGAGTGCGTACGACGCAGAACAGGGCGCCAAGCCGATCATCCCGGAGATCATGCCGGTGACGTCGCTGCGCTCGGTGCGGCGCATGCTCGAGCTCTCGGGCTCGTCGTTGCCCCCCGCTCTCGAGCGTCGATTCGACGCCGCGGCCGGAAGCGGTCCGGACGAGAACCGTGCAGCGGTCCGCGAACTCGGCATCGATCTGGCCACCGAGATGGGTGAGCGGTTGATCGCCGAAGGCGCTCCGTGCCTGCACTTCATCACGTTGAACTTTGCGCGCGCCACCAGTGAGGTCCTCGAGCGACTCGGTCTCACTCCCGACACTTCGGTCGGGACAGCACAAGCCGTCTGATCTCCGGTTGCCCCGCTCGACACCAATCGAGGGGGGCAATCGTCAGGCGCTATTTCGTGGTGTTTTTCGGATTCTTGTTGTCTGCTTGCTTCGTGACAGGCGTCTTCATGACCGGTGCTTTCGCGGCCGGCGCGCGCTTGATCGGTGCTCGATTGCGCGCCATCCAGGCCATCGCACCGACGACAATCGCGACACCGAGCGCCAGCCCGGCCATGATTCCTGCCCACCCGGCGAAGCTTCGGGTGCTTGGGTCCGCGTAGTTGACCTCGGCGCGCATCGTGGACACCTCGCCGGCGGGCAAGGTCCACGACACCCGGGAATCGCCGTCTCGTGTTCCGTTGGTCGTGCCGACCCGTGCCGGGAAGGCGATGCTGACCTGGACGTCGGCGCCCTGAGTTGGAACCGTCTTCAGGTCTGCCTTGCCGTCGAGCGTGACGGTGTCCCCGGATCGCTTGAGGGTGATCTGGAACGACCCGGACCCCTCGGCGTACATGGAGCCCAGTTGGGCGACGTCACCGAAGGACAAGTCGCTGAAGAACGCCTGGCTGCCGACGTACCCGTCCTTCTTGTACTCCTGAACCCGTATCTTGTCCTCCAGCGACGAAGGTGGGGTCAGCTGCGGACCCTTGTCCGCCTCGTTCGCCGGAATAGCGGCAGCTACCACCTGTCCGGTCACACGATCGTTCGCGGACACTCCCATCGACACCTGCACGCGGATGCACCCGGCAAGCAAGGGAACAAGCATGAGGGCGAGCGCGGCAACCGTCAGGAAACGTTTCCGACTGGTCGGCTTGGCGGCGGGATCGGTGGACTGTTGCACAGTGGTCATCGTGCCAGCCGTGGCGTAGCCAGTCATCGAGGCGGGGGCGTGTCGGCGGGTGAAGTTCGGCGGGTGACCTTCACGACCTGCTCGAACGACGCATCCAACGACGAGTCGCGCCCCGGCGGCTGTCCGACAGTGCGATTCGAGCCGCACTGCGACCGCTGGCTCCGGACACACCGCCACCGGGATGAGTCGATGCTCCGGTCAGATACAACCCGTCTGCTCCCGGAACACGATGGCCGGACAGTTCCGGAAGCGGTCGCCACAACATCATCTGATCGAGTGACATCTCGACGTGCATGACATTTCCGCCGATCATCCCCAATTCCGACTCGATGTCCCGGGGAGTCTGAATGAACCGGTCGAGGACGGAATCGGCGAACCCGGGTGCGAAAGCCTCCATCTCGCCGACGATCCGGTCGGCCTCCGCCTCGGCGACCGATGCCCAATCGCGATGTCCGCTGAGGCGATACGGTTGCCACTGCGACCACAGTGTCACCTGATGCCGACCGGCCGGGGCGATCGTGGGATCGATTCCGCTGAAACTCATTCCGAGAACCGCAGGGCGAGGAGGAAGTTCCCCCGCCAGTGCTGCGCCGTGTGCAGTGCGCAAGTGTGCGCGATCGGAGACGAGTAATTGCAATCCCGAGGTACTTTCCCGTGTCGTGGCGTCGCCGCGGTACGACGGAAGCGCGGATGTCGCCAGTCGAAGTACCGCGCCGATGCCGGGGCCGACCCTGATTTTCCGCCGCCAGTGATCGAGCGTGGTTCGGTCGAAGCCCCCTCGGCCCAGGAGGTCGAGCGTGGTCAGGATGTGGCACCCGGCGATTACCTTGCGAGCGTGAACTTCTCGACCGCTCTCGGTTGTGGCGGTCCAGTGACTCGAGTTTCGACGGATCGACGTCACGCCGTCACCGAGCGCGACCGTGGCGCCGTCGACAGCCATCCGGGAGGCCAACGCAGCACTCAGTGCGCCGCTTCCACCGACTGCTCGCCCTGGCGGCAAGACGTGCATGAGGGCCGCGAAGCCGACCATCGGAGCGGTTCCCGGTTCCGACATCGCAGGCCCGGACTGGGCGCCGAACCACGCAAGCGCTGCTTTGAGTGCCTCACTGTCGAAATACTCGTCGAGCAGTGCGTCGCCAGGCGCGAGGAACTGCCGAGACAGTTCGCTGTTGCCGCGTGCGGTGGCGAGACCTCCGAACGCACCGATCAGGTTCGATCCGGTGGGCGGTGCGGAAAACGCTTTCATGACATGTCGACTGCGCTCCGACCAGACCGCGACGAATCGCCGGTAGGAGTCGGCGTCCTTTGTCCCGCATGCTCGTTCGATGGACCAGCAGGTTGCGTCGAGGTCGCGGTGAAACACGATGCCCGGCCCGTCGGTGCCCGGGGCGGGCGGCGCGAACGCCCACGGGTCACAGTCGATGTAGCGCAGTCCGTGCGCGCCGAGTCCGAGTTCCTCGATGATGCCGCTGTGTCGGATCATGAGGTGTGCCGACGACCCCCGGTCCACCTTGTATCCGGGAAATCGCTCGACGGTCGAGACGGCGCCGCCGAGAACCGTGTCCTTCTCCAGAACCTCGACCGACCAACCCTCGCGTGCGAGGTAGGCGGCCGATACGAGCGCGTTGTGTCCGGAGCCGACGACGACGGCGTCGAGAAGCGCGCTCACAGCGGCAGTCCACGGCCGAGGACTGCGAACGGCCGGTTGTCGCCGGCAAAACGAAATCTGCGGAGCACGTCACGAAAGCCGAGGCGACGGTACAGCCGCCAGGCTCGGTTGTCCTCGTCGTACACCTCGGGTGTCGACAACAGCACACTACGTTCGGGTCGATCGACGAGGAGGTGACGCAAGAGCGATTCGCCCAACCGGTGACCTTGTCCGTTCGGATGCACGTGGAGTTCGGTGAGTTCGAAGTAGTCGCTCAGAATCGCGTCGATCTCGCTCTGGGGACGACCCGAGCGCCGAAGCCCGTGCAGTACCTGTTGATGCCACCACTGGTCCGGGCTCCCGCGATACCCGTAAGCGATCCCCACCAGCGGCAGATTTTCGTGTGACGGTTGCTGAGGAACCGCCAATGCGCCGACGGCCTTCCAGCCAGGCCGGTTCGCGTGCTCCTGCCACATCGGTGCGCGATGGAACTCGGTTCCTCGCGGATAGTCCATCGCGGTGACGTACACGGCCAGTGCCTCGTGGAGTCGACTCGCGAATTCTGCGCGATCGAGGTCGACCGTATGTGGTGTCCAGGCGATCTGCGGGTCGACCGGTCTCACCTCTTCTCTTGACGGCGTGTCGGTGGGTGCAGTTATATTGAATAGGTCGAACAGATGTTCGATGTGGGTGATCCGGAGATGCCCGAAGGGAAGCGGGCATCTCCGGCCCACCTGGTCTTGGATCCTCACGGTGCAGGAGGTGCCCCGATGTCCGAGCGTGTGAAGCCTGAACGTGTGAAGTGCCAACGAACTCTTCCTGCCGAGTTGTCGAGTCCGTCGGATGCCGCAATTTCTCGATTGCCGATGTCGGCGAGGCGGTCCTTCGGCGCGACGGACGCCAGCCACCGCACTGCTCGAGTGGGAAAGTCCGGTGTGGCGTGGGGGCTGCTCCGGAAGGCGGATGCGCTTTTAGAGGAAGCGATTGGGGCGGGCGATCCTGCCGACCGGTTCCGGTGTGCCTACCTGGCGGCCCTACGTGGTGCCGGGGCAGTGTTGGCCGCAGCTCCTGCCGGTGCCGGCTCGAAGCGCAAGCGAAGCGGAAACGCGTGGGTTCTGATGGACGCCGCAGCGCCCGCGTTCGGAGCGTGGTCGAAGTTCTTCGCAGGGTGGTCCTCTACGCGTGCGGCCGTGGAAACCGGCGTGTCGATCGTGATCACGGACTCCGATTCCGACGCATTCTTCGCCGAGGTCGGCCGTTTTCTCACGGCGGTCGAAGATTTCATCGGTCAGGACGCGTCCGAGCATTTGCGAGCGTCGTGAACAAATGGTCCGTGTCGGCAGTTGTTTCCGGGGAATTTCCTGGTCCGCACAGGCAAATGGAGCCGAATCGGGGCCCTTCGGCACGAATACGTACGCTTGTGGCGGAACTCGTACCCGGAGTTGGTGGTCCGAGACCTAAACTGCTCGTATTATGAAAACAGGTAATCGTCCAACTTGATTACCCGCCGCCTCACACCGTGGGGTGGTTGCCAAACTTCCAGTGCCGGGGGAGGTACCGTGCCACTCTCCGAGCACGAGCAGCGCATGCTCGATCAGATCGAGAGCGCTCTCTATGCCGAAGACCCCAAGTTCGCCTCCAATGTGAGGGGCGGCCGTATGCGGGCGCCGTCGAGTAGACGGCGGTTCCAAGCAGCGGCTCTATTCGTGCTGGGTCTGGTCCTGCTGATCGCGGGGGTTGCACTCCCGCTCAAGCCGGGCGGTTTTCCGATCATCAGCCTGTTCGGTTTCTTGTTCATGTTCGGCGCAGGGGTGTTGTTCCTCTGGGGTGGTGGACGTAAGTCTGCGCCGGCCGCCGACTCCGCTTCCGAAGGTGGCAATCATCCCTCCGGTCCGCCGGGTAGGGGTAGTGCCGGCGGATCCGGGCGGGGACGCGGCCGGAAGTCCGGCGGCGGATTCTCGTCGCGGATGGAAGATCGATTCAAACGCAGGTTCGAGCAGGACTAGCTCTCCCGCCCTTCTTCGGGCGTACTTCGAGAGTGATGCAGTTCGGACGTGACGCCCTCTTCAGGGCACGGACGACCACACGTGTGGCGGTCGGCAACCAAGGTTGCCGACCGCCACACGCCGTTGCTGTGGGTGTTGTACGTGTGCGCCGGCAATCCATCGAGTGAATCAGTGACGTGCGAGCGAATCACTCGCCACTCCTGCTGCCTCAGGGCATGTCCGCGGGCTTCCTCCACTTCGCTCCACTCGGCCCTCCACTTTCCTCCACCCTGGTCGAACTGCAACGCACGACCAGACCTCGTCCCGCTCACGTCTATTCGAAAACCGCGCTTGTACTGCGATTTTGTGTGGGGGAGCAACAGATCGTGGCGTAAAGGGTCGATCTGACGGCGGTGTGGGCCGGGACACGGTTACAAATTTCCCCCACGTCTCCCCACCTGCGCTGACCTGCTATTTATCAGCAAATGATGCTGAATAGGGACCATGTGCTCCTTGTTTGTGGGGGAAAGTGGGGTACTGTGGGTTCGGGCGGAGAGCTGAAGCACGATCCGCTCGATAGGGAGGGTTTCAGCGCAAGCTCGCAGGAGGTGTCGAGTGTTCCTCGGTACCTTCACGCCGAAGCTCGACGACAAAGGTCGGCTCACGTTGCCGGCAAAGTTCCGAGACGAACTGGCAGGAGGATTGATGATCACCAAGAGTCAGGATCACAGCCTCGCCATCTACCCCCGGGACGAGTTCGTCAAGCTTGCTCGAAAGGCAGCGGCAGCTCCACGCAATGATCCGGCAGCTCGGGCGTATGTCCGTGCCCTGGCCGCCGGCACAGATGAACAGCACGCCGATGCCCAGGGGCGAATCACCCTCTCGGCTGATCATCGGCGTTACGCAAACCTGTCCAAGGAATGCGTAGTGACCGGCTCCGTCGATTACCTCGAGATCTGGGATCTAGCAGCCTGGGAGAGGTATCTCGGAGACAACGAAGAGGACTATTCGCAGGCAACAGGCGAATCTCTCAGCGAGATCGTCTAGGCGAAGAGCCCCCGGCGAATGCCGCGAGGCCTCTGCCCGGAAAGACCCTGACGCACTTCCCCAGCGCCAGGTTCTCCTTCGGGCAGGGACCTCGAAGCATTCGCCTTCTCGAACAGTCATCGCCTTCTCGGAAAGTCAGCACCTTTTCGAAAAGTCATCGGAAATCATGAAAGTAGGAGCCGGAGCAATCATGGTGGATCACGAGGTGAACGAACCCTCGGATGCCGATGGCTTCGCGCACGTCCCTGTACTTCTGCACCGCGCCGACGATCTTCTCGGCCCTGCCATCACCGCCGTCGGTGACGGTGGAGCGGGCGCATACATGATCGATGCGACGTTGGGGCTCGGTGGCCACTCCGAATTCTTCCTGGGCAAGTACCCGGGCCTTCACCTCATCGGTCTCGATCGCGACACCAACGCACTCCGGATCGCTTCCGAGCGTCTGGCGCCATTCGCGGACCGAACGACGTTCGTGCACACCACGTATGACGGGATCGAGGACGCGCTCGAACAGGCAGGTCTGCCGTCGACGGAGTCGGTTCACGCGATCCTTTTCGATCTGGGTGTGTCGTCGATGCAGTTGGACGAAGCCGACCGAGGTTTTGCGTACTCGATCGACGCTCCTCTCGACATGCGGATGGATCAGACGGTCGGGCTGACCGCGGCAGAGGTCCTGAACACCTACAGTCACGGCGACCTTGCTCGCATTCTGAGCACGTACGGCGAAGAACGGTTCGCGGGAAAGATTGCGTCCGAGATCCTTCGGCAGCGTCAGCGTGAACCCTTCACCACCAGTGCAGCTCTGGTCGAATTGCTGTACCGAACAATCCCGGCAGCCACGCGGCGTACGGGGGGACACCCGGCCAAGCGCACCTTCCAAGCGCTGCGGATCGAAGTCAATGCCGAGTTGGATTCGCTTCGTGCAGCCGTTCCTGCCGGGCTCGACGCACTGGCAGTCGGTGGGCGAGTGGTGTTCATGTCCTACCAGTCGCTCGAGGATCGAGTTGTGAAGGCGGAGTTGGTTCCCCGCTCGAAGTCCACCAGTCCTGAAGGACTACCGGTCGAGTTGCCGGGTATGGGACCGGAGTTCCGCATTCTCACCCGTGGCGCAGAACGTGCGTCAGAGCAGGAAATCGAAGAGAACCCACGATCAGCTCCGGTGCGTTTGCGTGCCGCAGAACGCATTTCCAGGAGGCGGGCATGAGTCGTCAGGGCAAATCCGGTGCAGCGCAACGTGCATACGACAAGCGCACCGCACGGGCGGCAGGCCGGACCGGAACTGTCGCTGCTGCCGGCCCGTCTATCTCTCCTCGGGCGATGCTCAAGGGGAGAGTGCCGTTCGTCGCCTCCGTCATCGGACTTCTGTCCATCGGTCTCGCGGTGACTCTGCTGCTGACCACTCGCGCTGCCGAGGATTCGTACCAACTCAGTGATGCACGTGCATACAACCAGTCTTTGGTCGAGCAGAAAGCAGCGCTCGAACGTGACTTCCAGTCGCGTAACTCGGCTCCGGAGTTGGCAAATCAGGCAAGCGCTCTCGGCATGGTCCCCGCCAAGGACCCTGCACGACTGGTAGTTCATCCGGACGGTTCGGTCGAGGTCGTCGGAACGCCGACTCCCGCGACTGCCGGAGCTATGCCTCCGCTCGATGCGCCCACATCGGTGCCCGCACCGACTGCGACACCCCCGCGCACCACAACGCCGGTTGCTCCCGGAGCCACGCCGAGCGTTCCGAATAACACGCGAAACCTCGCGCAGAGTGAACAATTGGTTCCTGTGATCCCCACGACGACAGCACCCGCCACCACGACGGCGGTGCCTGCTCCGCCTGAGGAACGTCGGTGAGTCAGAACTCCCGTAACAACCCCGGTCGGCGTCCGCGCCGCTCGGCCACCGCCTCATTTCCGTTTCGTCAGCGAGTCGGTCGTATCACCATGTGTGGTGCGCTCGCCGTTGCGGCATTGCAGCTCTTGTGGATTCAGGGAATCGACGCGCCGAGTCTGGCTGCGGAATCTGCCAATCAACGAACCACGACCCAGGTCGATCCGGCTGTACGTGGCTCGATAACCGATCGCAACGGAAACCCCCTCGCCTTCACCATGGAAGCCAAGGCGCTGACTTTCCAGCCGGTGCGGGTACGCAAGGAACTCGAGGAAGCGCGCGCCAAGAGCATCGAGCAGGGCGCCGAGGGTGACAAGCAGGCGCCGGAAGTGAGCGATCGCCTCGCCGAGATCGCCGCCGGAATCCACGCCAAGCTCGGCGATACCGTTCCGGAAAAAGATCTGCTTCAGAAGATGAACAGCAACGAGACTTTCACGTACCTCGCGCGCAGCGTGGATCCGGCGGTTGCTGCCGAGATCTCGGACAAGTTCCGGGAGGTCGGCCTCGAGCGTCAGGACATCCGCGAGTACCCCGGTGGCTCTCTGGCCGCGAATCTCGTCGGCGCGACCGGCTGGGACGGGCACGGTTTGCTCGGTCTCGAAGATTCGATGGACTCCACGCTCGCCGGAACCGATGGATCCGAAACGTACGACCGCGGTTCCGACGGCGCTGTGATCCCCGGTAGCTGGCGTGACAAGCAACCGGCAGTCAACGGTTCGGGTGTCGAGCTGACCATCGATTCGGACCTCCAGTTCTACGTTCAGCAGCAGGTCCAGATCGCCAAGGACAAGTCGGGCGCAAAGAACGCTTCGGTTGTGGTCATGGACTCCAAGACGGGACAGGTGTTGGCCATGTCCAACGACAGCACCTTCAACCCCGCAATCGGCATCGACAAGAACGCGCCGACAGCCGAAATGGGCAATCCGTCGGTCAGTACGCCGTTCGAGCCCGGATCGGTGAACAAGATCGTCACCGCAGCAGCGGCCATCGAGGACGGTAAGACAACTCCGGACGAAGTTCTGCAGGTCCCGGGCAGCATCACGATGTCCGGTGCCACAGTCAAGGACGCGTGGGATCACGGTGTGGCCCCGTACACCTCTACCGGTGTGTTCGGAAAGTCCTCGAACGTCGGCACCTTGATGCTCGCTCAGCGAGTGGGCGAGGATCGCTACGCAGACATGCTGAACAGGTTCGGCCTCGGACAACGCACCGACGTCGGACTTCCCGGCGAGAGCGCGGGCAGCGTTCCGAGTCGCGACCAGTGGTCGGGCGGAACCTTCGCGAACCTGCCGATCGGGCAGGGTCTTTCGATGACAACCCTGCAGATGACCGGGATGTACCAGGCCATTGCCAACGACGGCGTGCGAATTCCTCCGCGGATCGTGAAGTCGACTGTCGATTCTTCCGGCACGCGGACCGAGACGCCGCAACCCGAGGGCGTCGAGGTGGTCAGCGCCCAGACAGCGGCGACCGTTCGGGACATGTTCCGGTCGGTCACTCAGGAAGACACCGGCAACCAACGAGGAACCGGTGTTGCCGCGGGCGTCGAGGGATACCAGGTCAGTGGAAAGACCGGGACCGCGCAGCAGGTGGATCCCGCGTGCAAGTGCTACTCCAACTCCAACTACTGGATCACCTTCGCGGGAATCGCGCCTGCGGACAATCCTCGATTCGTGATCGGAATCATGCTCGACGCACCGGTTCGCGGCGTGGACGGCGGCGGCGGTCAGTCGGCGGCACCGTTGTTCCACAACATCGCGTCGTGGATGCTCCAGCGTGACAGTGTCCCGATGTCGCCGGACCCCGGTCGCAAGTTGGTGTTGCAGGCGGACTGATTGCGGTGTGTCGGTTTCGACACGGTCTTCGGGTGAATCCCGGACACGGTAATCTCAAACGTCGCAGTAACCTCATTCATCGCAGTGCGCCGAACTTTGCTTGCGTTGCGACCGCCATAGACAACGACCGCCATAGACAACGACCGCGATAGAACAACGACAATTGCCAGGAGTCGAGTGACAGTGCCGAATCGTTTGCAATCGTCGAACTCGGACGGCGCTCCCGGGACGCGTCCGACACAACCGGTTGCTACCGCGATCACGGCGCTCTCCGAACTGTCCGGGGCTCGCCTCGAATGGGTGGGGCAACCGGGATCACAGTCCTCGGAGGTCGTCGTCAAGGGCGTCGACCTGCGTGCGCAGGGAATCGTGACCGATGACCTCTTCGCCGCTCTGCCCGGTGCACGGACCCATGGCGCTCAGTTCGCCGTCGACGCTCTGGGGCGCGGTGCGACCGCGATCTTGACCGACGAGGCCGGCCTCGAACTGATCGAGGCCGCGGACAAGGCGCCTGACCGGTCCGTCCCAGTTCTCGTTCATCCGAACCCGCGGGATGTGCTCGGTGAGATCTCCGCGGAAATCTACGGCCGGCCCTCGGAGAAGATGCAGGTCGTCGGCATTACCGGTACATCGGGCAAGACCACGACGTCGTACTTGCTCGAAGCTGCGATTGCCGGAGCCGGCCGCAAGCCCGGCCTGGTCGGGACCATCGAGACTCGAATCGACGGCCGCCGGGTGCCCAGCGCTCTGACCACGCCGGAAGCTCCGCAACTGCATGCTCTGTTCGCCGTGATGGCAGAGCAGGGGATCGATACCGTCGTCATGGAGGTCTCCAGTCACGCTCTTGCTCTCGGACGCGTCGACGGCATCCGCTTCGACATCGGCGCGTTCACCAATCTTTCGCAGGACCACCTGGATTTCCATCGGGACTTCGAGGAGTACTTCCAGGCCAAGGCTCGGTTGTTCGATCCTGAGTCGACGGTGCGAGCCGAGCATGCCGTCGTCTGCGTCGACGACGTGTGGGGTCGACGGATGGCCGAGTTGGCCGCGACCGACGAGAGCGACGCGGTGACCACGGTCTCGACCTCGACGGCCGAGGCCGAGTGGACGGTCGGCGCAGTCGAGGTTGCCGAGGACGGCTCGCAGACCTTCGAGTTGGTCGGGCCGGATGGACAGTCGTGGCCAGTCTCACTTCGTCTCCCCGGGCGATACAACGTGGCCAACGCTGCGCTGGCGTTGACCGTCAGTTTTGCTGCGGGACTCGACCCGGACGCGGCTGTTCGAGCGCTCGGGACCGTGGACGTCCCGGGGCGAGTTCAGCGGATCGACCGGGGGCAGAGCTTTCTCGCCGTGGTCGACTACGCCCACAAGCCGGCAGCGCTCGAAGCCGTGATCGCCACGCTGCGCAACCAGGTTCCCGGCCGAGTGGCCGTGGTGGTCGGTGCGGGCGGTGACCGCGACGCCGGCAAACGGGCACTCATGGGTGAAGCGGGTGCGCGAGGCGCAGACCTGCTGATCGTCACCGACGACAACCCACGCACCGAGGATCCGGCGAAGATTCGCGCTTCGGTGATGCAAGGCGCCATGGACGTGCTCGAATCCGAACGCGGCGAGGTTCGCGAAGTGGGGGACCGGGCCGCCGCGATCGAGCAAGCAGTCCGGTGGGCACAGCCAGGAGATGTCGTCCTGGTGGCAGGCAAAGGCCACGAAGTAGGTCAAGAAATCGACGGGGTCAAACACCCGTTCGACGACCGCGAGGTGTTGGGCGAAATGATCGGCCGATTCGCGATCAACACAGCACATGGAGGCAAGCAATGATCCCGATGACGCTCTCTCGGATCGCCGAGATCGTCGGAGGAACCCTGCACGACGTCGACGATTCGTCGACGCAGGTGACTGGAACCGTCGAATTCGATTCGCGCAAAGTAGCTCCAGGTGGGCTCTTCCTCGCCCTACCCGGAGCGCGTGTCGACGGTCATGATCACGCGGAAGCGGCGGTGGCAGCGGGCGCTGTGGCGGTGCTCGCGGCGCGGCCGGTCGGAGTTCCGGCAATCGTCGTTCCATCGGTGCCGAACGACGGTCCCAGTGCAGTGATGCTGCTCGAACACGACACCGACGGGTCCGGAGCCGCGGTCCTGCATGCCCTCGGCCTTCTGGCCCGAGCCGTCGTCGACGAACTGGCAACTGACGGCGCACCGACCGATGGTGGACTGACGCTTGTCGGTGTCACCGGTTCTGCCGGCAAGACCTCGACCAAGGATCTGATAGCAGCGCTGCTGCGCGAGTGCGGCGAGGTGGTTGCGCCCCCCGGGTCGTTCAACAACGAATTAGGTCTGCCGTGGACAGTGCTCCGCGCCGACGAGAGGACCCGCTTCCTCGTTCTCGAGATGTCGGCCCGTGGGGTCGGTCATGTCGGCGAACTGACGAAGATCGCGCCGCCGAAGATCGGCGTAGTTCTCAATGTGGGCACTGCCCATCTCGGTGAGTTCGGTTCGCGTGAAGCGATCGCGGTCGCCAAAGGTGAACTGGTGGAAGCACTCCCGTCGGCAGCCGACGGTGGAGTCGCGGTCCTCAACGCCGACGACCGCATGGTCGCCGCAATGGCGAGTCGAACCAAGGCCCGGATCGTATTCGTCGGTCAGTCCGAAGACTGCGACGTTCGGGCGACCGACGTGGTTGTCGACGACCAGGCCAGGGCTTCCTTCACACTGAACTGTTCACAGGGTTCTGCACGTATTCGCCTGGCCGTTCACGGCGAACACCACGTGAGCAACGCCCTGGCCGCGGCGGCCGTCGCACTCGAGAACGGCCTCGCGGTTGCAGACATCGCGCGTGTCCTCGAGGGCACGAAGGCAGCGTCCGCGAGGCGGATGGAAGTCACCGAGCGCGCCGACGGCGTCACCGTCGTCAACGACAGTTACAACGCCAATCCCGATTCCATGCGCGCTGCGCTCAAAGCGTTGGTGTCCATGGCGCGATCGGATCGGCACTTCGGTCGCCGTAGCTGGGCTGTGCTAGGAGAGATGGGTGAGCTCGGACCGGAATCAGTTGTCGAGCACGACGCGATCGGTCGCCTGGCCGTCAGACTCGATGTCAGCAAGTTGATCGTCGTCGGGACGGGCCGCACCTCGCGTGCGATGCATCAAGGAGCAGTGATGGAGGGGTCGTGGGGTGACGAGTCCGTCGTCGTGCCCGACGCAGCTGCGGCAATCGCCATTCTCGAAGCGGAACTCGAACCGGGCGATCTCGTCCTGGTGAAGGCGTCCAAGTCGGTTGAACTGTGGACGGTCGCCGAAGCGATTCTGGCCGCAACGCCCAGCGACAACACCGGTGACGCGAACACCGATGGCGAGAACGGCGGGGATTCGCAGTGATCCAGATTCTTCTCGCCGCAGGCATCGCGCTGGCGGTCTCCATCATGCTCACGCCGATTCTGATCAAGGCGTTCTCGAAACAAGGTTTCGGGCAGGAGATCCGAACCGAAGGTCCAGCCAGTCACCAGGCCAAGCGCGGCACGCCGACAATGGGCGGCGTCGCGATCCTGACCGGAATCTGGGCCGGCTATCTCGGCTCACACCTCATCGGTCTCGGCATGGACAACGCGGAGGGGCCATCGGCGTCCGGCCTACTCGTTCTCGGTCTGACCACCGCGCTCGGTGGAGTCGGTTTCCTCGACGACTTCATCAAGATCCGCAAGCAGCGCAATCTGGGACTGAACAAGACAGCGAAGCTGGTCGGACAGTTCGTCGCTGCCATTGCCTTCGGAATTTTGGCCCTTCAGTTCCGCGGTGACGACGGGCTGACTCCGGGCAGTGTTCATCTGTCGTACGTGCGCGACATCGCCACCGTCTCACTCGGGTCCGTGGTCTTCATCGCCTTCTGCTACCTACTGGTCAGCGCCTGGTCCAATGCCGTCAACCTGACCGACGGCCTCGACGGATTGGCCGCCGGTGCGATGAGTTTCGTTCTCGGCGCCTACGTCATCATCACGTTCTGGCAGTTCCGCTACTCGTGCGAGACGAATCCCGGTAAGGGTTGCTACGACGTCCGAGACCCGCTCGACCTCGCGGTGCTCTGCGCGGCCGGCGCGGGCGCGTGCATCGGTTTCCTCTGGTGGAATGCCGCACCCGCCAAGATCTTCATGGGCGACACCGGTTCTCTTGCCCTCGGCGGCATGCTCGCCGGATTGTCGATCACCACCAGCACGGAACTGTTGATGGTTGTCATCGGTGCACTGTTCGTCGCGGAGGCCGCGTCGGTGGTGATCCAGGTAGCGGTGTTCCGGTCCAGCCGACGGCGGGTGTTCCGAATGGCGCCGTTCCATCACCACTTCGAACTCGCCGGGTGGGCTGAAACCACGGTCATCATCAGATTCTGGTTGCTGGCGGCTATTGCGTCGGCTATCGGATTGGCACTCTTCTACAGCGAATACCTCGCAGCGCTCGGAGGCTGAAAACCATGACCAGCTCAGCGGATTCCGAGAACGACCTGTCCTGGCTTCGCGGTACGCGAGTGCTGGTCGCCGGTGGGCGGGTGTCCGGTCAAGCGACTATCGAGCCTCTCGTCGCCCTCGGTGCTGTCGTGACGGTTGCCGATTCGACCTTGGACTTCGCGGAGCGCTGCGCGGAGCTCGGCGCGGACATGGTGACCACCACCTCGATCGAGGATGCCCCGGATTCGATCACCGAGTACGGGCTCGTCGTCACCAGTCCGGGCTTTCGGCCGGATGCACCGATCCTTGCAGCCGCCGCCGGTCACGGGATTCCCATCTGGGGAGACGTCGAGTTCTCCTGGCGCGTCGACCACAGCGGGCACTTCGGCACACCCCGTAAATGGCTCGTCGTGACGGGGACGAACGGAAAGACCACGACGACGTCGATGCTGGCCTCGATTCTCGACGCCGCCGGAGTTGTCGGCCGAGCCTGCGGAAACATCGGGCTGCCGATACTCGACGCACTCGCCGAGACGTCGCCGCGCGTGGAGTACCTCGCTGTCGAACTGTCGTCCTTCCAATTGCACTGGGCGCCTTCGGTGCGTCCGGATGCCGGCGTGGTCCTCAACGTCGCCGAGGATCACCTCGACTGGCACGGCGGAATGAGCGCGTACGCCGAGGCCAAGTCGCGGGCGCTGAGCGGAAAGGTCGCGGTGGTCGGCCTCGATGACGCGATCGCTTCCGAGCTGGGAACTCGCGCAACTGCAGACATTGTCACCGGGTTCAGATTGGGTGAACCGGGCGAAGGGGAACTGGGTGTCGAAGCGGGACACCTCGTGGACAACGCATTCGGCGATCACGTCCGCTTGGCCGAAGCAGCGTCGATAGATCCCGCCGGCCCGGCAGGCGTCATGGACGCGCTGGCCGCCGCCGCCTTGGCGCGGGCACTCGGGTTCGAGGCAGACGTCGTCGAACGCGGTCTGGCCGCACACAAGGTCGGCCCACACCGAGGGGCGCTGGTCGGCCGTGTCGGGTCCGTTGTGTACATCGACGACTCCAAGGCCACCAATCCGCACGCAGCCAGACCGTCGATACTCGCGCACGATCGCGTCGTCTGGGTTGCAGGCGGTCTGCTCAAGGGAGCCAGCGTCGACCAATTGGTGAGCGAAGTCGGCCCTCGACTCTCCGGCGCTGTCCTTCTCGGGCGTGACGCTGGTGTGATCGAGGACGCGCTCGCGCGACACGCACCCGATGTTCCCGTGGTGCACGTGATGTCGGGGGACGATGCAGTGGTGAGCGAAAACAGCAGCAACTCGACTCTCACCATCCGGCTGCCGTCGGGTGCCGACGCGGATGCCGTCATGGCCGCAGTGGTAGTCGAAGCTGCCGAGTTGGCGTCCCCCGGTGATGCAGTTGTACTCGCCCCGGCCGCCGCGTCCTTGGACATGTTCGCCAGCTACGGACATCGTGGTGACAGCTTCGCCGCCGCCGTAGCCGCATTACCCGATCCGTTCACGGATTCGCCTGGCCAAGCCGGGAACTTGCTATGACCAAGGGTCCCAAGACCCGAATCGGTGCCTGGTTGGCGCGGCCGTTGGCGTCGTTCCACCTGGTGGTGACGATTGCCACGATGTTGACTGTCTTGGGGCTCGTGATGGTTCTGTCGGCGTCGAGCGTCGAGCAGTACGTGTCCGGTGGCTCGGCGTATTCGTTGTTCACCCAGCAGTTGATCTTCGCGATTCTCGGAGCTGTGCTCTTCTACGTCGCGCTGCGGATCCCGGCGAGAGTGCTCCGGCAGTATTCGTTTCCGCTGTTCGTCGTCGTGCTGATCATGCTGGTACTCGTCCTGATTCCGGGAATCGGCACAGAAGCGCAGGGCGCGCGTCGCTGGTTCAACGTCGGCGGGTTCTCGGTGCAGCCCTCGGAAATCATGAAGGTCGCGTTGGCGATCTGGGGCGCCCATCTGTTGGCTTCGAGGCGGCCGGACGACCGATCCGTGAAGTCGATCCTGATTCCGCTCGTGCCCGCAGCAATGCTGGTCTTCGCGCTGGTCGTCGCGCAACCGAACCTCAGTACGACCATCGCATTGGGAATCATCGTCGGGGCCCTGCTGTGGTTCGGTGGGCTGCCACTGAAGCTCTTCGGCTCGATCGCGGTGACGGGCGTCGTCGTGGCGGGCGTGCTGGCGATGACGGCCGGTTATCGTTCCGATCGAGTTCAAGCCTTCTTCAACAAGAGCGACGACCTGCAGGGCAACAACTATCAGGCCAAGCAGGCTTTGTATTCGCTCGCCGACGGGGGCTTTTTCGGACGCGGACTCGGTCAGAGCGTCGCCAAGTGGAACTACCTACCCAACGCGCACAACGACTTCATCTTCGCGATCATCGGCGAAGAGTTGGGATTTGTCGGCTGCGCAGTGGTGATCGGTTTGTTCGCTGTATTCGTCTACACGGGATTGCGGATCGCAGCCCGCAGCATCGATCCGTTCTGGCGGCTCCTGTCGGCCACTGCAACTACCTGGATCGTCGGCCAGGCAATGATCAACATCGGTTACGTCATCGGACTGCTGCCGGTGACCGGACTCCAGTTGCCCTTGGTCTCCGCCGGCGGTTCGTCCTTGGCGATCACATTGTTCATGTTCGGTGTCATCGCCAATGCAGCGCGCCACGAGCCCGAAGCAGTTGCCGCTCTGAACTCCGGGCAGGACGGCAAGATCTCGAAGTTGCTCAGACTGCCGAAGCCCGTGCTGTACCACCCGCCGTCAGGGGGCCGGCCGATCCGTCGACCGAAGCCCGCACGGCAGATCGAACCGGCACGCGGACGCGACGGCCGGCGCGCGATCGAGACGGGCGATCGACGCAAGCGGGCAGATCAAGGTGCTCGCCCTTCCTCGGATTCCAACCGAGGTGCGGCCGCTGGGTCACGGAAGCGCACCGCGGGAGGGCAGAATGGTCAGCGTCGGCAGGCGCCGACACGTAGGGCACAAGATCCACGAGAAGTTCGAGAGCGAGGAATTCGTAGGTGAGCGGCAACAAATCGGCTCTGTCGGTAGTGGTGGCAGGGGGAGGCACGGCTGGTCACATCGAACCCGCACTTGCTGTCGCGGACGCGGTCAAGGCCGCTGCGCCCGACACCAGAATCACTGCGCTCGGGACGGCGCGTGGTCTCGAAACCACCTTGGTGCCGGCTCGCGGGTACACGCTCGAGCTCATTCCCCCGGTTCCGCTTCCTCGTAAGCCCACGATGGATCTCGTCAAACTGCCGACACGCATCCTCGCCTCGGTGCGCAAGACCCGTGAGGTACTCGATTCCGTCGACGCCGACGTGATCGTCGGTTTCGGTGGTTACGTCGCGCTTCCGGCGTATCTTGCCGCACGTGGCGGTGTTCTTCGGCGCCGCCGCAAGATTCCGATCGTCATCCACGAGGCGAACGCCAGTGCCGGCATCGCGAACAAGATCGGTGCTCGCCTGGCGACGCGGGTGCTTGCTGCTGTTCCGGGTTCCGGAGTGAAGAACCGCGGCGATCAGGACGCCGAGATCGTCGGCATCCCGGTTCGCGCGTCGATCGCCAATTTCGATCGAGCGGGACTCCGCTCGCAAGCTCGCGAGTACTTCGGACTGCCTCAGGACGGTCCCGTTCTGCTCGTCTTCGGCGGATCGCAAGGCGCGAAGTCGCTCAACGACGCGGTGTCCGGAGCAGCGGAAGAACTGGCGAAGGCCGGGATCTCGGTCCTTCACGCACACGGACCCAAGAACTCCCTCGAGGTCACGCAGTACTCGGAGACGGCACCGTATGTGGCTGTTCCTTATCTTTCGCGGATGGATCTCGCGTATGCCGCAGCC
Source organism: Rhodococcus sp. MEB032 (assembly GCF_030208925.1). NCBI lineage: Bacteria > Bacillati > Actinomycetota > Actinomycetes > Mycobacteriales > Nocardiaceae > Rhodococcus > Rhodococcus sp. MEB032. The sequence continues at coordinate 112,469 of NZ_JARVSY010000016.1, forward strand.
GACGCGACTATCTGTCGTTCGGGCGCGATGACGGTCGCCGAGGTCTCGGCGGTCGGGCTTCCGGCCGTCTACGTTCCGTTGCCGCACGGCAATGGTGAGCAGGAACTCAACGCGAAACCCGTTGTCGCAGCGGGCGGTGCGATCATCGTCTCCGACAACGAGCTCACGCCGACGTTCGTCGCCGGTACCGTCGTCCCGATGCTGAGCGACAGCGCGCGCCTCGACAAGATGAGCAGTGGTGCTGCCAACGTCGGGCACCGCACCGCGGCAACCGAGATCGCACGGATCGTGCTCGACATCGCGGCAAAGGAAAACGCCGTCCAGGAAAACGCAAGGGGAAACCGATGACCGCGCTGCCCGCCCACCTCGAGCGAGTACACATGGTCGGAATCGGCGGTGCCGGTATGTCCGGCATCGCTCGAATTCTGCTTTCCCGCGGGGGCCTCGTCTCGGGTTCGGACGCCAAGGAGAGCCGAGGAGTCCTGGCGCTTCGTGCACGCGGGGCACAGGTCCGGATCGGCCACGACGCCGATGCTCTCGACCTGCTGCCGGGTGGTCCGACCGTCGTCGTCACGACGCACGCGGCTATCCCGAAGGACAACCCGGAACTCGTCGAGGCCGCTCGCCGCGGAATCCCGGTGATTCTTCGTCCGGCTGTCCTTGCATCACTGATGCAGGGCAATCGCACGTTCCTGGTTTCGGGTACACACGGCAAGACGTCGACAACGTCGATGCTCGTGGTCGCCCTGCAGCACTGTGGTTTCGACCCTTCGTTCGCCGTTGGCGGCGAACTCAACGAAGCGGGAACGAATGCCCATCACGGCAGCGGTGACGTCTTTGTCGCGGAGGCGGACGAGAGTGACGGGTCGCTGCTGCAGTACGACCCCAACGTGATCGTCGTGACCAACATCGAGGCCGATCACCTCGACTATTTCGGGAGTGTCGAAGCGTATGTGAAGGTGTTCGACGATTTTGTCGACAAGTTGCGTCCGGGTGGGCTCTTGATTGCTTGCCTCGACGACCCGGGATCGGCGGATCTCGCGAAGCGAATCGTGGCCTCGGGCCGTTCGGACATCCGGGTACTCGGTTACGGATCGGCAGACGCGCAGGAAGTGGAGGCGGGCACCGCCTTCGAGCCTGTCGACGGTGTCGAGGTCGGAGTCCGACTACTGGGCTTCCATGCGCACGACGTCGGGGGAGTCCTGCAGTTCCACCTGGCGGGCGAGAGCGCCGCGCGAACCGTGCGGATGGCAGTGCCGGGTCGTCACATGGCGCTCAACGCACTTGCGGCTCTACTGGCTGCCCGTGACGCCGGCGCCGAGACGGAGGAGATCGTCGAGGGGCTCGCCGGATTCGGTGGCGTACACCGCCGGTTCCAGTTCACCGGCCGCGAGCGTGGTGTCCGGGTGTTCGACGACTACGCCCACCATCCGACCGAAGTTCGTGCGGTTCTCGGCGCGGCGGCGGATCTGGTTCGACCGGAGGACGATTCGTCGTCGACCAATTCGGCAGCCGGACGCGTGATCGTGGTCTTCCAACCTCATCTCTATTCACGCACCGCCGCGTTTGCCGAGGAGTTCGCGCAGGCGCTGGACTTGGCCGACGAGGTTGTCGTTCTCGATGTCTACGGCGCTCGCGAAGAGCCGATGCCGGGCGTCAGTGGTGCGCTGGTCGCTCAGTCGGTCACGAAACCTGTTCACTATCAACCGGATCTGTCACAGGCGCCGAAGCAGGTGGCGGCGTTGGCTCACCCCGGCGACATCGTCATCACGATGGGTGCCGGTGACGTGACCATGCTCGGCAAACAGATCCTCGATGCTTTGCGTTCGGCGCCGCATCCCGCGCCGCGATGACACCCGACGCACGAAGTCGGCGCGGGCGTCGAGATCCTCGAGCCAGACAAGCCACCAGTACGCGTCGGCGCAGTACTCGCACCGAATCGCGATACTCGACGCGGTCGACGGAGCCGGCTCCCGAACCCACACCGACTCGTAAGTGGTTCAAGCGACCGCTGATCGTGGCACCGCTGGCAATCGTGCTGGTGGTGGGAATTGCGTTGACGGCTTGGTTGTCTCCGGTGCTCTCGGTCCGGGGCACCGAAGTTCTCGGTGCGACGACCGTCAGTGAGGAACAGATCCTTTCGCTCCTGGCCGTACCGACCGGTCAGCCGTTGATGCGGGTAGACACCGGCGCCGCCGCCGCACGTGTGGCGACGATTCCGAAGGTGGCCTCGGCTCGTGTGCAGCGGATGTATCCGTCGACTATCCGCGTCACCGTCACCGAACGGGTACCGGTCGTCTTCGTCGACTCACCTGAGGGTGCACACCTGCTGGACGAGAAGGGCGTCGACTTCGAGATGGGCGTCCCGCCGCCCGGGGTTCCGCGTCTGGTGACACCGACGCCCGGGTGGAACGACGAGCCGACGCTTGCCGCGCTCGAGGTGTTGTCGGTGTTGCCGCCGGATCTGAGATTTCAAGTGGGAGAGGTTGCCGCTCGGTCGATTTCGAGTGTCACGCTGACTCTGCTCGACGGTCGCGTCGTAAACTGGGGCGGTGTCGAGCACTCGGATCGTAAGGCTGCTGTGACGCTTCCGCTGTTGACCCAACCGGGGCAGACGTACGACGTGTCCAGTCCCGATCTGCCGACGGTCCGATAGCGCACGGTGCAGCCGTGCGTCAGTGCGCAGCAAATACTTCGGTGTGTCTCGGCGCGCCTAATGGCGGAACGCGACGACGGTGCATAGCGTTTCGTTTCAGATCGAATACTTGACATAACTCTAACCCTGTGGTTGAGGTTTAGGGTTTATCTCGAACACCAGCAGTGACAAATACAGCAGCAGTAAAAAGACAGCAGCACTGACAAGCAGCGTGAAACACGACACGGAAGGCGAGAGCCGATGACGCCCCCGCACAACTACCTCGCCGTAATCAAGGTCGTCGGCATCGGCGGCGGCGGCGTGAACGCAGTCAACCGCATGATCGAACAGGGACTCAAGGGAGTCGAGTTCATCGCGGTCAACACGGACGCGCAAGCCCTTCTGATGAGTGACGCCGACGTCAAGCTCGACGTCGGTCGTGAATTGACCCGTGGCCTCGGCGCCGGTGCCGACCCGGAAGTGGGTCGCAAGGCAGCCGAAGATCACAAGGACGAGATCGAAGAGGTCATCAAGGGCGCCGACATGGTGTTCGTGACCGCAGGCGAGGGTGGTGGCACCGGAACCGGTGGTGCCCCTGTCGTGGCAAGCATCGCCCGGAAGCTGGGCGCACTCACCGTCGGTGTCGTGACGCGACCGTTCTCTTTCGAGGGCAAGCGTCGTGGGGGACAGGCGGATACCGGAATCCAGGCGCTCCGCGAGTCCTGCGACACGCTGATCGTCATTCCCAACGATCGCCTGCTCCAGCTGGGTGACGCGGCCGTCAGCCTGATGGACGCGTTCCGCAGCGCGGACGAGGTTCTCCTCAACGGCGTCCAGGGCATCACCGACCTCATCACCACTCCGGGTCTGATCAACGTCGACTTCGCGGACGTCAAGGGTGTCATGTCCGGTGCCGGTAGTGCGTTGATGGGAATCGGTTCCTCGCGGGGTGAGGGACGCGCGATCAAGGCGGCGGAATCCGCGATCAATTCCCCGCTCCTCGAAGCTTCGATGGAAGGCGCCCGCGGCGTGCTTCTGTCGATCGCCGGCGGTAGCGATCTGGGTCTGTTCGAGATCAACGAGGCGGCTTCGCTGGTGCAGGAAGCTGCCCACATCGACGCCAACATCATCTTCGGAACGGTCATCGACGATTCACTCGGTGACGAGGTTCGTGTGACGGTCATCGCTGCGGGATTCGACGGAGGAGCTCCGGCTCGTCGTCCCGTGGAGTCGACCGCGCAGGGACGTGGAGCTATCGGCGCCGGGCGCGCGGGTGAGGTCGGCCGGTCACCGGTGGCCGCCGAACCTGCTGGCGAGCAGCCGATTTCCGCAGCGCGCGAGACCACCGGTTCGGGCAGCTTGCCTCCGATCGGTGGCCCCCGCCATGCGCCGGTCCAGGAAGACGAGGGCGACGACGACGTCGACGTGCCGGTCTTCATGCGTCGCTGACGTAGGGCTACAAACAGTTTCGAGAACAGGGTGCCCGGAATTTCTGGGTACCCTGTTCTTGACTGGATGTCCGGTCACGTCTGAGCCGGACGACAACTTTCGACGTTTGTGAGCACACTTATCTTGAGTACCGAGAAGTCGACCACCCGCACCCGCATTCGCCGCGTCGTGACCAGCCGAGCCGGTGGTGTTTCCGCGTCACCGTACGAGTCGTTCAATCTGGGCGATCACGTCGGAGACGATCCGGCAGCCGTCGATGCGAATCGCCGACGTCTGGCACGCGAAATAGGCGTCGAGCCTGACCATCTCGTGTGGATGGAACAAATCCATTCGCGCAACGTCACTGTCGTGACGGAACCGACCGACGAGGTGATTCCGGTGACGGATGCTCTGGTCACCACTGTTCCCGGCCTGGCGCTCGCCACCCTCAGTGCAGATTGTGTTCCCGTTCTGCTCTCCGACGAGGAGGCCGGTGTGATCGCGGCCGTTCATGCCGGACGGATCGGTGCCCGCATCGGTATCGTCCCGCGCGTCCTCGCGGAGATGGTGCGTCAGGGCGCGGACGTTTCGCGTATCGGCGCCTTCCTCGGTCCGGCTGCGAGCGGACGCCAGTACGAGGTTCCCGCTGCGATGCGCGCGGACGTGGAAAAGCACTTGCCGGGCAGCGCAACTCGCACCGAGAAGGGCACGCCGGGGCTCGATCTGCGTGCGGGACTGCGTAAGCAGTTGCTCGCCGCGGGTGTGTCCGGTGTCGCCGAGGACCCGCGGTGCACGATCGAGGATCGCGCGTTGTTCAGTCATCGCCGAGAATCTCTGACCGGGCGTCAAGCTGCAGTGATCTGGATGGAAGCGCCCGCAGCGCAGGAAACCGTCTAGGCAGAAATGCGCGAGACGGAAATGCGGCTGACAGAAATATCGACGGCACTCGACTCGGTGAGGGCGCGATTGGCGGCCGCCTGCCTTGCCGCCGGTCGCGAGGTTTCCGACGTAGCACTGCTGCCGGTGACCAAATTCTTTCCGGCGTCCGACGCTCGAATCCTGTACGAACTGGGTTGCCGTGAATTCGGTGAGTCTCGTGAGCAGGAAGCAGTGGAGAAGGTCGCGGACTTCGACGGCGCTGCACAGACGGGCGCGATCGATGATCCGGTTCGCTGGCACATGATCGGACAGTTGCAGCGCAACAAAGCTCGATCGGTAGCGAAGTGGGCCTATGCAATTCACTCGGTGGACAGTGCGCGACTGGCCGATGCACTCGATCGGGCTGCGCTGAGTGCTTTGTCGGACGGTGAGCGCACGGAGCCGCTCCGGGCGCTCATCCAGGTAAGTCTCGACGGAGACCCCGCGCGTGGCGGAGTTCCGACGGGCGAGCTAACGCCTCTCGCCGAGAGGATCGAATCAGCCGAAGGTCTCGAATTCGCGGGACTGATGGCCGTCCCGCCGCTTGGATCAGATCCGGACGAGCAGTTCGAAATCCTCCGCAGGGCACATCTTTTGATCCTCGAATCGCATCCCCGGGCAACCGAACTCTCGGCCGGTATGACCGGCGATCTGGAGGCTGCAGTGCGCCACGGATCAACCTGCGTGCGTGTCGGAACCGCACTGCTCGGCTCACGACCAGTAATCTCGAGGTGATCGCTCAGGTGATCGCCCAACCCGTCCACACCGCTGCGACCGGTCGCAGTCGGATTGATTCCGCCGCGCCAAGGAAGGTCGATCAATGAGCAACCTGCATAAGTTCAAGGCTTACTTCGGCATGGTTCCCCTCGATGACTACGAGGACGAATACGTGGAGGAGCCCGATCAGGCTCGCCGCGCACCCCGTCGTAGTCACGACGGCTATGCCGAGCGCGACGACCGCGAGTTCGTCGAACCTGCCTTCTCGAAGGCGAGCTACGCGCCCAGTCGTCGTGACGAAGAGGACGCGGAGTTCGATCGCTACGATTCCCGGCCCCGCGTCGACACCGTTCCCAGCCGCAGCAGCCGCCCGGCGATGGCGCCGCGCCCGGCAAGCCGTGGCAACCTCGCGGTCGACGCGCGCGCAGAGCGACCCGAAGCGCGACGTGCGCCGGTTGTCGACGACGGCGGCCCGCTCGCCAAGATCACGACACTGCGTCCGCAGAGCTACGCAGAGGCGCGCACCATCGGTGAGCGGTTCCGGGACGGCACTCCCGTCATCATGGATCTGGTCGACATGAGCAACGCCGACGCGAAGCGTCTGGTCGATTTCGCGGCCGGCCTGGCGTTCGCATTGCGTGGTTCTTTCGACAAGGTAGCCACCAAAGTGTTTCTTCTCTCACCGGCCGACATCGACGTTTCCGCCGAGGAGCGCCGTCGGATCGCCGAGACGGGTTTCTACAGCCAGAAATGATGGTCTCGACCGCAGTCCGGCCCCTGAGCAGGGGTGACGTGAGCACATTCGAACGGCGGCCCGCCTCGGCGGACGCCGCATTCGGACCCATCGCCGGCCGTTACAAGACGGACTCGATGCGGACCGGTTCCGGAATTGCTGCGGTGTGTCTGTTTTGGACACACCGCAGAAGTCAGGCAGAGTGAGGGTGTGGACGCGCTTCTCTCTGTGATCTATCTGGTGCTGGTTGTCTTCTGGCTGTTGCTGATCGGCAGAGTGATCGTCGAGTTCGTTCGTTCGTTTGCCAGAGATTGGCGACCGACCGGATTGGTCGCAGTCATTCTCGAAACCATTTTTACGATCACCGATCCTCCGGTGAAACTGCTCCGCAGGTTGATCCCCCCGATCAACCTCGGTGGAGTTCGCTTGGATCTATCCATCATGGTCTTGCTTTTCATCGTCATCATCCTGATGTCGGTTGTTCGCTGAGCGCAGTCCGAGTGAGTGGTATGCCAGAATGGATGCCATAACTCATCCAGTGGTTCGCCACTACGTAGTTCGCCACTACGTAGACTGTGTTGCAACTGAATGCTTGCTAGACCGCCAAATGACGCGTGAAGGGATCCTTCCATGCCGCAACTGACTCCAGCTGACGTGCACAACGTTGCGTTCAGCAAGCCGCCTATCGGCAAGCGTGGCTACAACGAGGACGAGGTCGACGCATTCCTCGACCTCGTCGAGCAGGCGCTGTCGCAGCTCATCGAAGAGAATGCGGACCTGCGCCAGCGCGTAGGTGAGCTGGATCAGGAGCTCGCGGCTGCCAAGAAGTCGCCGGCACCTGCTCAGCAGGCAGCACCCGTCGCAGCGCAGCCCAAGCCGGAGCCCGCTCGGGTCGTCGAACCGCCCAAGCCTGCACCTGTTGCAGCGCCGGTTCCCGCCGCCGCTGCCGTTGCAGCGCCGCAGAGCGGCGACACCCACATGCAGGCCGCAAAGGTCCTCGGACTGGCTCAGGAGATGGCGGATCGCCTCACCAACGATGCCAAGACCGAGTCCGAGCAGCTGCTCGGCAGTGCCCGCACCAACTCCGAGCAGCTCATGAGCGAGGCTCGCAGCAAGGCTGACGGCATGATCGCGGATGCGCGCAACAAGTCGGAGGCGATGCTCACCGACGCTCAGACTCGCTCCGAGACCCAGCTTCGCCAGGCTCAGGAGAAGGCAGACGCTCTCAAGGCGGACGCCGAGAAGAAGCACACCGAAATCATGGCGACCATCAACCAGCAGCGTTCGGTCCTCGAGGGCCGTATCGAGCAGCTCAAGACGTTCGAACGCGAGTACCGGGTGCGCCTGAAGTCCTACCTGGAATCGCAGCTCGAAGAGCTCGAACAGCGCGGCTCGGCCGTTCCGGTCGACGGTGGACAGGATTCCTACAGCCCGTCCTTCGCCAAGGGAAACAGCTGACCGAGAGCGCCCCGTCGGCTCAGCTATCGGACCGGACAAAGGTTGATACGTGCTGGTCGTGACGTTGGTTCTCGCGGGAGTTGGTTTCGCTCTCCTGATCGTCGCCCTGACCACAGGGTCGTTGATCTGGGCGTGGGCATGTATCGCGATTTGTGTAGCAGGTGCCGTCCTCCTGCTGGTCAGTGCGCTGACCAGCAGGAAGGCGGTTCCTTCGTTGGATGACCCGGCATCGGGCAGCGGAATGTCGTCGCCTTACGGTCGAGTCGAGAGTTCCTCGAATTCGTCGATCGACGATGCAGCCACCGCCAACGATGACAATCAGAGAAATCATGGCGAGTCGCCGGGTGGCCCCGACAAGTCCTAGGGCGAGTTCCGACAAGGTCCAGGACGAGTATTAGACTGTCCAACACGAATACCAGGCTGTGATCCGGCAATCACCGGGGAGCTTTCGGAAGAACGGTTCTTGTCGCTTCAGGCGCCCAGAACTCAGTAGAACCGAACGGGTGAGCCCGTCACAGCTCGATCGAGTGGCACCTCGGGATCCAAGCGCGGATCTACGGGGTGCAAACGGGGTGGTACCGCGGTGTCGGCGCACAAGCGCCACGTCGTCCCCGTGCCGAGTCCGACTGGCACGAGGAGATCGCCATGGCGAGTAACGGGTATCCCAAAGTCGACTACGGTGTCCCCGCCGACACCGGAGTCAAGTTCCCCGAACTGGAACAGAAAGTCCTGAAACAGTGGGACGACGACGACACCTTCCGTGCGTCGGTTTCCAATCGGGACGGCAGCGAAGAGTTCGTTTTCTACGACGGACCGCCCTTCGCAAACGGTTTGCCGCATTACGGTCACCTGCTGACGGGGTACGTCAAGGACCTGGTGCCGCGCTTCCAGACCATGCGTGGACGCAAGGTCGAGCGACGCTTCGGCTGGGACTGCCACGGACTGCCCGCAGAACTCGAAGCGGAGAAGCAACTCGGCATCAAGGACAAGGCCGAGATCGAAGTCATGGGTCTGGCCAAGTTCAACGAGTACTGCAAGGCCTCGGTGCTCAAGTACACCGACGAGTGGCGCGACTACGTCACCCGCCAGGCACGTTGGGTCGACTTCGACAACGACTACAAGACCCTGGACGTCGACTTCATGGAGTCCGTCATGTGGGCCTTCAAGGAGCTGCACGACAAGGGCCTGATCTATCAGGGCTTCCGCGTGCTGCCCTACAGCTGGTACGAGCAGACTCCGCTGTCCAATCAAGAGACTCGTCTCGACGACGCGTACAAGATGCGTCAGGATCCTGCAGTCACGGTCGACATGCCGCTGGTCGCTCCGGGTTCACCATTGGACGGCGCAAACGCGATCATCTGGACCACGACTCCGTGGACACTGCCGTCCAACTTGGCCACTGCGGTTCATCCCGAGGTCGACTACGTCCAGGTGCTCGGCGAGGACGGAAAGCGGTACGTGCTCGCGGAAGCACGGGTTGCTCATTACGCACGTGAGCTGGGGGAGGACCCCGAGGTCGTTTCCCGTCACAAGGGCGCCGAGCTGGTCGGACTGTCGTACACACCGCCGTTCGACTTCTTCCTCGGACATCCGAACGCGCACGTCGTGCTTTCGGCCGACTACGTGACAACCGATTCCGGAACCGGAATCGTCCACCTCGCACCGGCTTTCGGTGAGGAGGATATGGATGTCGCCACGGCCAACGGTATCGAGGTCGTGCAGCCGCTCGATCCGGGTGGAAAGTTCACCTCGATGGTTCCGCCGTACGAGGGCTTGATGGTCTTCGACGCCAACCCGGTCATCATCAAGGACCTCAAGGCCGCTGGAAAGCTGCTGCGGCACGAGACGATCGAGCACTCGTACCCGCACAGTTGGCGCAGTGGGCAGCCGCTCATCTACATGGCGGTTCCCTCGTGGTTCGTCGCGGTCACCAAGTTCCGCGATCGCATGGTCGAGCTGAACAAGGACATCACGTGGGTGCCCGAGCACATCCGTGACGGCCAGTTCGGCAAGTGGCTCGAAGGTGCACGCGACTGGAACATCAGCCGAAACCGCTACTGGGGCAGCCCGATCCCGGTGTGGGTGTCGGACGATCCGCAGTACCCGCGTACGGACGTATACGGATCGCTCGATCAGTTGGAGGCAGACTTCGGTGTGCGTCCGACCGATCTGCATCGCCCGATGATCGACGACCTGGTCCGCCCGAACCCCGACGACCCGACCGGGAAGTCGATGATGCGCCGCGTTCCCGAGGTGCTCGACTGCTGGTTCGAATCCGGTTCGATGCCGTACGCGCAGGTGCACTACCCATTCGAGAACCGTGAATGGTTCGAGGGTCATTTCCCGGGCGATTTCATCGTCGAGTACAACGGGCAGACTCGCGGCTGGTTCTACACGCTGCACGTGCTGGCCACCGCACTCTTCGATCGTCCGGCGTTCAAAACCGTTGCTGCGCACGGCATCGTGCTCGGCGACGACGGACTCAAGATGAGCAAGTCCAAGGGCAACTACCCGGACGTGAAGGAGGTGTTCAACCGCGACGGCAGCGATGCGATGCGATGGTTCCTGATGTCTTCGCCGATCTTGCGCGGCGGAAACCTCATCGTGACCGAGCAGGGCATCCGCGAAGGTGTGCGTCAGGCATTGCTCCCGCTGTGGAACGCCTGGAGCTTCCTGCAGTTGTACGCCCCGGAATCCGGTGTGTGGCGTACCGACTCGGAGAACATCCTCGATCAGTACATCCTGGCCAAGCTCGCTACCACCCGCGACGTGATCACCGAGGCCCTCGAGGTCAACGACATCGCCGGCGCGTGCGACGAGCTTCGGTTGTTCTGTGATGCGCTCACCAACTGGTATGTGCGACGGTCTCGTTCGCGGTTCTGGGACGAGGATCGCGACGCGATCGACACCCTGCACACCGTGCTCGAGGTCGTGACGCGTCTCGCTGCGCCGCTGTTGCCGCTGGTGTCCGAGGTGATCTGGCGCGGGCTGACCGGGGAGCGCTCGGTTCACCTGGCTGATTGGCCCGAGGCGTCGGAGCTCCCCGCGAACCCCGAGCTGGTAGCGGCGATGGACGACGTCCGGACCGTGTGCTCCACGGTGCTGAGCCTGCGCAAGGCGCAGAATCTGCGTGTTCGTCTTCCGCTGCCCGAGGTCACGGTTGCGGCGCCGGATGCCGAGCGTCTGCGTCCGTTCCTCGGACTGATCGCCGACGAGGTCAACGTCAAGAAGGTTGATCTGACCGATGACGTCGACGTGCACGGGCGCTTCGAGATCGCGGTCAATGCGCGTGCTGCAGGACCGCGTCTGGGCAAGTCCGTTCAGACTGTCATCAAGGCGGTCAAGGCGGGCGACTGGACCGAGAACGCGGACGGCGTCGTGGTTGCGGCGGGCATCGAACTGCTGCCCGAGGAGTACACGCAGAAACTGGTTGCGGCCGAGCCGGATTCGACGGCAGCACTGCCGGACGGTGCGGGACTGGTCGTACTCGATTCCGCGGTGACGGAGGAACTCGAAGCCGAGGGATGGGCGAAGGACCGTATCCGTCAGTTGCAGGATGCGCGCCGCGCCGCCGGTTTCGACGTCTCGGACCGGATCAACGTCGTGCTCGAGGTTCCGCAGGACTGCAAGGAGTGGGCGGAGCGTCATCGCGAATTGATCGCCGGTGAGGTTCTGGCCACCTCCTTCTCGGTGGGTGAAGCGGGAGACGACGCCGTCGATCTCGGTGACGGTATCCGCGCCGCGATCACGAAGGTCTAATACCGCCATAGCTACTCCGGCTCCCCGATGAATGTCTGTATGTCGGGGTGCCGGAGTAGTTTGCTCTCATGAGCACGAGCAAGGAAACCGTGGCGCGCATTCTCGAGCAGTTGGAACCGCTCGACGTGCGGGCAAGGGCGATGTTCGGCGAGTACGGACTGTATTGCGACGAGAAGATCGTGGGCTTGATCTGCGGAGACGTTCTGTTCGTCAAACCCACCGAGGTCAGTACGGAGTTCGGATCAGAGGCCGATCTGGCTCCGCCGTACCCGGGAGCGAAGGATTATTACCGGGTGACGGAGGAACGGTTGCAGGACCTCGATCACCTGCACGCCTTCATTCAACGGACTGCCGACGTATTGCCCCTGCCGAAGAAGAAGTCGCCGAAGAAGAAGGCGCGGACGTAAATTCTGCACCTACTTTTGAGAGAACCGTAACGCCCGATGAATCAAGGTGATCCCACACGAAGTCGTAGGTGGGTGCTGCATCTCGACATGGATGCGTTTTTCGCTTCCGCCGAGCAGTTGACGCGTCCCACTCTGCGAGGTCGCCCGGTGCTGGTCGGCGGCTTGGGCGGGCGCGGGGTGGTGGCCGGGGCAAGTTACGAAGCGAGAGTTTTCGGTGCGCGATCGGCAATGCCGATGCATCAAGCACGCCGGATGGTCGGTGGTGGAGCGGTGGTATTGCCGCCACGGATGTCCCTGTACTCGGTTCTCAGTAAACGCACGTTCGACGCGTTGCGCCTTCGTATGCCGATCCTCGAGCAACTGTCGGTGGACGAGGCTTTCGGGGAACCGGTGGAGTTGGCCGGTGTCGGAGCTGACGAGGTCCGCGCGTTTTGCGAGGACCTGCGGGCGTTGATCAAAGCCGAGACCGGGTTGGTCGCTTCGATCGGGGCCGGCGCAGGTAAGCAGGTGGCCAAGATCGCGTCGGGACTGGCAAAGCCCGACGGCGTCGCAGTGATTCCTCCCGGGATGCAGCACGAGTTGCTCGATCCACTGCCGGTGCGAAAGCTCTGGGGGATCGGCCCTGTTGCCGAGGAAAAGCTCAAGCGTCTCGGCATCGAAACCATCGGAGGGTTTGCCCGCACTCCCATAGCGGAGGTGGCGTCGATACTCGGAACCACTGTCGGACCGGGGTTGCATCGGCTCGCACAGGGGATCGACGATCGGCCGGTCGCCGAGCGTGCCGAATCCAAGCAGATCAGCGCGGAATCCACGTTCGCCGCAGACATCGTCACGATGGCGCAACTGCGCGCCGCCGTCGAAAGTAGTGGTCGTGCAGCATTTTCCAGGCTGGAGAAGGACGGAAGAGCTGCTCGCACCGTCGTACTGAAGCTCAAGAAGTCCGACATGAGTATCTTGACTCGATCCGTGACGCTGCCGTTTGCCACCATCGACCGCCAAATCCTCATCGCGACTGCGCAGAAACAGGTCATCGATCCACAGGAATTGGGGCCGATTCGCCTGGTCGGTGTGGGATTCGCCGGTTTGTCCACCGTTCGGCAAGGATCACTTTTTCCCGAGTTGGATCAGGACGTTCCCGGCTATCCGGTCGAGACTCTCACGGGCGCCCTCGATGAGGCCGAACTCGACGTTCCGGTGGCAGCACGTGTCCCTCAGCGCTACTGGCACCCCGGTTTGGACGTGAAGCATCCAGAATACGGACACGGTTGGGTGCAGGGCGCCGGGCACGGTGTGGTCACCGTTCGCTTCGAAACCCGTTCCAGCGGAACGGGAATCGCCAAAACCTTTGCCGAATCCGATGAGGTGCTCGAGGTAGCAGATGCGGTCGACAGCCTTCTCTGAGGATGTCCTTAGACTTTTTCCGCTTACCGTTGGGTAATGTTGTCGACGATCCTCGAGCAAGCACGATGTTCGACTGACGCTCGAATGTGAACACCCGAATGGATAGGACTGAGAAGTTGAAGCTTCAGAAGATGACCGTTGCAGCCGTAGCGATCGCAGCAGCCCTGACGATGACCGCTTGTGGTTCGGACGGAGGGGACACCAAGGAATCCACTTCGGCGAAGCCTACGACCACTACCTCTTCGGCACCTACGACCACCGTTGAACTGCCGACGTCTGCTGAGCTCAACGGCAAGGTCGCCCAGGCACTCGACGAGACCGTTCCGGCCGCAGACAAGGTCAACCTCGTCCAGGGCGCCGAGCAGGATCCCGAGCTGATCAACCAGGTCGCCGCTGCCGCCAAGGCTGCCGGCGCCCAGGTCGAGATCCTCGACCCGGTCACCGACACAGGCAGCGAGACGGCAGCAGCTTCGCTGAACATCGTCGTCAACGGCCAGCCGCTGCAGCAGGGCCTGCAGGCGTCGTTCGTCTACGAAGACGGCGTCTGGAAGCTCTCGAAGACCACCGCTTGCCAGATCGTCGGCGTTGCAGGTCTGACCTCGCCGGCTTGCGCTGCTTGATCTCTGCGCAACACCTGAAACACCAGAGTGGCCGCCGACCCCCGAAAGGGAGTCGGCGGCCGATCTTCATGCAGTGAGCGTCGTCAGTGATGGAATCCCTCGGTGACGCGTGGCCGCGGCATCGGGCTGTCGAGTTCATCGAGGAACGCGGTTTCCTCTTCGATGATGCGCAGCAGATTGGCTGCCAGGTCCATGCTCAGTCCGTTACGAACCACGATGCGCTGCACTGTCAGATCTGAGAGATCGTCCGGCATGGGATAGGCCGGCACCAACCAGCCCTTGCCCCGCAGTCGGTCCGACAGGTCGTACAGCGTCCAGTTGGACGTGTGGCCCTCGGCGAGGCGCCACGCGAAGACCGGGATGTCGGAACCGTCGTTCCACAGTTCGAACGCGTCGAGCTTCCCGATTCCTTCGGCGAGAAATTTCGCCACGTCCTGTGAGGACTGCTGGATCGCGCGATAGCCGTCGTGGCCGAGACGCAGGAACAAGTAGAACTGCAAGATCACCTGAGCGCCGGGTCGCGAGAAGTTCAGCGCGAAGGTCGGCATACTGCCGCCGAGGTAGCTCACCTTGAAGACGAGGTCGTCGGGAAGTAGATCCTGCGATCGCCAGACCACCCAGCCGAGGCCGGGGTAGACGAGCCCGTACTTGTGCGCCGAGGTGTTGATGGAGTGGACGCGCGGGAGCCGGAAATCCCATTCGAGTTCGGGCTGAAGGAACGGTGCGATCATCGCACCGGAAGCGCCGTCGACGTGGATAGGGACGTCGAGTCCCGTCTTCGCCTGGATCGCATCGAGTGCCTTCGAGATTTCCAGGACCGGCTCGTACATCCCGGTGTACGTGACGCCCATGATCGCGACGACGCCGATGGTGTTCTCGTCGACGTACTTGTCCAGATCGTGACCGTCGAGGGTGCGGTGTTCCTCGCTGATCGGCACGTAACGCGCTTCGACGTCCCAGTAGTTGCAGAACTTCTCCCAGCACACCTGGACCGCGGAACTCATGATGAGATTTGGCTTTTCGGTGGACTTGCCCGCGGCTTTTCGTGCGTGCTGCCAGCGTCGTTTCATCGCCAGGCCGCCGAGCATGCAGGCTTCGGACGAACCGATCGTCGAGGTGCCGATTGCGTCCTTGGGGGAGGGTGAGTGCCAGAGGTCGGCAAGGATGCGCCAGCAATAGGTTTCGATCGCGGCGGTCTGCGGATACTCGTCCTTGTCGATCATGTTCTTGTCGAACGACTCGGCATACAGTTTGGTGGCGTGATCGTCCATCCACGTGCTGACGAACGTCGCGAGATTGAGCCGCGCATTGCCGTCGAGCATCGTTTCGTCGTGGACGATCTGATACGCGGTCTCGGGAAGCATGCCGTCGGGTTCGAGTGTGTACTTCGATGCAACCGAATCCTCGCCAGGCCTCGAGAAGATCGGATTGACGGCTACGTAATCGGTGTGATCTGACCTTCTGGGTTCCGGCATGAACTCTGGCTCCTCACATCAGTGTGTCGCGTTGGTCTGTTTCGTACCTACTCTCACCGTTCAGTGTGGACGGGCAGTTGTCAAAGGGTCCATGATCAATCAATTATCCGGTCTGAAGTCCTAGTCTGCACACATCGTAGAAAGCGGCGAAAGAACACACGGTGGTGACAATCATGAGTGGGCCTACGATGCGAGGCAAGGACAGGCGAGAATCAGAGGCCCTGCGCCCGCCGCGCCGCAATCGAGGACGGACTTCTGTTTCGCTGATCGCAACTGCGACGAAAGGGCCGGATCGCAGATGGCTTGCCTCCTGGAGCGATCCGCCGGTTGACATGAATTCGCAGAGTCACCGCGACTCCGACGGTCTTAGTAGCGTCACCCGGGAGATTTCGTGGCTGGAGGTACGCAGGCACGCTCGAACGCGAGTTGCGCCAGCGCGAGTGAGGCTTCGGGCCGGATCCTGTCGGCAAACATCCTTCGGCCGACAGGATCCGGCCCAGATCGCTCGTCAGTGCAGTGAGCGAGTTCGCATGTCTGTGCCGTGGCGACCTGATCGCCGGTGAGCCTGTCCGCCAGCGGATTCCACATTTTCGAAAACCGTCGAACTTTGGACGTTTGGTGAGTCGGGTGTCGGGGGCGCCTGGCCTCGGCGCTCGGCTCCTTTGGTGAAATTGCGTTCAGGGCGCCGTGCTTGGTCGTGGCGCATCATCGATTCACAGGCTCGCGAGCACCAAGATCCCGGCGCTGATGGCCAAGGTGGCGACCAGCAACACCAGCGCTGAATTTCGTGTTGGCCCCGGGAAGCTGCGGCCGATCCCGAAATCGTCGGATCTGCAGCGGTGCGCTCGGTGACTGATTGCAATAATGCCGACTGCACCGATCAGCGTGCTTCCCCCGAGAATACCGATTGCGACTGGTGGGCCGGGGACATAGCGCAGGTAGATCAGCGCCGCTGTAGCCAAGGAGGTACCAGTCCGAACCCATGCCATCGTGGTCCGTTCTGGCTGTAGCCCTCGGTCGGCATGCGTGGGTTGAAGGGGTGTCACCGCGTCACCTCGACCATCAACAACGTCAGCGCGGATCCCAGTACAAGCCCCGCGGCGATGCCTGCGAACGTAGGGACTGGGAGGCTTCGCCCCAACCGCAAAGCGCGTTCGACCGCGATCCATCGATGAAATGCACTGACAGACAGCATGGTTGACCCAGTCAACACGCCAACTACCAGGGTGGCGTGAACGGTGGGGCCAACCATCTCGGAGCCGAATGCCTCGAAGCCGACGGCGGCGGCTACCAAAGCCAGGGCGGTCCGGATCCAGGCGAGGAATGTGCGTTCGTTGGCCAGGGTGAATCGAGGGTCCGGGTCTTCGCCGACCCGGAACGCACCGGGGCACCAGAACGGTCTCATTTGGCGACGGCGACGAAGGGTGCCGGCGGGGTGAGCTTCGTGAGATGATCCGCGCGATATGCGGCGAAGGCCTCGAGGACCTCCGGCTGTGTGCCGATCCAGAATGCGCCTTTCGCGAGCTGAGCGAAGATGCTCTCTGCAGCCTGCTCGGGTGTCAGGCCCTGGCCGAGGTACCGGTCGAGTTGCTCGCGAAGCGCTTCACCGGCCAGGCCGCTGGCTGAAGCACCTGAATAGATCTGGGTCCGTACCGCGCCCGGGAGTACTGCCGATACCTGAATGGGAGCGCCGACGGTCTTCACGTCCAGGTAGAGCGTCTCGGTCAGGGCTAGCACCGCGTGCTTACTCGTGAGATATGGCGATTGCAGTGCGCCCGCGCTGAGGCCACCGATAGAGCTGAGATTGAGCACGTATGCCTCCCCGCCAGACGCGATCATTCGTGGGAGGAATGCGTGGACCCCGTTGACCACACCGCCCACATTTATCGACAGCAACCGCTGCCAGCGGTCTATCGGAACCTCCCAAAATAGGCCAGGGGCCTCGATCCCGGCGTTGTTGACGAGCAATCGGACAGAGCCGAACCGCTCGTACGCGGCCCGGGCCAGCCCCTCCACCGACGACGGGTCACTGACGTCCGTCTGGACCGCAGTGGCCTCGGTGGCTGCCGTTGACAGTTCGGCTGCGAGTTGTTCGGCCCGGGGCATGTCGATGTCCGCTAACACCACGTTCATTCCGATGGAGGCCGCGTGTCGTGCGAGCCCCTCGCCGATTCCGGATGCCGCGCCGGTGATGACGGCGGTGCCGCCGGAGAACTTGTCATGCGTGATAGTCACTTGTGGCCTCCGTGGGGGACTGTTGCTTGACCGGTATTGTCGGCGGCAGGACGTGCAGTATTCGCGCCAATCGTTGCTCCGCCGGTGGCGGGGGCGCGTCCGTGACTCATCGTGAACGCCACTATGAGACCGATGGCGCCGAGTGCACCGAGTAGCAGGAAGACGTAGGTGAATCCCGCATCCGTGTAAATGATCTGGCGTGTGCCTTGGTCGACGGACCAAATGTGCGCGGAGAGGATCGCGCTGAGGATGGTGACGCCGAATGCAGCGCCGAGGCTGTTGCTGGAGCCGAGTACGCCGGCGTTCGCCCCCGTCTGAGATGGCGGTACCGCTTCGACGACAAGGTTGGCGCTGGCTGCGTAGAAGAAACCCTGGCCGACGCCGAAGATGGCGACCAGTGTGATGATCTGCCACTGTTGGTCGTGCACAAAGGCCAGCAGGCTCAGGCTGATCATGATCGCGGTCATGGCGACGATGAGGCTCGCCCGGGGGCCACTGCTGCGCGCGAGCAGTCCGGCCAGGGGGCCGCTCGCCATGGCGAGGATGCCATGTGGGAGAGTCCACAGCGCGAAGGCGAAGGCAGTGAGCCCGAACCCGTAAGAGATGCCGTCAACCCGTGGCGTCATGAGCATCAGTGGCAACGCGAACGCGTATCCACCGATAGCGAATGAGCCGAGTAAGCTTGCGAGCATCGTGCTGCGCATGGCACGCGCCCACAGCACCCGCATGTCGATCAGAGGTTGTGTGGTGTGCAATTCGTAGAGGACGAACACCGCGATCAGGACCGCAGAGACCGCGAACGCAATCAGCGTCTTTGGTGAGTCCCATCCCCAAGAGCGACCCTGGTTGATGGAGAGCATCAGCAGCAATGATCCGCCGGCCAGCAGGCCCGCGCCTACCCAGTCGAGCTGGTGGGACAGGCGCAGCGGCGATTCCGGCGCGGTGAAATAGACCGCCGGGGCGATGACGGCGACATAGGCGAGGAGGAACCAGAAGATTGCGCGGTAACCGAACTCGGTCGAGAGGTAGCCGCCGATGAGCGGGCCGGCGATACCGTTGAATCCGATGCCGGTGGACACTGCCGACAGGGCCACGGGGATCATGCGTCGTGGGAAGACATCGCGGATGAGGCCGTAAGCGAGCGGGGTCATGCCGACGCTCGCGGCCTCGAGGGCGCGCCCGAGCAGCAGAATCGG
Organism: Rhodococcus sp. MEB032; assembly: GCF_030208925.1. Taxonomy (NCBI): domain Bacteria; kingdom Bacillati; phylum Actinomycetota; class Actinomycetes; order Mycobacteriales; family Nocardiaceae; genus Rhodococcus; species Rhodococcus sp. MEB032. The sequence continues at coordinate 131,451 of NZ_JARVSY010000016.1, forward strand.
AAAGGTCGGGGCGAGGGCGCAGGTCAGCGTTCCGATGGCGAATATGCCGGCGACGATCATCAGCATGCGCTTCTTGCCGTAGATGTCTCCGAGCTTGCCGATGATCGGCAAGCTGACGACCCCGACAAGACCGAGGATGGTCACCACCCAGCCGATGTCAGGAGTGTTGAATTCGGCCGCCATGTATCGCAGTGATGGGTACACCATGCTGTATTCGAGGGGAGCGACTTCGAACAGTAGAACGATCGAGATCAACAGGCCCACATAGTATTTGGTTGATCGTTCAGGCGCTCGGCGTTGTTGCGGCGGTGGGGGGGTAGGTCGAGTCACGACAGTCTCGTTTCCTTGAGTTGTGGTTTCGTGGCGATTCGAACGTCGATCCATGAGTCCGCGGGCCCGGAACATTCGGCGATGTCGGCCATGAGGGACTTTGGTAGCACGGAGTGCGCGTATCAAGGTTGTGTCGCAACTGGTCGAAATATCGACCGATGCGGTAAGGTGATGCGCGTTACTGTAAGTGCCTTGGGAAGGATTGGTCAATGGTTGATTCCGAAGTGGCGGACCGCTCGGCGGGCAGGGAGGTCGTGTCGCCGCCCACTGCGCGCGTAGTGCAGGTTATCGACTTTTTGGTGCGTAACCAGGGGAAGCGCTTCGGTCTTTCAGAGCTTGCGCGACGATGTGAAATCACCAAACCGACCTGTCTCGGCATCGTGACCGAACTGACCGCGTGCGGATATCTCATTCGTGACACACAGACCAAGTCTTACGGTCTTGGGCCAGCATTGGTCTCGGCCGGGCGGGCGGCCCAGCGCGATTTTGCGCTGGGCTCGATGGTGCGCGACCGTCTCGAGGGCCTGAGTGAGCAATTCAGCGCTATCTGTATGGCATCGGCTGTGGTTGGCGACAATGTCATGGTTCTCGAGATGGTCGCGCCCCCGGGCGTCGTGCCGCCGGCCAGTGTCGGCGACGTGTATCCGTTCGCGCCGCCGCTCGGGCTCATGTTCATGCTGTGGGAACCGGACGAGGAGCTGGAACGTTGGCTGCGGAGCGAGTCCGCGCTGGCTGTCGGGACAGACTTCGAACACATCCGGCTGATGGCCGCCGAGTGCCGGGCGGAAGGATATCTGGTTGAGAACCTCTCGCCGACCGTTCAGCGGTTGCACCGGCTGATGGCCGGGGTTGCTGCGCACGACGTGCCGCCTGCCGTACTCGAGCTTGTCGGTGACCTGGTGTCGAGTCTGGGCGAGCGGAGATTCCTCGGGGAAGCGCTTCGCGCTTCCGCTGAAAAACACCCAGTCAGCCTGGTAGCGGCCCCGACCTTCGACGCGGACGGTCACCAGTCTCTCGTTTTGACCGTCTACGTCGGCGGCGAGATCAGCAACCTTGAAATCGCCAACCGAGCGTTGGCACTGAAACAGGTGGCCGACGCGGTGACATCCGACGTCGGTGGCCGCAATCCCTTTGCCGGCCGCGGAAATTGACCGTTGACTGGTAAGGAATTGGCTTGTAGCCTCAATCCGTTCCCATATCCGACCGTGCTGGTCGATATTTAGACCGTCAAGGAAGTTTGCGGCGCCCGAGTCCGATTGCTCCCGGTCGCCGCACTGCCCGGGTCGTTCAGTTCTGGGACGCAATTTGTGTGAGGCGTATCGACGCTAAGGCTGCGGCCGTGCGAGGAGGCTGTCGCCGACGCCTCTTCGGCGATGTGTGGGGCTTTGCGTCGAGCCAATCTCACTGACACGTAACGACTCCCGAGGAGTTCCTTGATGACCACCATGATCGACCAGTCTCTGAGTGTCGACGATGTCAGCGATCTGATCGCCGATGCCTTCGACTGGGGTATACATCTTGCCGGGTTTTACGAATTGCGGCACGTCTACACGGGTTTGGAGGGGCAGCCGGCATATCGCGGGCTCAATCGTCTCCAGCCGATCCTCGATTTGTTCGACGCCAAGGTTCGCATCGCCACGACAGTAAATGCCTCGACGCTCTATTCCGGTGGGATGTTCGACTTGTCGAACGATCCGGTCGTCATCGAAGCTCCGGGCGTAGCTGACGGTCGGTACTGGAGTATTCAGGCACTTGGCCCGAACGTTGACTGGTTCTTCATGGCTGGATCGCAATTCACCGGAAATGGGCCGCAGCGATACGTGATCGTTGGTCCGAGGTGGAGAGGCCTCCTACCTGCCGGGTTCGCCGGCACTGAGGTCGTGCGATCACCGTCCGATGCATTCGTGCTCACTATTCGCGTGGCAGTGACTAGTCGAACTGAGCAGGACCTGGCCGGTGCACGGGCCGCGGTGACGGGCGTCCGCGCGGCTCCACTTTCGCTGTGGCACGCCGGCGGTGGCCGCGTTCCGGACCTCGTGGATCAGCCAATTGTCAAGTCCGACTACGCCACGTTTCCGCGGATGGACCTGATTGCCGACATCGGAAAGTCGATGACCGCGATCGACTATCTACAGCTCCTGAGTTTGGTAATCAACGATTCTTCCATGACTCGCCGGTCGGATTCGGTAAAGGAGCGGGAAGCCCTCGCGAATCTCGCTCGGCTCGGGTTGCGTCCGGGGACTTGCTTCGACCCCTCGCAGATCACCGATGAACAGCGCGAGGTGATCGATCGCGGATTCGCGCGGGCGCGGACCGATGCCAGGCAGGCGTTCGAGAAGACGCAGGTGGATATGAACGGGTGGAAGCTGCAATCCAGCCTTTTCTACGACGATCTCGACTACCGTGCCAAAGCTGGTGCTAACGACGTGGCGTGGGGCACCCCAGTGCCCTTTCAGTCCCACACAATTGGTTACCTGTTCGACGACGCCGAGGGTTTCCCTCTCGATGGTGCGAACTGCTACACCATTACATTCGACGTGGAGGATTTGCCGCCGGTCACCGAGTTCTGGGAGCTCCCGGTATACGACTCTCAGGGCTACTTTATCGATAACTCTGAGAACCGTTACAGCGCAACGAGTTACCTCGCGCGAGCCGGAGAATACGCCGTTCGGGACGGGAAGTTGACGTTCTACCTCCAGGCTGAGCGACCCTCTGATTCTGATCTTGCCAGGAATTGGCTTCCTGTCTCCGCGACGGATGGCTTCCAGATTGCGGCTCGCTTCTACGGCCCTCTGACGCAGCTGATCGACGGCACCTATCCGATGCCCCCGGTGGTGCGCGCGGGGGCATGACCCTCGGGTTTCGGTCCCCGCCTTCGAAGGCGCGAATGGCCCCTTTCATCGACTATCTGTGTATGAATTGAGTTGGTGTACAAGTTGAGTCGGATCCATGATGCGAGCCCCACCCGAGCCGGACCCAGTGCCGAGGCGGTCCGGCAGTAGTGGAAATCTGCCGGACCGTATCGGTTCCGCGACTGTCGAAGGCAACCTGTGCGAGATCAGATTACAGATGGCAGCCTATGTGCACTCGACGTCGATGTCCCGCTGACCGAACGGACCTGTCACGATGGCGGGCGCAGATGTTACTCCGAGTTGTCGACTCCTCTAACCGGTTTAACCCAGATGCAACGGGATTCGATGGACATCGACGATCCGATGCGCGCGGCGCCGACGGCACCTTCGGCAGGAGAATGCAGCCGCGGATCGCGAAACGCCGATACTCGGTCCCTTTGTCCGACGGCTGATAGGCGAAGAGTTCGACAAAACAATATGACTTCCGGCACCCGAGACCAATCGGTTCGTCACGACTTCTTCGACGGAACCAGTTCGGTTGCCCCGCCGGAGACGCAAAACGAGGGATTCCACTCTCCTAGGTCGTCGTCTGAATCACGGACTGAATCCATTCGAATGGCGAGATCATGAGGCCGACACCTCGACGAATCGACCTGAACATTTCTGGATCCAAGAGAAGGGCTAGCAGAGCGGTCCGCGGAAGTCCCTTGACGCCGACCTGTTCGCCGTACCGAATGGGCCTTCATGATCGAACCGGACCCATTCGGCACGGGGAACATGGAACGCGCGGCAGAGTGAGTTGCACATCTCCCATGCTGACAGCATGCCGCCCAGAGCAACCGCACGGATACATAAGTTCTGCACCCCTGTCTGGCGGAGTCGCTTTCGAGCCGGAGTTGGCGGATTACCTGCTCACTGATCGGGTGGATCGTTTGCCGGTCTGAGAATGAGGCCGTACGTGCCGCGAAACGATGTGCGCCATTTGGCACCAACAATCTCGGTTCTCGGATCGAATTGAGCCCTCGCGCGGGGCAGTCGGCAACACTGCGTAATGGCTTCGATTGCAGATCAAAGTATTTCGCTGAGGTCGCTCGCGCGTGATTTAGCCCCCCACCGCGCGTCGACCGGCGGTCGCCCCTCCGTCGACGACCAGATCGTGTCCGGTGACGTAGTTACCTTCGTCCGAGGCGAGAAACAGGATCCCAGCCGCCATCTGAGACGGATTCGCGGCATACCCGATGGGCTGGATCTTGTCGAGGACCTCAACGATTCCGTCTACGTCCGGTACCATACCGGTGAGCATCGTTCCGGGTGAAATCGTATTCACACGAACACCTTTGGGTGCCAGTTCAATTGCGCATGCCTTCGACAGTGCTACCACAGCTGCCTTCGTGCCGCAGTAGACGGCCATTCCCTCCGAGGGAGAACAACCTCCGTTCGAGGCCGTGTTGACGATGACCCCGGATCCCTGTTGCGCCATCACTCGGCCTGCCGCCCGCGTACCGTGGAAAACCCCTCCGAAGTTAACGGCCACCATCCGATTGTAGGCTTCGTCCGTCGTTTCGAGTACCGGCGTGGTGGCGATTACGCCGGCGTTGTTGCACATCACGTCAAGCCGTCCGAAACGGGTCACAGTACGTGTAACCAGGGCATCGACGTCCAATGGATTGCCGACGTCTGCGCGGATGAATTCCGCCCCGATGGTGTTTGCTACAACCTCACCCGTCTCTTGGTTGATGTCCGCAACGACCACACGCGCACCTTCGGCGATCATCAATTCGGCTGTGGCTCGCCCCAGGCCCGACGATGCGCCGGTAACAATGACGATCTTTTCCTGCATTCGGTTTGTCATCTATCAACCTTTCCTGGTTTCGTGCTGAGGATTCGAAGCCTGGCGCAGGTGTTTGGGCTCGCGCCGAACTGTTCGAGCAGAGCGACGATCAAAACATGTATCGTCGAAGTATTTGTCTGCCGGATGATCCTGGGTTGGCATCACCTCGCGAGTTCGTCCACCTCGGGTGGAGAGACTGCGCCAACCGGACTGACGTCGTGCTCGACGTTCATGTCCGATGTCAGCGTGTCCCAGGTATTCATCCACTTCTTCATGCGCTGCGGGGCATGTCGTGAATTCAACTGCAACGGTGGCAAATGCACTCCCGCGTCGAGCAAGGAGTTGTAATCAGGAGATAGTGAGTGGAGTGGTACAGCCGACGGGGTCCTGCGCCTGACCGCACCAGCGTAGCCATTGGCTTCAGCAGAGTCAATGGCTTACGTGGACTCTCTATCGTCTCTCCCACTGTCAGCCCCCAGATCGGTCGCGATCAGTCCGGACCTTTGTTTCGGCTCGGAGACGATCCTGTGAAAAGCGACAGGAAGTGTTGCGCTGCTTTAAGAGTCGATATCTCGGATGTAATTGTGTTTTGCGGGCGGTCGATTGCAGGGTGCATCGTGCTTGTGAACGGCTACGTTTCACGACCCCGAAACTGGAATTGATCTCCATGTGTCTTGCGCTGTCCGACGAAGTTGTGGAGCCAAGTGAGCAACGTCAATCCGGTGGCTGACGTCCGTCAATGCAAAGACTCCAATCGGGTAAGGCTCCAATCGGAATGTTCGATGGTCCAATCGCCACGGCGATGGAATCATGGCCTGATTGAGGTTCGTTGCGCCCGAGCGCAATTCCCGACCGGCGAATGAAACTCAGTTCTGAGTGCAGTCGGTTGAGGGAATCCGTTGATTGGTTGCAATGAGATGAATGTCCTGGCGAAAGCAGTCGGCGGCGGAGACTTGGTGAGGCGGCAAGAATTGCTTTGCCCATGCTGGTCCGGTGGGCCGGTGGTCGTTTGCCCGGCGGTGGCCAAATATCAGATTCTTTTCGGGAGTCCGGAATTCGAGCGATCATCACCAGGTCTTCGCCGTCGAGTGCACCCAGGTGGGTACCCAGCCTCGTGTGATGATGAAGAGTGACGAGGTGGGGCCACGCAGCCGTGTGTCGACTCACTCGGTTTCGAGCGTGATACCCAGTTTGAAAAGCCTTATCCCCAATTCGAATTGGTTGTGAACTTTGTGAATCCACCAGCTCTGACATGAGCTTCAACAGTCTGTTGGTGGAGTTGACAGGCAATCCGGTATTTCTCGATATCTCACGCGCGGCGAGTTGGGGGTGCATTGAATTGCAGTCAGGATGCGGGCTGCTCTCCCGAGCGAACACTTCTGGACGTCAAGTGGGATCAACGCAGGGTCCCTTTTTGGTTCTGGATGAGACTTCCGGTAAGGGCTCGGTTGGGTGTGACCGGTTACGCCATTTTTGAAATACCCTGTTGTATAGGGAATTTGGTCGATGTTTTTTTGGTCTTTCCGGCTGCTCGTCCCTCATCGAACGCCAGCCCCCGCAACCTGAGGCAACCTACTGCAGAGAATCGGTTACCGATACGTGTTCGGGTGCTCTACGGTAGCGATATCTTCCGCTTCTTCTCGAATCCCGCGTAGTCCTGAGTCGTTGCGCGAGTGCACCAGTTGGAGTACCGCGTGAATCCGCCTACATACATCAGGAGCGCTCTCGGCTTGCCAGGGATGTTCGCGCCGGTATACCAGGAGTCGGTCTTCACGTGCATCGTGCGTGAGGCAACAGCTTCCATCTCCGTGGCCCATTCATCCTCCTGATCGGGGGTGGCACCGAAACGAGAGATGTGGTTGTGTTCGAGAAAGCCGATTGTTCGCAGGATCCAGTCGACCTGCCACTCACCCGTGGTGATCATCTGTGCCAGAACCGACGGGCTGCCGGGGCCATGCACCATGAACAGATTCGGGAGGTCGGCGGTCATCAGACCGAAGACCGTCTTCGGACCGTCGGCCCACCTGTCGGCGAGTCGTACTCCGTCGATCCCGGTCGCGTTCAGCTTCAGCATCGAACCGGTCATCGCGTCGAAGCCGGTGGCAAAGATGATCACGTCGAGCTCGTAGTCCGAATCGTCTGTGCGAATCCCTGATTCGGTGACTTCCTCGATGGGATGCGCCCGTACGTCGACCAGCTTCACGTTGTCCCGATTGAAAGTCTGGTAGTAGCCGGAGTCCACGCAGATCCGCTTGCCGCCGATCGGATAGGTCTTCGGGCACAGTAGTTCGGCGGTCTCCGGGTCATCGACGACGGCCCGGATCTTGTTCCGGACGAACTCGGCGAGAATCGCGTTCGCCTCAGGATCACTGGAGGTGTCGGTGAACGTACGGATGAACTCGAGTCCGTTCCGGGCGTTCCACGCGCGCTCCATCACCTCTTCGCGCGCTTCTTCGGTGTAGTCGAAGATCGAGCGCTGCTCGGCCACATTGCTCATCAGCAGGGCGCCGTGGGTGTTCAGCACCTCCTTGCGTCGCTGTGGGTAGTCGGCCTTCCACTCCCGCTCGTACTCCGGATCCAACTCCCGGTTGAATGAGGGGAGGCTGAAGTTCGGTGTCCGCTGGAAGACGGTGAGGTGGTCGGCGACCGTGGCCACCTCCGGGGTGAGCTGAATGCCGGTGGAACCGGTGCCGATCAGGCCAACGCGCTTACCGGCGAGCTCGACGCCCTCCTTAGGCCACCGCGAGGTGTGGTAGGTCTCGCCGTGAAAACTGTCCAGGCCGGGCCAGTCGGGGACGTTGGAGACGTCCAGGCTGCCAGTGGCCGCAATCACGTACTTTGCGACAAAATGTCGACCTGACGCGGTGCCGACGTGCCATACGTCCTCGGCGTCATCGAAGGTCAGTTCGTTGACACGAGTCTCGAAGCGGATGTCATCACGCAAGTCGAAGCGGTCGGCGACGTGGTTGGCGTACCTCTCCAGATCCGGCTGCGGCGAAAAGTGCTCGGACCACGACCACTCCTGTTGGAGGGTCTCGTCGAAAGAGTACGAATACTGCATACTCTCGATATCGACACGGGCACCCGGATAGCGGTTCCAGTACCAGGTGCCGCCGACGCCGTCGCCCGCTTCCAGGCACACCACCCGTCGGCCCTGCTGGCGTAGACGGTGCAACGCATACATTCCGCTGAAACCCGCGCCGATGACGACGACGTCGAAGTATTGGTTTGTGCGGTCGGCTGTCGCGGTCGAGGTGGACATGTTCCTCCAAATTCGGATCTGCATGATGGTGCATTGTGGGGTCGGCTGGGGAATGGAGCTGCTACCCGAGTAGGGATCCGCCATCGGCGATGACGTCGGTTCCGTTGACGAACGACGCGTCGTCGGAGGCGAGGAAGAGCACGACACTTGCGGTTTCCTGGGGGTCGGCCTGCCGTTTCAGGCCGGTCGGCGAGTCGGCGGATGCGGTCGTCGGTGACATCCCGGTCCGGATGTTGCCGGGGAGAACAGCATTCACGCGGATGTTCGACGGCGCGAGTTCGATTGCCGCGGTCCTTGTCAATCCACGCAGGCCCCACTTGGACATGCTGTACGACGCGTGCGCCAGGTATGATGTCGCTCCAGCGAGGGACGAGACGTTCACTATCGCGCCTCCTCGTCGAGCACGCATGGCGGGAGTAACGGCCTGGATGCCGAGGAATGGTCCGCGAAGGTTCACGGCAAGGATCTTGTCGAGGTCGGCGACGGTCTCGTCCTCCAGCAGCTGCCTGCGGTAGATCGCCGCGTTGTTGACGAGGACGTCGAGCCCACCGAACGTCGACGTCGCCACAGTGACGGCCTTTGCCCAGTCGGTCGGGGCCGTGACGTCGAGACGGGTGTAGACGACGGACGCGCCGAGGTCGTCGGCGACGACCTTTCCCTGATCGTCGAGGACGTCGCCGATCACGACGGAGCAGCCTTCGCGTGCCAGCATTCGAACTATCTGTTCGCCCTGTCCACCTGCGCCTCCGGTGACGATCGCAACTTTTCCTTCAAAGCGGTTCCTCATGATTCTCCAATTTCAGTGGTGCTCGTGCTTCAGCTGTCAAGCGCTCGCCGGATGGCGGCTGTGTAGTCGGCGTGGATCCGATTCGAAATCGCGGTCTGTGGGAACACCCCCGACGAACCGTGAAAGGTTCCGGGGGAGAGGTGCAGTTCGGTGGGCACTCCGGCCTGCGTCAGCCGTCGTGCGTAGTCGATCCCCTCGTCGCGGAGAGGATCGAACGACGAAACGGCGATATACGCTGGCGGAAGCCCGGCGAGGTCTTGGGCGCGTGAGGGAGCGGCGTATTCCGATGTCTGATTTCGGTCGACGTCTGCGTCGGTGCCGAGGTAGTGACGCCAACTGTCGATAGCGTTTTGTCTGTTCCACAGCGGGGAATCGGTGTATTCGGTCGCAGAGATGGTGTGTAGGCGGTCGTCGAGGACCGGCGAGTCCAGTGCCTGGAAATGGACAGCGGGACCGCCGATATCGCGTGCTTTGAGCGCAACCGCAGCTGCAAGCCCGGCGCCGGCGCTGATTCCGGCGACGACGAGTCTGGCCGGGTCGATACCGAGGTCGATGTCGCCTGCAATCCAAGTCAGAGCGTCGAAGCAGTCGTTGAACGGTGTGGGGAACGGGTACTCAGGGGACAGGCGATAGTTCACCGACACCACCACCGCGCCGAGATCTGCAGCGAGTGCCGATGGAACTCGGACATCGGTGCTGGCATCGCCGAAGACAAACCCTCCACCGTGAAAGTAAGCGATACAGGGGAGTAGCTGTTTTCTGCGGTGCTCCGGGCTGAACACGACAAGCCCGATATCCGATCCGTCAGCTGCCGGCGCTTCTCGACGGTTCACCACTACTCCTTCGGGGACACCCGCCATCGGGTCCACCTCGCCCATCGAGCGAACGAGCGCACGGACCGACACAGCGTCCGAGACATCAAGACGCGGGACGTATCCCATCATCGGCAAGTACTCGGGGTCGACGGTGTATGACATCGATTCCTCTCTTGATGTACTCGGGGTTGACGCCTCATTGCGCCCCTGAGGGCTCGACGCAACGTGAGCGCAATCACTGTGGTTCTCTTCAGATGAGACCGTAGCCATTGGCTACTCTGGCGTCAACTGAATGTTCGGATGAGTCTGTCCCGACAACTGTCAATGCATGTAATTACGTTGGGTAATAAGGAAATTCGCGTGAATGCGATATCTGTGGATTGGTCGTAGTGCCCCTGGATTCGGTGGTTGTCGCGTCGAGAGACCTCATGCGCGTGCGTGCACGTGGATCGTGTCCACGTGGCCCTTGTTCTTCGCGAGCGACGCCCAAATGTCGGAGGTCGCACAGTTTTCCCATGCTCGGAGTGGCTTCACCGCCCGACCGTTGGGCGGCCGCATCCTCGGGCGGCCCGGCCCAGCGGATGAGAGCATTCCCGACCTTCGGTGCGATCGCCATCGCTGCTCCGTCGTAGCTTTGTTGCGTTCGGCCGCCAGAGGATTCTCGGCCTACGGCGAGCTGGCAGCGTCGAGAATGCGGGTGCAAGCGGATTTTCAGGCTGTACTTGGGGATCGGCCGAATTCGGAATTCAAACTACTGCCAACAGACCGACGACGTGACGAAGTGGCAGGGCGTTGTTGTTGTCGGCGCCGCGGGTTCGGCGACGATGCGCGAATTGCGCTGCCGCCTATCATGATAGAGTTCGTCGGGTATGGGAACCATCCGCAAACTCACCGTATCCGCCGACGACGTCTGGAGCACGACGCAAGCGGCGAAGTTTCTGGATATCAGCCGTCAGGCGATCAATAGGCGCGTCCAGAATCGTAAGATGCTCGGTTATCCGGGTGGCGGAGCGACGTTATTCCCAGTGTGGCAGTTCGATGTGGAGAATCGAGGAATCCGTCCGGAGATCCCCGAGTTTCTTGCGGCGTTCGACGAGGATGTCGAGCCGCAGGTGATAGCCGAGTGGTCGATCACGAAAATCGACGAGTTCGATCGAACACCTGCCGAACTGTTGTTATGCCCGAACACCAAGCGAGATGCGCTTCACTTGGCCGGCATCTGCAAGGCCGCAGCGATCGAAGAAGGTCCGGTATCGACTGCGGAGTCCAATGTAAAGCGCGCGGGCAAGGAAATCGCCGAGTGGCGACCGTCTCAGCCGGGGTCGACGGGCGCGCAACACGCGATCCTTCTTGCTGCCGCGGATCTCTTCTCCCGCAAGGGGCCTGCGAAGGTGACGCTACGGGAAATCGCCGCCGCGGCGGATGTGTCTTACGGCCTGATCTACCGGTTCTACCGCACGAAGGAGAACCTGTTGGTAGCGGTCATGGAGCTGCTGGTCAGTTATGGCGGCGAGCGTCTCTCCGGCGAGGAAGACGTCTACGCTGCGATCGACCGCTCGTTCGGCGCCGACATCGACTCCGGTCAGTTCGGTCGAATGTTGATGTGGTCGATCTTCGAGGGCACGTCACCGGATCGTCTGCTGGGTGGAGCTCGTTCGGGCGGCTATTTGTCTCAAATAAACGCACTGTGGGAGAACCCCGTCGAGCCGCAATTGCGGGCCGAGTTCGATTCGAGCGTGCTGGCGTCGCTGATCGGCCTCGTCGCCTCGGTGTGGGATCTGTACGAGCCGTATCTTACCGAGTTGGCCGACAATCCGGGTCGTGATCGGGAAGGCTCCAGGCAACAGGTCACAGACCTGCTCAAGCTTCTCGTTTACGCGGCCCGGCCGAACAGATGAGGCGGAGGATCGAGTGCGCGGAACAGGCGGACGGAGGCGGTGGCTTCCACCCGTTCCAGCGAACGGAGTGTCGTCGTCAGGACGGCATCAGCAGTACGCCGCGATCGAGCTTTCCGTTCCGGGCGTCCTCCGTGAGGGACTCGAAGTCTTCGAGGTCGTAGGTCTTGGTGACGAGTTCGTCCAGCAGGAATCGTCCGGAACGGTACAGGTCCAGATATTTCGGGATGTCGGCGCCGGGTCGTGACGAGCCATAGCGGCAGCCCAGTACCGATCGATCCATGTAAAGACTAGTGGCCAGAACCGAAAGCTTGGTCTCCGGAGCAGCAACACCTAGCATGATCATCTGCCCACCCCAGTCGAGCATCTCCATAGCCTGGCTGGTGATCGCCTCGCCGCCGACGCAGTCGAAGACGTGATCGACCCCACCGTCGGTGAGTTCACGGACGGTAGCGACGGCAGTGCCTGCTTTCGCATCGATGAAGTGCGTGGCACCGAACAGGCTCGTCCGCGACTCCTTGTCTGGATTCGTGTCGATGGCGACGATCGTCGCCGCGCCCGCGAGGCGAGCCGCTTGAATTACGTTGAGACCGATGCCACCTGCGCCGATGACGGCTACTGAGTCGCCGGGGCTTACGCGGGCTCGGTTCAGCACCGCTCCGGCGCCGGTCAGTACGGCGCAACCAATGAGACACGCGGTCGACATCGGAATGTCCTTCGGTATCGACACTGCCTGCCCGGCCTGGACGACGATTCGCTCGCAGAAGGTCGAGAGCGCTGCGAAATTGTGGATCGGTTTGCCGCCAAGGTCGAACGGGGTTGCCTTCTTCCCGAACGACTCGCGGCACATGGTGGGATGTCCGGAAGTGCAGAAGGCACATTGGCCGCACGTCACCAGCGTCGTCAGCACTACGTGGTCGCCGACCGAGGGTATGGTGACGCCCGGCCCGACTGCCTCGACGATGCCCGCACCTTCGTGCCCGAGGATCACCGGGGACGGGAATGGGATCTTTCCGTTGGTCACGCTCAGATCACTTTGGCACAGGCCGCTCGCGACGATGCGGACCTGGACTTCACCGGGGCCTGGTTCGCGGACGGTAACACCGTCGACCAGCTTGTTGTCGGTGCCGTCGAAGACGATTGCTTTCAATTTGTGACCTCGTTCTTTGAGAAGCCCCGCACGATGCGCGAAAGCGCAGCAAGTTGCAGCGCGATATGGAGGGTGATGAGGAAATGAGGCCCAGCTCTAGGGCATCCGTCTCATTGCTGGTGATGCTAAGGGCAGAAAGTTTCACCGTCAAGATCTGGGTTCGAGTCAACTGAAACGTCCGGCGCCTCATGTACTTGTGCTCGCCCACCACGCGAATGTAGCCGAGTCAGCGAGACCTGCGACAGGATGGGCAGCGTATCGACTGCAAACCATCTGTGCAGCTTGGCAATTCGAGCAAGATTTGGAAACTGGAGACGACGTCGAGATTTGATTCAACCTGCGTGGGGACGATGCCGACGCTGACTGCGGTCCGTATTTCAGGGCTGCACCTAATACAAGGCTGCACTGAATCTGTGGAGTGCGAAGTGCTTATGCGGTAGCCGATTTGGGATTTGGTTGCGGGATTCGGCCTTGCGCGCGCCCCATGGTGTGCGGCGGTGTTGGCGGAACGTCGTGCACCGTCGAAGGCCTTTCACCTGCGACGATTGACGATCAGTCCCTTCGTGTTGACGCAAGCGTAGCCAATGGCTACAGTGATGGCAGTCACGATTGATGTCTGAGATCCGTGGTCATGATGGCGGGTCGCTCGGCCGGTTTCGCGCTCCAAGTGGAGCGTTGACACATTCTGTCGGTTGAAATCCGTGAAAGCCCTTGTCGTAGAGCAACTTCTGCGCAGTTTCCGAAAGTGCTGCTGTTGCAACAGTTCAGGAGGATGAAGTGTCACCAATGGCGTTATCGATGAAGCCGACGGGATGGTTCCAGATCGGCTGGTCTGGCGACCTCCTGGCCGGAGACGTTAAGCCGCTGCGCTACTTCGGGCATGACCTGGTCGCCTACCGCACCCAGAGTGGCCGCCTCGTGGTTCTGGATGCATACTGCGAGCACCTCGGGGCCCACCTGGGGCATGGGGGCTCGGTGTTCGGCGACAACATTCAGTGCCCGTTCCACGGCTGGCAGTGGAGTCCGGAAGGTCGAAACACCTGCATTCCGTACCAGAAGGCCACCAACCGGGTACGCAAGATCGGTACCTGGACCACCGCCGAGCGTGACGAAATCATGTACATATGGCATGACGTCGAAGGCGGCCAGCCGCAGTACGACGTACCCAGCATCTTCGAGCTCTTCCCCGACTCGGGCCCGGCGAGCGATTACCACGACTTCGGTGAGGCCGGGCGCTTCGAGACCGCCGAGCTGGCGATCCACCCGCAGTACGCGGCCGAGAACGGCGTCGACTTCGCGCACTTCAAGTATGTGCACCGTGCCGACCAGATCCCGACCGTCGTCGCCCGGGAGTTCGGCGAGTACGACTTCCGGACGCAGCTGTCGCTGCACTTCAAGCGGCGCGGCGCCGACGGCGAGCTCGAGACCGTCGAAGGACGCACCTTCGCCTCGCTCCTGGGCCTCGGTCTGGGCTTCTCGTTCGCCGACGGTGTCGGCGGCATCTGTGCGCTCACCGCGGTGACGCCCGTCGATGACGAGCACTCGATCCTGCGGTTCTCCGCGTGGGCCAGCAAGGAGGACGGCGAGGACGACTCCCGCGTGGCCAAGCGGCAGCGTAGTGCAGTCGGGCAAGTCAAGGCTGACGTCGCAATCTGGGAGCATCAGCGCTACACCGAGCCTCCCGGCCTGGCGACCGCCGAAGCCGCAGGCTTCCGCGAAATCCGCAAGTGGGCTCGTCGCTTCTACCCCGAGGGTCACCTCGGCCATGGCGCCGCAGAGCAGACCGCAGGCGCCGATGAACTACAGGCGGAATTCGCGTAATGAGACTTGCACTGACACAAGAGCACGAGGGCTGGCGCGCTGAGATCCGGGAGTTTCTCGACGCCGAGCTGCCCAAGGCGAACGCCTTCAACCCAGAATTCGACGATGCCCCGGACCAGTGGGCGATCGCCCTCGAGTTCAGCAAGAAGGTTGCGGCTAAAGGCTGGATCGGCCTCACCTGGCCGGTGGAGTACGGGGGTAAGGGTTTGTCACCCATCGTGAACCAAATCTTCCTGGAGGAGCTGTACGCGGCCGACGCACCGATGATCAACTCGGTCGGAATATTCCTCGCCGCGGGCACTATCTTGGCGGGGGGTACCGAGGAGCAGAAGAAGCGACTGCTTCCGGACATCGCAGACATGCGGACCCTTTGGGCCGAGGGTCTGACCGAGCCGGAAGCCGGCTCCGACCTCGGCTCCCTGCAGACCAAAGCAGTCAGGGACGGTGACGAGTGGGTCATCACCGGGCAGAAGGCATACACCTCGTGGGGGCCGATGTCCGACGTTTTGTACGTGGCCGCTCGCACGACGACCGGCGAGGTCGCGCGCGATGAGATCAGTATCTTCGTGGTCGATCTGACGAGTCCAGGCGTCACCCTCCATCCCATGCGCAATTATGGGGGCGGCGTCCAGTCCAGTACCTACCTCGACCACGTCCGCGTGCCGACCACCTCGCTGATCGGTGAAGAGGGCCGAGGCTGGCAGTACATCATGCGCGCCTTCTACGCCTCAGGGACTGTCGAGCCGATTTACGCAATGCAAGAAGCGCGGCTACGCGATCTCATTGCGCACTGCAAAAATGTTCCTGGCAAGCTCGACGATCCGCACGTGCAGGCTGACCTGGCTGAACTTGCCGAGATTATCCAGACTCAGCGTCTGCTCGCCTACGAGATCATCGGCGACAACACCACCGGTCGACAGACCCCGTGGGGCGGCGGTGTCCAGCAGGTCGCAGCCAAGGAATACGAGCCGCTGTTCGCTCAGATTTACGACCGAGTACTAGGCCCGACCAGCCAGCTCCGATCGGGATCGTCGTACGCCCCCCTCAACGGAAAACCCGAAGCGTGGTATCGGCAGTCGTTTGCCAACCATGCCGGAGGAACGTCCCAACTCAAGCGGATGGTGCTCGCGACGCGGGGCCTCGGCCTGCCGCGATAGGAGCAGATGATGGAATTGGCATGGGGCGAGGACTTCGCCGCCCTCGCAGATGTGAGCAAGTCGGTCTTTACACGCTACTCGCCGCTGGAAGACCGGTCGAACGATGTTTCGTTCGTGGATCAGATTGCGCAGTTCGCCGAACTCGGCTGGCTGCAACTCGGCGATCCGATCGGGGTCGACGCCGATAGCCCATCGCTCGGAACAATCGCCGGCGTCTTCGTAGAGATGGGCCGCGCTTTGGCCGATACGCCTCTGCTCGATCTGACAATGGCACGCGACGCGGCGCTGGTGATCGGCACAGAGAAGTCGGCAGCCGTGGCCGAACGGATCGGCAACGGCGAGGCCGTGGTGATTCCGGTATTCCCGTCCGCGAACTGGGGCTCGGCGGTGACGTACGAGAACGGGGCCTTGAACGGAGTGGCGCTGGCCGTAGGCTACGCCGACCGCGCCGACAGCTTCCTTGTTCACGCCGTTGCGGGCGAAAGCGTTGTGGTCGTGTTGGATTCGAAATCGTTGATCCGCTTCGAAGCAATGCCGAATATCGGCGAGCACCCGATGTTTGCTCTGACCTTCGAGAATGTGCCGGTGGCTGACGGCGCCGTGCTGGCGCGCGGCGGCAATGCCGACCGCGCCGTCGAGGTCGCCAATCAGCGCGGCGCTGTACTGCGCGCCTCGCAGGTCTACGGCGCGGCGCTAACGCTGCTAGACATGACCGTGCTGTACGCGAAGCAGCGGCACCAATTCGGTGGACCGATCGGCCGATTCCAGGCGGTGCAGTACCTGTGCACCGACATGGCGATCGCCGCGCACCTCACTTCGGCACATGCGCGCTCGGCCGCCGGAGCCCTCGACGCCGGCATCGACCCGCAACCACACATCGGGCTGATGTGCAAGCAAGCTGCGAAGGCGGCGCTGCAGATCGTCCACTCGGCGCACGAGGTCCATGCAGGAATCGGGTACATGGTCGAGTCGAACGTGCACCTTTTCACCGACGCAGCCAAACGCTGGCAGTACGACTTCGGTTCGGCGGCGTACAACGACGCCGCGATCGTGTCAGCCCTCCACCGGATCTACATGGGAGCATGACGATGAGTTTCATCGATTACGAGGTGGACGGCGCCGTCGCCGCAATCACCCTCAACCGCCCGGACAAACACAATGCCCAGGACGAGTCCCTGTTGCGCGACCTCGATGCCCGCTGGCAGCAGGCATCTGCCGACGACGCGGTCAAGGTGATCGTCGTGCGCGCCAACGGCGACCACTTCTCGTCGGGCCACGACCTCAAAACGCCGGCACCGGGCTACTTTCGGGAGGGCAAGACCGTGTTGGAGAGCGCCTACGACTGGGAGAACGAGCACTACCTCGGCTTTTCCCGCAAGTGGCGCGACGTGCCTAAGCCGTCGATCGCGGCGGTCCAGGGCGCCTGCGTCGCCGGTGCCCTCAACGTGATCTGGCCGTGCGACCTGATCGTCGCGGCCGACAATGCCTCTTTCAGCGATCCGGTCGTGAAATTCGGCGTCGGCGGCGTCGAGTATCACGCGCATACGTGGGAGCTCGGCGCCCGACGCGCCAAGGAGATGCTGTTCACGGCGCGAAACTTCACAGCCATCGAGGCATTCGACGCCGGCATGTTGAACCGGGTGGTCCCGCTCGACGAGCTCGATGCGCGGACGATGGAACTTGCGCACGAGATCGCCGAGATGGACGCGTGGGGACTGGCCACCGCAAAACGTGCCGTCAACCAGACTCTCGACATCATGGGCCAGCAGGCCGCGTTGAAGTCGGCGTTCGACATCCACTGGCACGGACACGCGAATGCGCTGCTCCGTACCGGCTACCCGCTTCTGGCGCCAGACCCGCTTCCGGCGAAAGCCATTGAGAAGAAGGAGGACTCGTGAACTTGGACATCTCGCCGAACGATGCGACCTCTCTGTGGGATCTGCTAGCGCTGCGGGCAGAGGCTACCGGCGACGCCGTCGCCGTCATCGACGAGTTCGATCGACGTTTGACCTTCGCTGCGGTGGCCTGCGCTGCCGAGCGTGTCGCGGCAGGGCTGCTGGCCTGGGGTATCGAGCCAGGTTCCACGGTGAGCTGGCAGTTGCCTACCCGCATTGAAACCATAGTTCTCAGCCTTGCTCTTTCTCGTCTCGACGTGACCCAGAACCCGATCATTCCGCTTTACCGGGCGCGCGAGGTCACGGCCATGACCGAACAGTGCGCATCCGAATGGTTTATTACCGTTCCCGAGTTCCGCGGTTTCGACCATGCGGCGATGGCCGACGATCTGCGGGCGGCCAGCGGCGAGAGCCTAGAAGTGCTGATCCTCACCGATGAGCTGCCCGATGGCGACCCGGCCACGCTGCCCGCCCCGCCGCTCAGCCGCGAGGAGGAGCGCTGGATTTACACCACCTCCGGCACCACGTCAGCACCGAAGGGCGTCTGCCACACCGATAGCACGCTCATCGCCGGAGGAGTTGCGCTTGCGGATGCGATCGGCGCCGGCTCCGACGATGTGGCAACAATCCTGTTCCCCTACGCCCATATAGGCGGCCCCGACATGCTGATTGCATCGCTTGTCAGCGGCATGGCGCTGGTGGTCATGGAGGTCTACGAGCCGGTTGCCGCGGTCGAGCTGATGCGGCGGACGGGTGCGACCGTCACCGGAGGATCGACCCCGCACTACGCTCTTCTGCTCGAGGAACAGCGGAAGAACCCGGGCACCCCGGTGGTTCCGACGTTGCGCATGGTCACCGGCGGCGGAGCGCCGATGCCGGAGAAGCTGTTCCGGGAGGTACTCGCCGAGATCGGCATCCCTGTTCTGCACGCCTACGGGATGACCGAGTGCCCGATGATCACATCGGCGCGGATGAGCGACAGTATCGAAAAGTTGGCCAACACCTCGGGACGTCCCGTTCGGGGATGCGAAGTGCAGATCCGCTCCGAGGAAGGCGAGATACTGTCGTCCGACGAGGTGGGTCGGGTGTGGCTGCGCGGTCCTATGCTGTTCAAGCAGTACAGGACCGCCAGCGAGATCGTCCGCCCCTTCGACGCCAACGGGTGGATGTTCACCGGTGACACCGGAAAGCTCGATGTGGCCGGGCATCTGGTCCTGGTGGGCAGGGAGAAGGACCTGATCATCCGTAAAGGTGAGTCGATCAGTCCCGTCGAGATCGAAGAGGTGCTGGCGAAGCATTCCGCGATCGTCGATGTCGCCGTCATCGGATTGCCAGACGACACGTCGGGCGAGCGCATCTGTGCAGTGCTTCAGTTGCGCGAGGGCACAACGGCCGCGGATCTCGGCATCGAGCAGATCCGAGATTGCTGCCGCGCCGCAGGTATCTCGCCCGTGAAGTTCCCCGAAGAAGTCGTGATCGTCGCGGAGATACCGAAAACACCGACGATGAAGATCCGCAAGCAGAGCCTGCGACAGTCCGTCATCGACCAGCGGGTCGGGACAGGCGCAAGCGCTCACTGAGGTGTACCCCCTTTGCTGCCAACAGATTTGAGAATTGGAAGTTCTTATGCCAGGACGTGACTATATAGAGCGCGCCGTCGAGTTCGCCGACGCGAACGCGTTGCGGATGGCGCTGTACCAGGCGACCCGAGATGTAGACATCGCCGCGATCACCCCCGAGCGCGTCTTCGGCCCGGTTGCGGACTCCGTCGAATTCTCCGACGTCGATATTGCGCTCATCCGGGCGAAGGCCGTCGAATACTTGCTGACCGAACCGGACGAGAGTGCGCTGCCGATCCCTTCGCGTGACGAGATAGTCGAACTGCTCGAAATGGCAGAGGCTCGAAAACTGGCACCGGACGACGTGGTTATGCGACACCACATCCCGGCCTTCGTCGACATGCCCTTCCAGGCAAAATGGACCGGAGAGAAGGTGATCCCAGATGGCTACCACGTCGCGATCGTCGGTGCCGGCTTCGCCGGGGTCGCCATGGGGGTGCAGTTGTCTCAGCTCGGCATTCCGTTCACCGTGTACGAGCGTCGTGCCGATGTCGGCGGCGTGTGGAGTATCAATACCTACCCGGACGTCCGTGTCGACACCCTGAGCTTCACTTACGAGTACGCGTTCGAGAAGAAATATCCGTGGACCGAATACTTCGCTCGTCAGTCGGAGGTCCGTGCGTACATCGATCACGTGGCACGCAAGTACGGAGTCTACGAGCACATCGAGTTCGGCTCCGATGTTCAGCAAGCCCGCTTCGACGAAGCGACGCAGCGTTGGACTCTGACTGTCCAGGGCGAGGACTCGGTCCTTGACGTCGAGGCGAATGTGGTGGTCGCCGCCAGCGGTGTGTTTGCGACTCCGCGGGATTTACCGTTGGAGGGCATCTCCGGATTCAGCGGACAGATCGTGCACACCACCGAATGGAATGACGACATCGAGTACGCAGGTAAGAAGGTCGCTGTCATCGGAAACGGATCGACTGGAGTCCAGCTCCTGTCGAAGGTGGCCGAGAAGGCGGAGTCCGTTGTCGTTTACCAAAGGACGCCGCAGTGGATCTCACCGCGCGCCAACTACGGTGCGCCCATCGCAGACGAGCTCCAGTGGCTGATTCAGGAAATGCCCTTCTACTGGAACTGGAACAAGTACGTCGCCGGTCTGAGCACTATTGATCTGCGGAATGCGCTTATTCCGGATCAGGAGTGGATCAAAAATGGCGGCGCCGTCAGTGAGCGCAACGACATGCTGCGCGAGATACTGGTCGGCTACATCTCGCGCCAGGTCGACGGTCGGCAGGAACTCATCGATCAGCTCGTACCGAACTACCCGCCGATGACTCGTCGTCCGGTGGTCGACAACAATTGGTATGTCACGTTGACCAGGGACAATGTCGAGCTTGTCACGGCGCCGATCGATCGCGTAACTGAAACCTCTATCGTCACAGCAGACGGCGAGAGTCTCGATGCAGACCTGATTATCGCCGCTGTCGGCTTTCAGACTGAGAAGTACATCTGGCCGACTCGTTACTACGGCATCGGCGGTATGACGCTGGAGGACGTCTGGACCGCCCACGGGGCGCAGGCCCATCTCGGAATGACCGTCCCGGGATTTCCGAACATGTTCATGCTGTACGGCCCCAACTCGCAGCCGGTGGCGAGCGGATCGGGACTGCCCACGTGGTTCGAGATATGGACCCGTTACATCGCCGAAGGCATTGTCGGCATGCTGGAGAAGGGTCGTTCGTCGATGGTCGTTCGCCGTGATGCGTTCGACGAATACAACGACCAACTGCACGAAGAGGCCAGGAAGCTCATCTACCTCTCGCCGAGCACCGCGATGGTGAGGAATTACTACGTCAACGAGTTCGGGCGGCTGCAGATGAATGCACCGTGGAGCGGCGAGAGATTCTACGAATTGTGCGCGAGCCCCGATGAGTCGCAGTTCGACTTCACAAGCGCGCCATAGTATTTGTTCGACGATACATCGTGCCAGTGCTGTGTCCGGCGGAGTTTCTGTAATCCGAGACGGTAGTCCGCAGACGGAAATCGATCGCGACGGGGCAAGGCACTTCTTCCGATATCGCTTCGCCTCCAGTGTCTCCCGACGCAGATCGAGATTCAGGTGGGCGGCTGTGTGCCTTGCCGGTTGCTGCTCGGCGAATCGCAGGAAACGACTGGCGGAGCGACGGAGTAGTTGCTCAATTTCGGTCTCAAACCGGTTGCCCCACAGCTGATTGCACCATCGGCTATTTCCTTCCGTGCAGCGCACAGGGGGATGTTTCCGGGCCGGTCAGGTGACCACGTCTCATCTGTTGACGCACGAGTAGCCGATGGCTACAGTGAGTCCAGTCACAATCGGATGACCAGTGATGCGGCTGAAATCGTGGGCACGCGGCATTCGATTCATTCAGAGCCGATTGGCAGCCACCCCGAACCTCGCTACCGAGGACATGAATGTTAGGAGTCAATGTTGAGCACTCGGAAGACGAACTGGGGTCGCTGGGGCGAATCGGATGAATTGGGTGCGCTCAATCTCCTCACTCCCGAGCGGGTGCTCGCTGCGCTTAGCCTGCCGAAGACCGGCAAGACCTACAGCCTCAGCATTCCGATCCAGCGGTCGGGTGTGCCGAACCTCGACTACCGCGGCATTCCGCAGCGACTGACCTTGACCAACCACGAAGACGAAGCAATCGCCCGTGCCAACGGTGGCGCTCCCGGTGTAGGCGCCAACGAGGATCAGTTGATCATGCCGTCGCACACTTCGACTCACATGGACGCGCTGTGCCATGTGTATGCAGACAACAAAATCTACAACGGATACTCGGCCGACCAGGTCACGCCGTACTCCGGCGCGGCTAAATGCAGCATCGACAAGGTAGGCGGCATCGCCGGTCGCGGCGTCCTCATCGACGTCGCGGCGTCGAAAGGAATCGATTTACTCGACCCCGGATATGTCATTACCGCGGACGATCTTCAGAAGGCCCTGGACGGTCAAGGCGTCGAACTGCACTCGGGTGACCTGGTGCTCATCCGCACGGGATGGCTGGAGGATTACATGGCCAATCAGGGTGAGATGATGCCGCAGCCGGGCATCGGCCTCGAAGCAGCCACTTTCCTCGCCGAGAAAGACGTCGCGCTGGTCGGCTCGGACAACGCAGCCATCGAGCCGATCCCGTTCGACCAGCACGTCTACCTCGGTGGACACATCGTCCTACTCGTCGAGCACGGCATCCACCTGGTGGAGAACATGAACCTGGCAGAGCTGGCCGCCGACCAGTGTTACGAGTTCCTCCTGACCATCGGCGCGCTGAAGATCACCGGTGGCACTGCGAGCCCGGTCACTCCTGTGGCTATCGGGTGACCGAAACATCTCACAAGACAAGGACCCCGATGACTGAAAACTCCGACACGGTCGGGCATTCGTACCGCGCGTCCCATATAGGGCTGTGCGTCTCCGACCTTGCGAAGAGTCTTCGCTTCTACTGCGACGGACTGGGTTTCGTCAAGATCATGGAATACGACCTCGACGAGCAAATTCCCGAGGTCGATGCGCCGTGCAGCCTCACCTCGACTTTCCTGGAGAAAGACGGTCTGCGAGTCGAGCTGCTCACTTACCGGCAGCCCGGTGTGATCGGTGCCCCGCCTACTCGACGCAACCATCTTGGAATGACTCACCTGTCGTTCTTCGCCGAAGACGTCGATGCCGCATCGGAAGCGCTGCGCGTGTACGGGGGAGTGCTGGTGCCCGACACACGCGCCGGCACCGACGACCCGACCGCACCACAGATCGTGTTCGTGGCCGACCCTGACGGCAACCGAGTTGAGATCATGCACATCCCTGCCGGCGTCCCGTGGTGACCCGCGGGCGCCGATCACACCGGATTCGGGCCGCCAATCATTCAATCGTCGAACGCATCTCGGTGACGGACCCTTCTGCCGCCGTAACGCACAGTTGACGCAGTGACAAGCAAAGGACACTTATGAGCACCCCAGAAAAGACCGCACGAGATCCGCACCTCTGGGTACCACAACGGAAGGTGGAAGATCTCGAATCGTTTCGGGAGAAGTACGCGGCCGAGCGCGACAAACGTCTGCCGAATACCGGGGCCGACACCGTTCAGGCGATTGATTTCGAAGGTACTTTCGCATCGTTCGACAGCGATCCGAATGCGAGCGATTCTCGCACCGCACCGCCGTTGACCGCCGATCTCGACGTGCTCATCGTCGGCGCCGGTTTCATGGGCATCAGTGCTGGCGTCGAACTGAAGAAAGTCGGTGTCACCAACTTCAAGATTCTTGATGTCGCAACGGACTTCGGCGGCACCTGGTATTGGAATCGGTACCCGGGTGTGCGCTGTGACGTCGAGTCGTACGTCTACCTGCCTTACCTGGAAGAGACCGGTTACATCCCGACTGAGCGGTACACTCGCGGCAGTGAGATCTTTGCGTACTGCCAGTCGCTAGGCGAACTTTTCGGCCTCTACGACCATGCCCTGTTTCAGACCAGGGTCACCGACATGGAGTGGGACGAGGACACCGCGCGATGGACGGTTCGGACCGATGGCGGCGACGAGTTTCGCGCGCGCTTCGTCTCGACGCAGAGCGGTACATTCAGCCGCCCCCAGTTGCCCAGCATCCCAGGGGGCGAAAGGTTCACCGGCCGCAGCTTCCACACGAGTCGCTGGGACTACGAGTACACGGGCGGCGACATCACCGGGAATCTGGACAAGCTCCGCGACAAGCGCGTGGCTGTCATTGGAACGGGTGCCACCGGTGTGCAGGCTATTCCGCAACTCGCTGAATATGCGAAATCTCTGGTCGTATTCCAGCGCACGCCTACTCAGATTGCTCCCCGGGAGAACGCGCCGACCGACGTCGAATGGTTCAAGTCGCTGCCGGAGGGTTGGCACCGTGATCGTCGCGCGACCTTCGACAAATGCGCGATGGACCGTGCCACCGCCGATTGCGACGTCGACGACGGGTGGATCAAGTTCGCGAAGTACCAGCTCGGAGCGGTCTACGATGCCGGCGGCGCGGAACCGACCCTGGACCAGTTCATGGACGCGATGGAGCGTTCGGATTACGAGTGGAACGAGATGTTGCGAGATCGCATCGACGCCATCGTGACTGATCCTGCCAAGGCCGAGAAGTTGAAGAGCTACTACCGCACCATGTGCAAACGGCCGGGCTTCAGTGACGACTTCTTGCCTGCCTTCAACAAAGAGTCCGTGGACATCGTAGATACTTCGACCACTCCGATCGACCGGATCACCGAGAAGGGCATCGTCGTTGGCGACCGCGAGTACGAAGTGGACCTCATCGTCTATGCGACCGGGTTTCAACTGGGGCGCTCTTGGACCGACAAGGCGGGCTACGACGTGGCGGGTCGAAATGGCAACAGACTGTCGAAGAAGTTCGCCGACGGAGTCAGCACTTATCACGGTTTCCTCAGCGCAAACTTTCCGAATCTGTTCTTCCTGGGCTTCATCCAGTCTGCGCAGGTGTCGAATATCGCTAACCTCATCGACCACCAGGCCAGACATATGGTCTACATGATCGACAAGTGCCTCACCGAGGGTTTCCGAGCCATCGAACCTTCCGCCGAGGCCGAGGCCGGGTGGAACCAGACCATTCTCGAGCACGCGGAGATGCGACGGGAATGGAATATGACGTGCACCCCAGGCCAGTACAACAACGAAGGCCGCATCGACGACAAGCGCAGCACGCTGGTGGGTGGCCTTTACGCACCCGGGTACGAGTACTTCGATCTGCTCCGCAAGTGGCGCGAGGACGACATGCTTGATGGCATTGCCGTGACCCGTTAAGTCGCCCAGCGCTTTTCGCGTGAATATTTCGAGGTCTGCAGACAGCCGATAACCATGGCTATCAGTCCGTGCTCGTTGACGAAGGAGATGGTAATGACATTGACACCTGTGAGAATCGGTCAGGCACTGTTCACCCTGGTGGATCCGACGCGCGGCCACGAGGTCGCTTACAACCGCTGGTACGAGCGAGACCATATCTACTCGGGCTGCATGATCGGTCCAGGCTGGTTCGCAGGTCGCCGTTGGGTGGCGCCGATGCGACTCAAGGACCTGCGCTTCCCGGCGAGCGGACCGGTCGCGGCCGAGATCGCGGACGGTTCGTACCTTGCGATCTACTGGGTACACGAGCCGGAGACGGAACAGGCCGAGGCATGGGCCCGTACCCAGGTTGGCGAGCTGTACGCCGCCGGCCGCGGATTCGCCGAGCGTGAGCACGTGCACACAGGCCAGTACTTGCCGGACTCTACCTTCAGTGCGCAGGAAGACAGCGTCCCCCTCGAACTCGCACTCGACCATAACTACCGTGGCCTCGTCACCGTGATGATAGAGCCGGTCGGCGGCGTCGACCGAGCCGAAGCAATCGAGACCATCAATGGAGGCCCAGTCAAGTTGTTGCTCGACACCGGTGCTGTCGACTTGTTGAGCAACTGGCGGATGAAGCCCTGGCCCGCCGATCACAGCGTGCCTATGAAGATGGGCAACGACGGTGGAACCACTGAGCGAATCCTGCAGTTGTGTTTCCTCGAGGGAGATCCCGTCGATAGCTGGGACCACATCGTCGACTACGCCGCAAACATCGAGCGCTCGGGCGCCGGCCTGGTCACCTTCGCTTCACCGTTCATTCCGACTGAGGTCGGTACGGACAAATACACAGACGAACTGTGGTGACCCGCGTGTTGAATGGTGAGAAAATCCTGGTGACCGGGGTCTCCGGTCAGATCGCCTTCCCGATCGCGAGCATGCTCGCCGCCGAGAATGAAGTGTGGGGGTTGGCGCGGTTCAGCAGCCCCGACGATCGGCGGCGGGTGAGCGCAGCGGGGATCACCCCGGTCGCCTGCAGCCTCGGTGACGGTGACTTCACGGGTGTCCCAGACAATTTCACCTACGTCGTGCATCTCGCGGCAAATCAGGCTCCGGGATGGGACTATGACGCTGCTATCCGCGCGAATGCGGAGGGAACCGGACTCCTCCTTCAGCACTGTCGTTCGGCCAAGGGCGCCCTGGTGATGTCGACTCATTCAGTCTATCGGCCACAGGCTGACCCCCTGTACGTGTTTACCGAGGAATCGCCGCTCGGGGAGTGCAACAGTAGTCACGCCCCTACTTACTCGGTATCGAAGATCAGTCAGGAGGCAAGCGCACGGCTCGCTGCGCGTGCCTTCGGCGTTCCGGTCACGATCGCTCGGATGAACTCCTCGTACGGCCCGAACGGAGGTCTGCCGGCCATGCATATCGACGCCGTCGCCGATGGTCGGCAAATCACGACCCGTTGGGATCCGTGCATGTACAGCCCGATCTACGAAGACGACATCAACTTGCAGGTCAGTGCGCTCCTCGATGCAGCATCCGTACCGGCCACCATCGTCAACTGGGGTGGAGACGAAGTGGTCAGCGTCCAGGAGTGGGTGGCCTACGCCGGCGAGCTGATGGGTGTCGACGCGACCGTTGAAGTCGTCCCGGTCGAGGGGACGCTGCGCGGATCGATCGCGGACACGAGTCGGCGCGCATCCATCACTGGACCGTGCGCTGTGGACTGGCGCGAAGGCATCCGCCGGACAGTGGCGCTCCGCCATCCGAGCAAGCTCGTCGAGATGACGCAGTCGTGAGCATCACTCTGTGGAACACATTTGGGTAGAACACATTTGGGAGACGACAATGCCTACGACACTGCGCGCGTTGCTGCCCGCAGAGCGAGCTGGTGGACCGGCGAGCCCGGAGCTGTTGGAACGCCGTGCGAAGTTCATCGCGACCGAGATCGACCCCGAACTGAGGGTCACGGCGGGTGATACAGACTTTGCAGGCGTAGATTGCCGAACCGTCTGTGCCGGAGACCGTATCACCGTTCTCTACCTCCACGGGGGTGGATACCGGATGGGCCGTCCGGAGGCATACGACGCTTATGTTGCGGCGCTGGCGGCAGGCGCCGAGACAACGATAGTCGCTCCGCGGTATCGGCTCGCGCCGGAGAATCCGTTCCCGGCCGGACTGAGCGACGCTCTGGCGGTTTACGAGGAACTTGCATCTGCGACGGACAGACCGATCGTTGTAGCCGGAGATTCGGCGGGAGCCGGTCTCGCCGCCGCTGTCGTCGTGGCTGTGAGCGCCAGCGACGTTCGCACTCCAGGCGGACTGATGTTGCTGTCTCCGTGGCTCGACCTGCACTGTTCGTCGCCGTTTTATGGGACCTCCACCGACACCTACTTTCCGCTTGCGAACGCGGAGTCGGCGCGGGATGACTATCTGCAGGGTGCCTCCGCGGGAGACCCGTTGGCCTCGCCGTTGTTGGCCGACCACACCGGCTTCCCACCTACCCTGATTCAAGTCGGCGGCAACGAGGCACTGGTCGGCGACGCTCTCGGCCTGGCTCGGGCGCTCGCGACCGCCAACATCACCTGCACACTGGAAGTGATTGCGGATCAGGGACATACGTGGCCGCTGATCTGTCCCGATCACGGCGATTCCATCCTTTCTATCGAGTCGTGCGTCCGGTTCCTCCGGACGATCGACGCCGGCAAGCTTTCGACTGATGGAGCCCGGGTGAGCAGGGGCCTTCCCAAACCTGATGGCCGAATCAGCGAGGAGACGAGATGAACGACTTCTCTGGTCACGTGGCACCGGTGACCGGCGCTGCCACAGGACATGCACGCCGTCTCGCTCGCCGAGGCCGGCGCCGATGTTGTCAACTGTGATTGTGTGAGGACGGCGCCTGTGTCGCAGCCGCTCGGCACCAAGGACAAGTTTGACGAGACTTCACGTATCGTCGAGTCGACCGTGCGGCTGTCGCCGCTCTGGTCATGAGGGTGGAGGGTACTCGGAAGAGTCGACATTGCGGTTGCCGACGCCGGGTGTCGGCCGGCGCCCCATCCACGAGGTATCCAGTAGACAGTGGGCGGCGGTACTCGGATCGAACCTGACCGGTGCGTTCCACACTATCTCTTCTGGCGCTCCCGGAATGGTTGCGTGGGGTCATGGCCGCATCGTCACGATCGCCTCAATGCTCGGCCGGGGCGCGGCACTTGGTCGGGCAGCCTCCTGTGCCTCGAAGTGGGGTGTAATCGGATTGACCAAGAGTGTGTTACTCGACCTCGCAATGCGTAGAATTACGGTCAATGAGGTTGCGCCAGAATATATTTCAACCCCATGGTGCATAATGACGCCTGTCGAATGAGGCACCCTGATCTCGATACGCCGGCGCGTGCGGACATCGAGCCGATATTTTGCGAGCCTTAACGGCCAGTCGGTCGACGCGGGCGCGGTGGCCGTCACCAATTGAAATTCCCTGCTCGGCGTAGATGTTCGAGACGGTGCTGTTCACTGCGGTCGTAGATGCATTCGCACGCTCGCCAGGGTGCCGGTGAACGGAACGGAATCGACGGCTGTCGGCGCTCTGCGAACGCCGCCGTCCTTTTCGTGTTCCAAGGCCGAAGACAGCGATCTTCCGAGCGCTGACAGACCACAGAAGCGTCAGCGAGGCAATTCCATTCACAAGAACATAGTCCGGAGGTTCGCGAGAGTGTTTCCGGCCGAACTGTTTACGGTGACTGGGCGCGCAGGCGATCTGCGGCGGCCGATGCCATCGAGTGGAGAACATCGGGGGCGATCGGACTCGGCGCCGTCGCGGACAGCTGAGTCAACGTCGTCCCGACTGCGGCCACGATCGCGTCGGCAACCAAGGTGAAACCGCCACTCTCCGTGATGATTCGGAAAGCGAAAGACGCATCGCCGATGTTCGGGTCCGACGCTCCGCCGACGCGATAGGTGATTGTCGTTCCGTCGGCATCGGTTCCCGAATACTCCGCACACTCAGCCAGCGTGGTCTGAAGTTTCTCGAAAGCTGCTACTGCCGCGGTGCCGTCGGCGTACGAAGCAGAGTCCTGATCGATGCTCGTGAATTCGGGGCCGGTGAACATGTCGGAGAGGTCGGCGACCGATCCGGGAGCCTGGGTGGCTATCGGCGCCAGAACCTGGGCGCAGACGGCGGGGTCGGTGCTCGACTTGTCCGCCTCCGAATTCTCCGGCGCCGGTGCGAGGCCGAGGTCGTCGACCGGGTCGGGAACTACGTCGAAGTCGGCAGGTAGCTCGGACAGGGTGAGCGCGGCTCGTTGCAGGCCGTCACGGTCGAGAGGCGCCCCGCTCAGCGGTGCGGCCGGAGCAGCCGTGAACGGCGCCAAGCCGACCTGTGGGGCGGAAACCTGCGTAGTCGTGTCGGCACCAGGCGAGTCGTCCGAGCCGCAACCGGTCACGACGAACAGTGCCGCCGTTGCGGTCAGACCAAGTGCGAGAAGCGACCGGCGTGTCACGATTCCCACCGAATGCTGTTGGAGATGGTCTGCCGGATCACCGAGGAGCTGTCCGGGTCGCCGTATGCCTGGTCGCCGCCGACGGTCATCTGTCCGTCGATCGGCAAGGGGAGTGAGAGGTCGACGGTGAGGTTTCCGGAGCCGGCCATGACGTACTGATCGATGTTCAGCGTTCCGGCGTCACCGGCCAGGTTCCAGACCGGGCTCTGCGGGGTCTGCGATACGTCCACCGCGAGCGAAAGCCGATTGCCCTCGCGCGCGGTGAGCGTGACGGTGGTTGTCTGATCGAGCAGGATTTCGCTGCTGACTTGCTGCCGAACCACCCAACGTGCGCCGACACCGACCGGAGCGTCGGGGAGTGCGACGGTCCGGTAGACCGCTTGGCCCAGCGCTTGTTCGATTGCAGCGCGGGCAGCATTGGCCGAGTTGGCGGAGGGCTTCAACCGTAGGGCGGTGATGGCGCCCGAATCCGTGACCGACAATCCGGCCGCAGACCCGTCGGCCCCGCTCAGCGCAGCCTGCAGCGTTGCATCGGGCGAGGTCATCGACGACAGCGTGAGGTCAACGACTGCGGTGGGATCGTCAGCGGTCACGTTTGCCGAGAGCGGGATCGTGATCTCCGGCGAAGAGAAATCCTGCGCCGGTTGTTGATCGATCTGCTGACTCACGACGGCCTGGGTGACGAGCGTCGCCGTCTGCGTGGTGCCGACAGGCAAGTTCGTACGCAAAACCTCGCGCGGCTCGCTTCCCGCCTCGAGAACTTCGACCGTCGCGGCGGTCACCGGAACAGTCACCTCACTCGGCGAGGAGGTCGGGGTGTTCGGAGGTTGATCCGAACCGCCGCAAGCGGTGAGAACGGTGGTGAGAGCGAGGGCAGCGAGGGCGAACGGAACGCGTCGGCCGGTCGTGGACAGCAGTGGCACGCGCTCCAGGCTAGCCGCAGTTGCAGAGTGCGTGACCCGGTGCGGTGAACATGAGGGATGATGGTTGCGTGAGTACAGACCACCCAGACCGAGATGTCAACGCGGAGGATCAGCCGATTACCGAAATCTCGAAGGCCGACGAGTCCGAAACCGTGAAACCGGAAGCCGTGAAATCGGAAGACGGTGACCTGGCGGTTGCGCCGGTCGAAAAGCCCCGCCGGCTGACCATGCTCATTGCCATCGCCGCTGTCATCCTGCTCTCGGACATTCTCACGAAGGTGTGGGCAGTCGCCGCGGTCAAACCGGGGCAGCCGATCGAAATCATCGGTGACGTGGTCACATTCACGATGGTGCGCAATCCGGGGGCAGCGTTCTCGATGGCGACGTCGATGACGTGGATCCTCACTCTCGTCGCAATGGGTGTGGTCATCGGTGTGATCAAGATCGGTCGCACGCTCCGATCACCGTGGTGGGCGCTCGGTCTCGGCCTCGTTCTCGGCGGCGCGCTGGGTAACCTCGTCGACCGATTCTTCCGCTCTCCCGGAATCATGCGCGGACATGTGGTGGATTTCGTCTCCGTCGGCTGGTGGCCGGTGTTCAACATCGCGGATTCCGCGATCGTCTGTGGCGCGATTCTGCTCGTCGTCCTGACACTGTTCGGCTTCGAACCCAACGGTGAACGCCTGCGTGATCACAAGGCGGACGACAAGAAGCTCACCGAATCGAAGGCTGCAGCCGAGGGAGAAACCAAGTGAGGGAATCCCGTTCGATGCCAGTGCCCGACGGTCTCGATGCCATGCGCGTCGATGCCGGCCTCGCGCGCCTTCTCGGACTCTCGCGCACCGTGGTCGCGACACTCGCGGAAGAAGGCTCGGTACTCGTCGACGGTGTGGCCGTCGGCAAGTCCGATCGTCTGACCGCAGGGTCGTGGCTCGAGGTAGTCCTGCCCGAACCGCCGCGGCCCCTGACCATCGAAGCGACACCGGTCGAGGGAATGGAGATCCTCTACGCCGACGACGACGTCGTGGCAGTCGACAAGCCCGTCGGAGTTGCCGCGCACGCCAGCGTCGGGTGGACGGGACCGACCGTCATCGGCGGACTTGCCGCGGCCGGTTTCCGCA
Source organism: Rhodococcus sp. MEB032 (assembly GCF_030208925.1). NCBI lineage: Bacteria > Bacillati > Actinomycetota > Actinomycetes > Mycobacteriales > Nocardiaceae > Rhodococcus > Rhodococcus sp. MEB032. The sequence continues at coordinate 163,194 of NZ_JARVSY010000016.1, forward strand.
TCTCGACGTCCGGTGCCCACGAGCGTCAGGGCATCGTCCACCGCCTGGACGTCGGAACGTCGGGTGTCATGGTGGTTGCCACATCCGAGCGCGCGTACACGTTGCTCAAGCGCGCTTTCAAGCAGCGGACCATCGACAAGCGCTACCACGCTCTCGTGCAGGGACATCCCGACCCGAGCAGCGGAACGATCGACGCGCCCATCGGACGCCATCACGGGAACGACTGGCGATTCACGGTCACGGCCGACGGCAAGCCCAGCGTCACGCACTACGACACCATCGAGGCGTTCCAGGCAGCGAGTCTGCTGGACGTGCACCTCGAAACCGGTCGCACACACCAGATCCGTGTCCACTTTTCGGCGTTGCGCCATCCGTGCTGCGGTGACCTGACTTACGGCGCGGACCCTCGACTTGCCGAAAGGCTCGGCCTCGAGCGCCAGTGGTTGCACGCCGTGTCTCTTGGATTCGCACATCCGGCGGACGGTCGCTGGGTCGAGATCAAGAGCAAGTACCCGAAGGATCTCGAACACGCACTCGAAGTTCTCCGGTCCTCATGACACCGCGCGGGCTTACCCCCGCGCCGGCCGTCGTCGCGGTGGTGGTCGGTGTGGCGGCGGTGGTGGGCGTAGGGTTCGCGAATCCCGTGCCGACCCCGCCGATCCGGACGGACACCCTGGGTCCGGACAGTGGGGAAGCTGTCCCGGACTACCTCGACCGAGCGCGAGATTCCGTCGCGTCGGTCGATGGGCCGGTATGGGCGTTGGTCTCGTTCACGAAGGCACTCACCGTCGACGAGGTCATCACGTCGACCAGCAGTGTTCAGGTGCCGGGCGCTGAGGTCTCGGGCGTTCGCGTGTCCAGGGTCATGTTCCGAGTTCCGATCGAGCGCGTCCAGACGCCGCTCATGTCGGTGCCCGTTCCCGACAACGACGAAGCAGTACGCAGATCGCCCGGTGTTGCAGCCACGCGACTGGTCTCGCTCGGCGGCGACACCGATCGCCAGCAACAGGTGGCGCTCGCGTCGGCGAAGCAATTGTCGGCCGGGTGCGCCTGCGCGGTGGGCGTGCTGGTGCGAGCGACTCCCGAAGGACTCGAAGCGATCGAACATGACTCGAACGTCCGTGCAGTGGAAGCGTTGCCGTCCGACGCCTCGCCGTGGTTGGCAGCCGTCCGTCCCTTGCTGCCGGAGTACGTGGACGTCGTTGCTCCCGGCCCCGACGATGGTCCGGTCCCGTGAACTCCGGTTCTGTGAACAAGGACGAACGCGCTGAGTCCCGTTCGTCCTCGGGGATCTTCTACGGTGTGGCGGCTTTCCTGTTGTGGGGAACGTTCCCGGCATTCTTCGGGCTACTCGACTTCGCCGATCCGGTCGAGATCCTGGCGCACCGGGTGGTGTGGACCCTTCTGTTGATGCTGATCGTGTTGGCCTTTGCCGGCCGCCTCGGATCGCTTCGCGGAATCAGCGCACGCACCTGGCTGCTGGTGACCGCGGCGTCAGCCGCGATCGCCGTGAACTGGGGAACGTACATCTATGCCGTGGTGTCAGGCCGCGTCGTGGAGGCGGCTCTCGGGTACTTCATCAACCCGCTGGTCACCGTTCTGCTCGGCGTCGTGATCTTCCGCGAACGATTGCGTCCCGCCCAGATCGCCGCGCTCGTTCTCGCTGCCACGGCAGTTGTGGTGATCACGGTCGACTTCGGGAAACCTCCGATCGTCGCTTTGCTGCTCGCCGGCTCGTTTGCCACCTATGGGTTGGTCAAGAAGGTGGTTCCGCTCGATCCTCGAACCAGTTTGACTGCCGAGGGAGTCGTTGCCGCACCGTTCGCGGTCGGCTATCTCGTGTTTCTCGGCCTGACCGGGGCCGGTGCATTCATCAGCAGCGGTACCGGGCACAGCCTGTTGCTGCTTGCCGCCGGCCCGGTCACCGCGCTGCCGCTGCTCCTGTTCGGCGTCGCCGCTCAGAGAGTTCCGTTGGCGACGATGGGCATGCTGCAGTACCTCACCCCGGCGCTCCAGATGGCGTGGGGTGTGGCCGTCATGCACGAGGACATGCCGGCCTCACGCTGGATCGGCTTCGTTCTGATCTGGGCTGCACTGGTGATCTTCACGACAGACACCTTCGTCGCCGGTCGACGTTCGCGGCGTTCGGTGAGGTCGAGCGCCGAACCCGAGGTTCCGGTCACGTGACCGGAGGCGGCGCACGGCGATTCCGCTACGTCGGTCGCCGGTCGTGTCGGCAGCGCGGCATACACTCGATCTCGCTCCCAGACCTTCAGAGAGGCGCACGTGGCTGACTCGTTCGTACATCTTCACAATCACACCGAGTACTCGATGCTCGACGGTGCGGCCAAGGTCGGCGCCATGTTCGAGGAGGCCGCTCGTCTCGAAATGACCGCAGTCGGCATGACCGACCACGGAAACATGTACGGCGCCAGCCAGTTCTACAACGAGGCAAAGAGCGCCGGCATCAAGCCGATCATCGGCATCGAGGCCTACATCGCACCCGAGTCTCGCTTCAACACCAAGCGAGTTCTGTGGGGCGATCGCAGCCAGAAGTCCGACGACGTCTCCGGTAGCGGTGCGTACACCCACATGACGATGGTGGCCGAGAACGCGACCGGACTCCGCAACCTCTTCAAGCTGTCGTCGCTCGCGTCCATCGAGGGCCAGCTCGGTAAATGGCCACGGATGGACGAGGAGCTCATCGCCGCGCACGCCGAGGGCATCATCGCGACCACGGGTTGCCCGTCCGGTGAGATCCAGACCCGCCTTCGTCTCGGTCACGATCGCGAGGCTCTCGAAGCTGCCGCGAAGTGGCAGGAGATCTGGGGCCCGGACAACTTCTTCCTCGAACTGATGGATCACGGTCTCTCGATCGAGCGCCGTGTGCGAGAGGGTCTGCTCGACATCGGCAAGCAACTCGGTATTCCGCCACTTGCCACCAACGACTGCCATTACGTCACCAAGGACGCCGCCGAGAATCACGAGGCGCTGCTCTGCATTCAGACCGGCAAGACGCTCTCCGACCCCACTCGCTTCAAGTTCGACGGCGACGGCTACTACCTCAAGTCCGCTGCCGAGATGCGCGCCATCTGGGACAACGAGGTACCGGGGGCATGCGACAACACCGTTGCCATCGGCGAGCGTGTGCAGTCGTACGAGGACGTCTGGGCATTCCACGACCGGATGCCGATCTTCCCGGTCCCGGAGGGACACACGCAGCAGACCTTCCTGCGCGCCGAGGTGATGCGCGGACTCGATCGCCGCTTCCCGAGCGGACCGCCGCAGGAGTACCTCGCCCGCGCCGACTACGAGATCGGCGTCATCAACGAAATGGGCTTCCCGGCCTACTTCCTCGTGGTCGGCGACCTGATCAACCACGCCAAGGACGTCGGGATCCGTGTCGGGCCCGGCCGTGGATCGGCTGCCGGTTCGTTGGTGGCCTACGCGATGGGTATCACCAACATCGACCCCATCCCGTACGGGTTGCTGTTCGAGCGATTCCTCAACCCCGAGCGTGTGTCCATGCCCGATATCGATATCGACTTCGATGATCGCCGTCGCGGCGAGATGGTTCGCTACGCGACGGACAAGTGGGGCAACGACAAGGTCGCCCAGGTCATCACCTTCGGCACCATCAAGACCAAGGCTGCCATCAAGGACTCGGCTCGCGTCCAGTTCGGCAAGCCGGGCTTCGCCATCGCCGATCAGATCACCAAGGCACTCCCGCCGCCCATCATGGCCAAGGACATCTCTGTCTCCGGTATCACCGATCCGAAGCACGAGCGGTACAAGGAGGCCGTCGAGGTTCGAGCACTCATCGACTCCAGCCCGGACGTCGCGAAGATCTACAAGACCGCGGTGGGTCTGGAAGGGCTGATCCGTAACGCCGGTGTGCACGCCTGCGCGGTCATCATGTCGTCCGAACCGCTCACCGACGCAATCCCGGTCTGGAAGCGCGCCCAGGACGGCGCCATCATCACCGGGTGGGACTACCCCTCGTGTGAAGCCATCGGCCTGCTCAAGATGGACTTCCTCGGTCTGCGAAACCTCACGGTCATCGGCGACACGCTCGAGAACATCAAAGCCAACCGCGGCATCGACCTCGACCTCGACACTTTGCCGATGGACGATGCGGCAACATACGAACTGCTCGCCCGCGGTGACACTCTCGGTGTGTTCCAGCTCGACGGCGGCGGTATGCGCGAGTTGCTGAAATTGATGCAGCCCACCGGATTCGGCGATATCGTCGCCGCCTTGGCGCTGTATCGACCGGGACCGATGGGTGTGGACGCCCACATCTCGTACGCCAAGCGCAAGAACGCCTTGGAAGACGTCAAGCCGATTCACCCCGAACTGGAGGAGCCGCTCGCGGAGATCCTCTCCGAGACCTACGGCCTGATCATCTACCAGGAGCAGATCATGCAACTGGCGCAGAAGGTGGCCGGGTACACCCTGGGTCAGGCCGACTTGCTGCGTCGCGCCATGGGTAAGAAGAAGCTGTCCGAGCTGGAAAAGGCCTACGCCGGCTTCCGGCAGGGCATGTTGGACAACAACTTCAGCGAAGCCGCCATCAAGGCGCTGTGGGACACGGTCCTTCCCTTCGCCGGCTACGCGTTCAACAAGTCGCACTCCGCCGGCTACGGACTCGTGTCGTACTGGACTGCGTACCTCAAGGCGAACTACCCGGCCGAGTACATGGCGGGTCTGCTGACCTCCGTCGGTGACGACAAGGACAAGTCCGCGATCTACCTCGCCGACTGCCGCAAGTTGGGCATCACCGTTCTCCCGCCGGACGTCAACGAGTCACGCGTCGACTTCGCGACCGTCGGCGACGACATCCGTTTCGGTATGGGGTCGGTGCGCAACGTCGGCGCCAACGTCGTCGCCTCGATCATCAAGGCGCGCACCGAGAAGTCGAAGTTCACAGATTTCTCCGACTATCTCGGCAAGATCGACGCGATGGCTTGCAACAAGAAGGTCACCGAATCGCTCATCAAGGCCGGTGCTTTCGACTCGTTGGGTCATCCGCGCAAGGGCCTGATGTTGGTCCATGCCGACGCCATCGATTCCGTGATGAGCACCAAGAAGGCGGAGGCGATCGGACAGTTCGACCTCTTCGGCGGTGCCGAGGCGGACGAGTCGATCACCTCGGTGTTCGACGTCAAGATTCCTGACGAAGAGTGGGATTCCAAGCATCGCCTGGCGCTCGAACGAGAGATGCTGGGGCTGTATGTCTCCGGTCACCCGCTCAACGGCGTCGAGCACATTCTTCGCCAGCAGTCCGACACGTCCATCGCCGCGATTTTGGAAGGCGGCGTCCAGGACGGTGCCCAGGTAACTCTCGGCGGCATCATCGCCTCGGTGGACCGCCGGGTCAACAAGAACGGTCTGACCTGGTGCATCGTGCAGCTCGAAGATCTCGTGGGTGGAATCGAGGTGCTGTTCTTCCCGCAGGCGTACGCCGTGTACGGAATGGACATCGCCGAGGATGCCATCGTGTTGGTCAAGGCTCGCGTTTCGATCCGAGACGATCGGATGTCACTGATCGGCAACGACCTTGCGGTACCTGATATTTCGGCGATCGGGGTTGCGCGTCCGCTGTCGGTCTCGCTGCCGCTTCGGCAATGCACCAAGGACAAGCTCAGTGCTCTCAAGCAGGTGTTGACCAGGCATCCGGGGACGTCCGATGTCCATGTCCGACTGATCGGCGGAACCGAAATCAGCTTGTGGAAGGTCGACGACGTCCTTCGGGTCGAACCGTCCTCGGCACTGATGGGCGACCTGAAGGCATTGCTCGGACCGAGTTGCCTGACGGTCTGACCGCCGAGCGGACCTGAACCGAACGAAGGGACCTTGCTGCTGATGCAGCAAGGTCCCTTCGTGGTTCGCGGGAGTTCGGGGGAGTGCGGTGATCAGGTGGTGCGTGAGTAGTGCACGCGCCGTACCCACCACGTGACTACAGCGGCCGTTGCGGCAGTCAGTACGGCCACCTGCATCGACTGCGTGACGGCACCGGCGACGACGAACAGCACGAACCCGACCACGAGAGCTTCGATCTTGTACAGCGGCCACCGAGTTCCGGCCAGATCGACGCAATAGTCGGGGGAGGGGCGTGATTCGCGAGTGGAGATATCTGCGGTGGTCATCTCGTCCCCTTCTGATACGGCTGTTCGAAGCTGTGGTTTCAGAGTAGCCAGAGATGAGAGTTCGGGCAAGCGAACTTTATTGATCGGCAGCTCACTTAATCGATCAACCAGGGGAGTGCGCGGGCGACAGGCCTGGTCGGCGTGGTTCGGTGGCCAAGGTGCTCGAGTGGGTGTTCACTGGTATACATGCCAATCACAGGTGAGTACGAACCCAGTCCAGCGTCGTGGGCCGCCGATCAGGTCGCACGCATCGAGAACTCCGGTGGCACCGAGGGAAACGACATGAACGGCATGCCCGTCGTCGTTCTCACGACCATCGGGGCAAAGTCCGGAAAGGTCAGGAAGACGCCGCTGATGCGGGTCGAGCACGACGGTTCGTATGCCGTTGTGGCTTCGCTCGGTGGCGCCCCGAAGAATCCGGTCTGGTACTACAACGTCAAAGCCGACCCGCACGTCACGCTGCGTGACGCGACGCAGGTCTTCGACCTGGTTGCTCGGGAAGTCACCGGCGACGAGAAGGCGGTCTGGTGGGAGCGCGCTGTCGCTGCGTACCCCGACTACGCCGATTATCAGACGAAGACCGATCGTGAGATTCCGGTGTTCGTGCTCGAACCCAAGTAACCCCGCATTCCACAAGAAGCGCTGCATCAATCACAAGTAAATCGTCACTCCCGGGGGTCGGCGATCCCGACTCCCGGGAGTGTGTCATGGAGGTCTGATGAGTCCGAAAACCGTTGCAGATCAATTGGTTCAGCAGCTCGTTGACGCGGGTGTCAGTCGGATCTACGGCATTGTCGGTGACAGTCTCAATCCCATCGTCGATGCGGTTCGTCGCACCGGTGGTTCCGAGAAGGGCGGAATCGATTGGATACACGTCCGGCATGAGGAAGCAGCCGCCTTTGCGGCCGCAGCGGATGCCCAGATCACCGGAAAACTCGCAGTGTGTGCCGGATCCTGCGGTCCCGGAAACCTTCACCTGATCAACGGCCTGTACGACGCTCATCGTTCGGGCGCGCCGGTCCTCGCGATCGCCTCACACATCCCCAGCGCCCAGATCGGAATGGGCTACTTTCAGGAAACGCATCCCGAGCGGATCTTCATCGAATGTTCGAGTTACACCGAACTCGTCAGCACGGCAGTCCAATCACCACGCGTGGTGCAGTCGGCGATTCAGCATTCGGTGGCTCGAAACGGCGTCTCGGTGATCGTGCTTCCCGGGGACATCGCCGATTGTCCGGCAGAAGGCACCCCGCCGACGCTCGTCGAAACCCGAAGGCCGACAGTCGTTCCGGATGCCGGTGACATCAAGGCGTTGGCAGATGTGATCAACGGCTCGCGTAAGGTTGCGATCTTCGCCGGCGCGGGCGTGCGAGATGCGCGCGCGGAGGTTCTGGCGTTGGCCGAAACCGTCGGCGCTCCCATCGGGCATTCACTGCGTGGCAAGGAATGGATCCAGTACGACAATCCATACGACGTCGGGATGACCGGATTGCTCGGTTACGGTGCGGCGCACGACGGTATCCACGGCGCCGATCTCCTGCTCCTGATCGGTACGGACTTTCCCTACGATCAGTTCTTGCCCGACGACGTTCGTACCGCTCAGATCGACATCGCGGCCGAGCGGTTGGGGCGTCGAACCAGCCTGGACCTGGCTGTGCACGGCGACGTCGCGAGCACCTTGAGCGCACTGATTCCGCAGCTCGATCGAAAGACCGACCGCGGGTTCCTGGAGGACACGCTCGCCAAGCACAACACTCTGATGACCAAAGTGGTTGGTGCATACACGGATCCGGTCAAGCAGCGCACGCCGATTCACCCCGAGTATGCGGCCTCGATCTTGGACGATCTGGCAGCCGACGACGCAATCTTCACCGCCGACACCGGGATGTGCAACGTGTGGACGGCGCGCTATCTCAATCCGAACGGATCGAGACGCTTCATCTCCTCGGCGCTGCACGGATCGATGTCCAATGCGCTCCCACACGCGATGGGTGCTGCATGGTCGAGTCCGGGGCGTCAGGTCATCTCGGTGTCGGGCGACGGTGGATTGTCGATGCTGCTCGGTGAGTTGGTCACCGTCGCGATGTACAAGTTGCCGGTCAAGATCGTGGTGTTCAACAACTCGACGCTCGGAATGGTCAAGCTCGAGATGCTGGTCGACGGCCTTCCGGATTTCGGGGTCGACGTGCCCGCGGTCGACTACGCGGCGGTTGCTGCTGCGCTCGGTATCTTTTCGCGCCGAATCGAGAATCCCGCGGACATCGAAGCGGGCCTACGCGCCGCGCTCGATCACGACGGTCCGGCCTTGATTGATCTGGTGACCGATCCGTTGGCATTGTCGTTGCCGCCCACCATCACCGGTGGTCAGATGAAGGGCTTCGCTTTGGCGATGTCGAAGATGGTGATGAACGGCGGCGTCGGCGAGGCAGTACAGATGGCCAAGTCGAATCTGCGGAACGTGCCACGTCCCTCACAGTTGGATCCGCGCGGCTGACCTACCGCCACCCTGCCTCGCAGACCATGCGGGGCGGGGTGGTGGGAAGGTTGATCTCCGACGTGCGAAAATGGCGGGGTGTCTAACTCGCCCGATGTCGTAGTAACGAAGTCCACCGTCCCCGCGCTCGACGCGCAGGAGATCGACGCGGCCATCGAGCGAATTCAGCACGTCATTGCGGCGACACCCCTGCAGTACAGCGATCGTCTTTCGGCGTTGACCGGGGCACACGTGTATCTCAAGCGTGAGGACCTCCAGGGCGTTCGTTCGTACAAGATTCGTGGCGCGTACAACCTGATCGCTCAGCTCAACGAGGCCGAACGCGGTGCCGGCGTAGTGACTGCCAGTGCCGGTAACCATGCGCAGGGTGTTGCTTTCGCGTGCCGAACGATGCAGATCAAGGGTCGGATCTACGTTCCGGCCAATACCCCCAAGCAGAAGCGTGATCGCATCCGCGCGCACGGTGGAGCGTTTGTCGAACTGTTCATGATCGGTGAGACCTATGACGCCGCCGCTGCTGCGGCCGCCGAGGACGTAGCCGAAACCGGCGCAACCATGGTTCCCCCGTTCGACGACGTGCGCACCGCTGCGGGGCAAGGAACCATCGCAGCGGAGATTCTCACGCAATTGGACGCCCCTCTCGACACGATCGTCGTGCCGGTCGGCGGCGGCGGTTGCATTGCGGGCATCGCCACCTACCTGCACGAACGGTCGCCGAAGACGTCGATCGTCGGGATCGAGCCGTCCGGTGCGGCGTCAATGACGGCCGCTCTTGTTGCCGGGGGCCCGGTGACTCTTCCCGACGTCGATCCATTTGTCGACGGAGCAGCGGTCAAGAGGATCGGCGATGTTCCCTACGAGGTCGTCTCACGTCTGGGTGCCGCCGTGGTGTCGCACGCGTCGTTGCCGCTCGTGGCTCGTCAACTTCAGACACGGTCCGGTTCGGGATCCTTTGTCGTCAATCAGATCGACGAGGGCGCTATCTGCACGGCGATGCTCGAGCTGTATCAGAGCGAGGGCATCATCGCCGAACCTGCGGGTGCGCTTTCCGTTGCGGCACTTCAGAATTTGACGTTCGAGCCGGGTTCGACCGTCGTGTGCCTGATCTCCGGTGGCAACAACGACGTCTCCCGTTACGGCGAAATTCTCGAGCGTTCGCTCGTTCACCTCGGGCTCAAGCACTACTTCCTGGTGGACTTTCCGCAGGAACCGGGAGCGTTGCGTCGCTTCCTTTCGGACGTGCTGGGGCCGGACGACGACATCGCGCTGTTCGAGTACGTCAAGCGAAACAATCGCGAGACGGGTGCCGCGTTGGTGGGTATCGAACTCGGTTCCGCCGACGGGTTGGCGGCGTTACTCGAGCGGATGGAGCGCGCGCCGATGCAGTCCGAGAGGCTCGAGCCGGGAAGCCCGGCGTACCGCTATCTGACGTAAGGGACGCCCCCCGGTCAGGGCCGCAGTCGCTCGACTACCTGTCGATGCAGTTCGGGATCCGGCTGGGGGAGTCCGAGCATGGCCGCCAGATACAGGCCGTCGCCGACGAGTCGGATGATCTCGGCCTGCACAGGGTCGGCGATCTCGGTCTGAAGGCCCTTGTCCCAGCTCCGCATCACATGTGTGACGGCTTTCTGGATTTCGTCGTGTTGTCCATCGACTGTTCTCAGTGCCGCGATGATCGACCGGAAGAGTGAGAGTTCTTCGCTTTCGTTCGCATCGGGGATCTGCAGATAGAACTCGGTGACCGTCGTACCGCCGGCTACGGCGTCGTCGAGTTGCTGATCCGAGCGTTCCCCGAGTCTGCGGACCATCGCCGCGAGGAGGGCTTCCTTGCTGGGGAAGTGATAGAGAAGTCCGCCCTTGGAAACCCCGGCTTCGGCGGCAACGCCTTCGAGCGTGACTTGGGCAACGCCGCTGACCAGCAGCAGCTTCTCCAGTGCGTCGAGAATTCGATCGCGAGTGTCGGCAGCCATGTGATGTGACCCTACCCGGAAATAACTTTACCGCTTGGACGGTTCACTGTTACCGTAGACCTACTGTACCGGCTGGACGGTTCAGTGAAATCTTTTCGAAAGAACTCAGAGAAAGTCGCAGGGGAGCAATGTCAGTGTCGGCAGATCAGACGTCTGCAATCAATCCCGACGAGGTTCGGGCGACAAAGCGTGACTGGGCGGGCTTGATAGTCCTTGCCTTTGCTGTGTTGCTCATCGCAGTCGACGGCACGGTGCTCGATCTTGCGCTTCCGTTCATCAGCGCCGACCTCGAGCCGAGCAGCACGCAGTTGCTGTGGATCATCGACGTCTATTCGTTCGTGCTCGCCGGTCTGCTCATCACCATGGGTACGCTCGGTGACCGGATCGGTAGGCGAAAACTGCTCCTGATCGGCGCAGTCGGCTTCGGTCTCGCCTCGATCATCGCCGCTCTCGCTGTCAGTCCCGAGATGCTCATTGCCGCCCGCGTGCTGCAGGGTATTTCCGGCGCAACGCTGATGCCTGCCACCCTCGGTCTGATCCGCACGATCTTCGTCAACCCGCGTCAGCGCACCGAGGCAATCGGTGTCTGGGGCGCGATGGCCGGTGGCGGTACAGCGGCAGGCCCTTTGGTCGGTGGTTGGTTGCTCGAGCACTTCTGGTGGGGTTCGGTCTTCTTGATCAACATTCCGGTCATGATCGCGCTGGTTGTACTCGGCCCGATCCTGATCCCGGAGTCGAAAGACCCCAATCCGGGTCGATTCGACCTCATCAGCGCTGGTCTGTCGATGGCGACCATGTTGCCGCTGGTGTACGCGGTCAAGGAATCCGTGGTGCACGGCGTCAGCATCACGTTGCTGGTGATCGGCCTTGTTGGTCTCGCGGCGGGTTACGTGTTCGTGCGTCGTCAGCGGATGCTGAAGGATCCGATGTTGGATCTGAAGCTGTTTGCCAACGCGTCGTTCTCCACCGCCGTCATCACCAACCTGCTCTCGATCTTCGCGCTGGCAGGTGTCCTGTTCTTCGGCTCGCAGTACCTGCAGTTGGTGCTCGGTAACTCGGCGCTCGACGCCGGCCTGCTGATGCTCCCGGGTATGTTGCTCAGCGCATTCACCGCGGTTGCGGCGGCCTGGTTGATTCGCCGGTGGTCGGTGTCTCACGTGCTCAGCGCGGGCCTCGCGGTTGCCGGTATCGGTGCTGCGATGCTGCTCGCGCTCGGCGTCGACAGCGGCCCGTTGATGTTCGTGATCGGCTTCGGTCTGGCCGGTGCTGGTGTCGGTGTCGCGTTGACGTTGACATCGGATCTCGTGGTCAGCTCGGTGGAACCCGAACGCGCCGGCGCTGCGTCCGCTGTGTCGGAGACCGCGTACGAACTCGGCATCGCGCTCGGCGTGGCGATCCTGGGCAGCGTGGTGATGGCGATCTTCCGCAAGGGAATCGACACCTCGATGCTCGAAGCAGATCAGGCGCACGCTGCACAGGGCACACTCGGCGGTGCCCTGCAGGAAGCAACGTACCTACCTGGTGAACTCGGTTCGGTGCTTGCCGATTCCGCGAAGTCGGCGTTTGTCGACGGTATGCACGTTGCTGCCGGTGCAACAGCTTTGGTTCTGTTCGTCAGTGCCGCATTGGTGTTGAGGATGCTGCGGAGTACACCAGAGAACGCGAAGCGTTAATACCGGAATCTCGAGAGTTAGTCAGCTTTCGAGTACGACGAACGAGTGCCCCGGCACCACTGTTGCGGACGCGGTCTCGTCCTGTGTCGGCGGATCCCACCAGAGGATGGGGGTTCCGCCGGCCGGGACCGAGGCCGCGTCCGTTCCCAGATTGCACACGATCTGTAATGCGCCGCGGCGCAGGGTGATCCACTGGTCGTCCTCGTCGTAGTCGACGTGCAGGTGCCCCAGCCAAGGGTCGGTGATCTCGATTCGCTTCCTGCGCAGGGCAAGTAGATCGCGATAGCAGGCCAGGACGCGAGCGCGTGTCTCGTCGTCTCGCTCGTCCCAGTCCAGTTTCGATCGCAGAAATGTCTGTGGGTCTTGCGGATCCGGAATGTCGTCACTGTTCCAGCCGTGCGCCGCGAACTCCGCTTTGCGGCCTTTGGCAGTGGCCTCGCCGAGTTCCGGTTCCGGATGCGAGGTGAAGAACTGGAACGGCGTGGTCGCTCCCCATTCCTCGCCCATGAACAGCATCGGCGTGTACGGCGATAGCAGGACCAGCGCCGCCTTGATCGCCAATTGTCCTGGCGTCAGATAGGCGCTCGGGCGGTCCCCGATCGCGCGGTTGCCGATCTGATCGTGGGTGCACGTGTATGCGAGCAGGGCGCTGGCGGGCTGATGCGTGATGTCGATCGGCCGGCCGTGAACCCGTCCACGGAACGAGGAATACGTTCCGGCGTGGAAGAAACCGCGCCGCAATGTATTTGCAAGGGATTCCAAGGATCCGAAGTCGGCGTAATAACCCTGGCGTTCGCCGGACACGGCCGTGTGAATGGTGTGGTGGATGTCGTCGTCCCACTGCGCGTCCAAGCCGAACCCGCCGGCCGCTCGTGGCGTGATCAGAGTGGCGTCGTTGAGATCGCTTTCGGCGATCAACGTGAGCGGTCGACCGAGATGAGCCGACAGTGTTTCCGTTCGGACGGCGAGTTCCTCGAGGATGTGCGTTCCGGTGTGATCGACCAACGCGTGGACGGCGTCGAGGCGTAGACCGTCGATGTGGAAATCGCGCATCCATCGCAGGGCATTCCCGATGATGTACTCGCGAACCTCGCCCGACTGCGGACCGCCGATGTTGATCGTTCGGCCCCAGGTGTTCGCTCCATCGGCAATGTAGGGGCCGAACTTTTCGAGGTAGTTGCCCGACGGGCCCAGGTGGTTGTAGACCACGTCAAGAATCACGCCGAGTCCGCGTTCGTGGGCCGCATTCACCAAGCGTTGCAATCCGTCCGGGCCACCGTAGATCTCGTGGACCGTGTACCAGAGCACACCGTCGTAGCCCCAGTTGTGAGTTCCGTTGAAGCCGTTGACCGGCATGATTTCCACGAAGCCGACGCCGAGGTCTACCAGGTGATCGAGACGTTCGATCGCGGCGTCGAATGTTCCTTCGGGGGTGAACGTTCCGATGTGCAGTTCGTAGACCGATGATCCTGGGAGTTGTCGTCCGGTCCACTGAGAGTCGGTCCAGGACGCCTCGTCGAGTTGGTGCAGTTGAGAGCGGAGATGCACGCCTTCGGGCTGGCGTGGTGAACGCGGATCCGGGAGTGTTTCACCGTCGACGACAAAGCCGTAGCGAGCGCGGTTGTCGCAGTCGACCTCGGCGCGCCACCACCCGTCGTCGGTCCGGTCCATCTCGTGCGTGATGCCGTCGACTTCGACCCGGACCGATTCCGGTGTTGGCGCCCAGACCTCGAATGTATGCACACGATCAGCATGCCTTGTTCGGCCGGATGTGGCAGCCCGGCGGGCTGGTTCCGTCGTCAAGGACTGTTTCTATCCGCAGGTGTTGCCGGACGGTGCAGACAGCGTGATCAGTTTCGGAGCGGGGGTGCTGCAGCATCCGCCCTCGGCTTTCCCTGTGTCGGTTTCTGCTGTGTCAGGTTCGTCGAAAATGCCTGCGCCGCCGCAGACTCCGGTCTCCGGAAGGATCAACTCGACACGGGCCGCTGCTTCGTGATCGCCGGCGAGCTCGGCTGCGATGCTGCGAACCTGCTCGTAGCCGGTCATCGCCAGGAAGGTGGGTGCTCGGCCGTAGCTTTTCATTCCTGCCAAGTACACCCCCGGCTCCGGATGGCGAAGCTCCTTCGCGCCATGCGGGTAAACGGTGCCGCACGAGTGGACGTTCGGGTCGATCAGCGGAGCAAGCTCGACCGGTGCTTGTAAGACCGGGTCGAGGCCGAGTCGAATTTCCGAGAGCCAGGACAGATCGGGGCGGAAGCCGGTCAGCGTTATGACGTTGTCCACGTTCTCGATGCGATCACCCGCATCGGAGGCGAGTATGAGTTGTCCCGAAGGGGTAGTTGTCACCTCTGCGGTGCGGAAGCCGGTGACGACTCTCAACAGGCCATCCTCGACGGACTTCTTTGCACGCAAGCCCAGGGCGCCGCGCGCGGGCAGTTCGTCAGCGTCGCCGCCTCCGAATGCAGAGCCGATGTTTCCTCGGCGGACCGCCCAGGTGATGCGGGTGCTCGGAGCCTGCTCTGCCAACCCTGACAGCGCAACGATCGCCGTCAGCGCGGAGTGGCCACTACCTGCGATGACGGTGTGCGTTCCGGCGAACTGTGCCCGCACTGCCGGATCGTCGAGATCAGGAACCCGGTACCGGATCGCAGTACCCACAGCGCCTTCGCCGAGTGCAGGAAGACCTTCACCACCGAGCGGGTTCGGGGTGCCCCAGGTGCCGGACGCATCCACAATGGCCTGGGCGAACATCCGATCCTCGGTTCCGTCCCGGCGCCGTAGGTGAATCGAGAGGGGTTCGCTGTCGCGTCCGGCGTCGACGACCAGGTCACGTCCGCGTCGAGCTACGCCGATCACCTCGGTGTCGAACTGGACCAGGTCGGCGAGGGCCGAGGCGAGTGGTTCGAGGTAGAGCTCGCGCCATTGCCGGCCGGTCGGATAGGTCTGCCCGTCGGGTGAGCTCCATCCATTCTGGTCGAGGAGTCGCCGCGCGGCGGGGGAGACGAGTTCGGACCACCGGGAGAACAGTCGAACGTGATTCCACTCGGAGATCGCAGCACCGGCTGTGGTTCCGCGCTCGAATACAAGGGGTGTGAGTCCGCGCTCGCGCAGTTCTGCTGCGGCTGCCAGGCCGACCGGGCCGGCCCCGATCACGACAACGGGTAGGGGGTTCATTTTCGTGCCTTTCATCGACGATTATCGATCTACGGGGAACTGTATCGACGATCATCAATGTAGGCAACCATCGACAGCTGTCGATATAATGGAGAGATGACTTCGCTGCAGACTCCGACGGTGCGAGTCGGCGATTCGGACCCGGATCAGATCCGTTCTTCCGTCCTCGCGCAGGGCGATGCTGATACCTACGCGCAGTGGTTCGCCTGCCTTGCCGAGCCGATGCGCGTCCGATTGCTTCACCGGGTAGCGAGCGCGGTCGGTGGTATTACCGTCGGAGCGCTCGCCGAGGCGTTGGGGATCGGGCAACCGACGGTGTCGCACCACCTGCGCAAGCTCGCCGATATGGGTTTTGTGACCATGCGTAAGGAAGGGACGAGCACGGTCGTCGCGATGAGTCCGACGTGTTGCGTTGCCTTGCCGCAGGCGGCGGATGTGGTGATGGGAGTCCTTGCTCCGCGTCCGTGCTGCCCGAGTGATCTGCCCGACGATGTCTCTGTCCGGGCCATGATCGACGACGACTGGGATGCGGTTCGCCGTATTTACGGCGAGGGTATCGACACCCGAAATGTCACCTTTGCCGCTGAGGTCCCCTCGCGTGAGCATCTCCACGAACGGTGGCTGCCGCAGCATCGATGGGTGGCGACTGTCGGGGGTGTTGTTGTCGGATGGGCTGCGTTGAGTCCGGTTTCCGAGCGTGACTGCTACCGCGGGGTTGCCGAGAACTCCGTGTACGTTGCGGACGGCATGCGTGGTCGTGGCGTCGGAAAGGCGTTGTTGCGCAAGCAAGTCATGGCCGCCGACGCCGACGGACTCTGGACTCTGCAGACGTCGATGTTCCCGGAGAACCGTGCCTCCATCTCGCTCCATCATTCGGCCGGGTTTCGAACGGTCGGCCTTCGCGAGAAGATCGCCGAACTCGACGGCGTGTGGCGCGACACTGTTCTGCTCGAGCGTCGAACGGCGATCGCCGAGGGATGAGTCCGGGATCCGGCTGACCGGATGCCCGATTGCGCGTTGATTCGATATCTGTCAATATCGAAGAATGTCGAATCAAGAGCTGCCGGACTCCGAGGCTTGCTGCACCCCGCTCGTTCGTGAACCGTTGACCGAGGATTGGGCCGGCGACTTGTCTCGGATGTTCAAGGCCCTCGGCGATCCGGTTCGTCTCCGCTTGCTCAGCTTGGTGGCAAGTCACGAGGGTGGTGAAGCCTGCGTCTGCGACATCTCCGACTCGTTCGATCTGTCTCAGCCGACTATCTCGCATCACCTCAAGGTGTTGCGCCAGGCCGGGTTACTCGATTGTGAACGACGCGGGACCTGGGTGTACTACTGGGTTATTCCGGCTGCGCTGCAACAGCTTTCCGCCGTTCTACTGGTTGAAGGTACGAGCGTGAGTGGCGCGGACGCGTGCGTAGAGGTCACCGCATGAGCAACACCGCTGCCACCACCGAACACCCCGAAGTCGTCGGAAAACTCTCCACCCTCGACCGCTATCTGGCGGTCTGGATCGGCGTGGCCATGGTCGTCGGCCTGCTGGTTGGACGCTGGATCCCCGGTGTGAACACTGCCCTGGACAAGGTGCAGATCGACGGCATCTCGCTACCGATCGCCCTCGGTCTGCTGATCATGATGTACCCGGTCCTGGCGAAGGTCCGCTACGACCGCCTCGACACAGTCACCGGGGACAAGAAACTCCTCGCCGGCTCCCTGTTCCTGAACTGGGTTCTCGGCCCGGCGCTGATGTTCGCCCTCGCCTGGCTGTTTCTGCCTGACCTGCCGGAATACCGAACCGGTTTGATCATCGTCGGTCTCGCTCGCTGCATCGCGATGGTGATCATCTGGAACGACCTGGCCTGCGGAGACCGCGAAGCCGCCGCGGTGCTGGTCGCCATCAATTCGGTGTTCCAGGTGATCATGTTCGCCGTGCTCGGTTGGTTCTACCTCTCGGTCCTGCCCGGGTGGCTCGGCCTCGAACAGACCACCATCGACACCTCGCCCTGGCAGATCGCCAAATCCGTTCTGATCTTCCTCGGTGTCCCGCTGCTGGCAGGTTTTCTGTCCCGCTTCTTCGGCGAACGCGCCAAAGGCCGCGACTGGTACGACAACAAGTTCATCCCCAAGATCAGCCCCTGGGCGCTCTACGGTCTGCTGTTCACCATCGTCGTGCTCTTCTCGATGCAGGGCGAACAGATCACCTCCCAGCCTTGGGATGTCGTCCGGATCGCGCTGCCCCTGCTCGCGTACTTCGCGCTCATGTGGGGCGGAGGCTACATCCTCGGCGCCGCAATCGGATTGGGCTATGAACGCACCACGACCCTGGCGTTCACCGCCGCGGGCAACAACTTCGAACTCGCGATCGCGGTAGCCATCGCCACCTACGGCGCCACCTCGGGGCAAGCTCTTGCCGGTGTCGTCGGCCCGCTGATCGAGGTACCGGTGCTCGTCGGGCTGGTCTATGTCTCCCTTGCACTACGCAAACGCTTTGCAGTCGAAGAGGTTTCATCCAGTCGAGAAAGAGCGAGGTCATGAGCAAACCATCGGTGTTGTTCGTCTGCGTCCACAATGCCGGTCGATCTCAGATGGCCGCGGGATTCCTGAGCCATCTCGCAGGCGACGCCATCGAGGTCCGTTCCGCCGGATCCGCACCCGCCGAGACCGTCAATTCGGCAGCGGTCGAGGCGATGGCAGAGCGCGGTATCGACATCTCAGCGCAGTCTCCGAAGATCCTCACTGTCGACGCCGTCCAGGATTCGGATGTCGTCATCACCATGGGCTGCGGCGACACGTGCCCGATCTTCCCCGGCAAGAGTTACCGAGACTGGGTTCTCGACGACCCGGCCGGACAGGGCCTTGAAGCAGTTCGCCCGATCCGTGACGAAATCGAGCGGCGCGTTCAAGCTCTGATCGACGAACTCACCACTGCCGCGAAGTCTTCCTGACCGATCGGGGACTCGACAGGATCATTCGCCCGCGGGCTCGATGTGTTCGGCACCGAGGACGGAGAGTCGGTATTCCTGTGCGTCCTGCTCGGTTTCGAAATCTTTCTCTTCGAGGAGATTCCGGTCGGCGTCGAGGTATCGGTAAGTAGTCATTCCTCCACCGTGTCACTGATGAACGATTCGTGCTCGGATACCGGTTCGATTTCGTCGACGGCTATTTGAATCAGCCTTCCGTAGCGCCGGATCAGATCCTCCGACGACAGTGAATCCTCACCGAGGAGTTCGAGCGTCCGCATGCCGGTGGCCAGTCCGAGCAGCAGTGAGACGACGATCTGGCTGCGTACCAAACCGGGCTCCGTGTCGCCGATGCGGCGCGCGATCCCGTGAACGTATCGTTGCTTGATCTCGGCCCGAGCGGCGGCCGGATCTGGCGCCTCGTGAACGTGTACTGCGAGCATTGCCCACGGATCGGTTTCGTCGGATTCTCTACGAGCGACAAGTTTCTCGACCAGTTGACAGCCGATGTCTCCGGTGGCGTCGGCATTCGGATCCTCGTCCATCGGAGGTGCGGACGGGATCGCAGCCGAGTACAGCCGAGCTTTGCTGCCGTAGATCTTCATGACCAGGGCAGGGGAGTAGCCGGCTGCGACCGCGATGTCCTTGATGGTCGTCGATGCGTAACCTCGTTCCGCGAACAAGGCTTTCGCTGCTGTGAGGATGCTGGCTTCGCCGCTGCTCATGTCGCTCGCCTCCGCCTCGATACCCGATCGCCATGCGTTCGGTTGCTCGTACTGGCGTTCATACTGTCGTCAACGGCTCGGCATCGACGGGTACGTCGAAATCGACGACGGTGGACTGCGCGATGACCGCTATCTGACGAGCCAATGTGCCGTGTCCGCTCTCGGTCAGCGCGGTCAGGATGTACCGGCCGGATGTGGGAAGTGCGATTCCGTAGTGCCCGGTTCCGTCGGTGACCGTGGATGCGACGAATTCGCCGGTCGGTTTCGTGAGTGTGACGACGGTTCCCGAGGTTGTTCGGCCGCCGACTCCGACCTTGCCGGAGATGGTGAGGCGGTCACCGAGTTCGACGGTGTGCGTCGATTGCGCGCTGTCGAAGCTGATTACCTGTGATCTCGGGGACCAACCGTCGGCGCTCGTGACCACCAGGTACCGGCCGGGCCGGGGTAGGGCGAGGGAGAAGTTGCCTTCGTTGTCGGCGCGACTCCAGTCAATCGGTCGACCCTCCATGTCCATCACGGTGACAACGGCCTGCCGGATCGGTCGGCTGTCGGCCCGGATCACACGACCGGCAACCACAATTTCCGTTTCGGACACGGCGGCGTCGGGAAGCTCGAACCCTTCCGGGGTCACCGGGCGAAGTGCCGCTTCCGGTTTTGCGCCGCGGCGAGGAATGAACGCAGCGGCAGCGGCAGCAGCCACGGCGGCGAGGGCGGCCAGCCAGAAGATGTTCTTGAAGGCGTCGATCGACGGAAGGCCCTCGCCCGGCCCGGACGGGATGATCATCGACGTGAGCATGGCGGCAACCACCGCGCTGGACGTGGAAGTACCGACTGAGCGGAGCAGCGAATTGAGGCCGTTTGCCGACGCGGTTTCGGTAATCGGAACCGATCGCATGATCAGCATCGGCATCGCGGAGTAGGCGATTGCGGTTCCGATGCTGACCACCGCCGCGCTGATGATGATCAGTGCTATCGAACCGGTCAGGAACACTCGCGCGATGTAGGCGAGCGCGAGCACCGTGCCGCCGACGATCAGGGTGATCTTGGCTCCGAATCGCTTCGTGATGTTCGCGGAGACGGGCGCGAAGAAGACCATCGCGAGGCCTGCCGGAATCATGCACAGTCCGGCCGCCATCACGCCCAGTTCGAAGCCGTAGCCGGAGATCTTCGGCATCTGAAGTTGTTGGGTGGTGGAGAGGTTGTTCGCGTACATCGAGAAGCCGACGAGGATCGAGGCGACGTTGGTCAGCAGAACAGGCCGCTTGGCCGACGTTCGTAGATCGACCATCGGCTGGGTGACGCGGAGTTCGTAAGGGAACCACAATGCGAGAGTCACGATTCCGATGACGAACATCAGCAATGTCAGTTCGCTCGTCCATCCCCAACGGGCGCCCTTGGAGATGGCGAGGAGGATCGCCGTGAGTGCTGTCGAGAGCATGACCGCGCCCAGGAAGTCGAATTTGCCGCGGGTACGAACACTTGATTCCGGGACGACGACGGCTACCGCGATGATCAGCAGGACGCCCACGATAGCCGAGAGCCAGAAGATGGCGGGCCAGCCCAGATGCTCGAAGATCAACCCGGACAGCGGGAGCCCGAGTGCGCTGCCGATTCCGAGAGTGGCACTCATCAACGCTGTTGCCGACGCCACCTTCTCCTTGGGCAGTTCGTCGCGCATGATGCTGATTCCGACGGGGATCATCGAGATCGCGAAGCCCTGGAGACCACGTCCGATCAGCAGGGCGACAAAGTTGCCGCCGATCGCCGCGACCAGTGATCCGACCACGATCATCGTCATCGAGATCAGCATCATGCGTCGTTTTCCGAACATGTCTGCCAGGCGGGAGACGATCGGAGTGGCGACGGCACTCGTGAGGAGCGTGACGGTGACGAGCCAGGAGGCGTCGTCAGCGCTGACGCCGAGGATCTTCGGGAAATCGGGCAACAACGGAATGACCATCGTTTGTTGCAGCGCGACCACGGTGCCGGAAAGACAGAGAATTGCGGTAATGAGCCGACTTGAACGGCGAGTGGTCGGAGACGAGTGCAATGCCAAGAGACGGTCCTTCACGCGGCGATGGTGAACGGGAATTCACCCATGAGTGAACCACTGTTCACCCGTCACTGTCACCTTCGGTGAATATGCGATTTCTCACGACGGCAACTCGCCCCAGGGTTTCCGAGTCGGCATGGCGGGAACAACGTCAGTGGTTGGTCTGCGCCTGCGCGAGCGGGCAGCGAGGAGGAGTGATGCATGCCGAAGTGGGTGACCGTCTCCACGTCCAGGGGCGCGTTGTGGGGCAGGCGGAGGTAACTGCCGAGGTTCTCGAGGTGCACGGCGAGGACGGCGGTCCTCCCTATCTGGTCAGGTACGACAACGGCCACGAGGCGTTGGTGTTTCCCGGTAGCGACGGCTGGATAGATCACCCCGGAAAAGGCTCCTGAGCTGCACGATTCTTTCCATGCATGGTCGTTGCATCGAATGCGGCTAAAGTGTGCGCAATGGAGGGCAGACGCCAGTACCACTCCCGCGTGCGTGAAGCTTCCGCGCAGCGAACGCGTGAACTCATTCGTGATGCGGCGACGGCCTTGTTTATTCGAGACGGGTATGTCAGTGCCACCGTCAAGCAGATTGCCGCCTCGGCCGGCGTCGCCGATCGGACGGTGTTCACAGCCTTCCCTGGCGGGAAACTCGAGATCTTCGAAGCGGCCCTCGCTGCGGCGCTCGATGCCGAAGAGGTTCCACTCGGCGCGCCGAACCTGGCCTCGGACCCCGATGACGTTCGCCGGATCGTCTCCCAGATCGTGGCTCAGGGCATCGGACTGCTCGAACGTGCCGGCGCTCTGATGATGGTCGCGGTCGAATCCTCGGGTGCGGATGCCGACATGCGTCGACTATCCGAGGAGTCGTCGGATCAGTCGGCCGTCAATGCGATGTCGATAGCCGAGGGTCTCTCCGAGCATGGCTTGTTGAGGCCTGAGATTTCGCTCGAGAAAGCCGCGGGCATACTTGCCGCTTTCGTCTCGCCGCAGCTTCATCAGCAATTGCGTCGGGTCAGTGGATGGGACGTCGATGCGTACCGAGGATGGCTCGAGTTCAACATTCGCCAGAATCTAATGTACTAATTGGTCTGTTTTCGTTAGCATGGCGAGGGTTTTTTATTCTCGGGAGGAATCGCCAGCGTGCCCTATGCCTTGTTCGGCCTCATCACGATGTTGCTGTGGATTTTCTGCATCGTCGACGCCATCACGAGAGATGACGCCTACATCCAGTACCTACCCAAGGTCGTCTGGATTCTGATCATCATCTTCCTTCCTACTTTGGGATCGGTTCTGTGGCTGGTGGTCGGGCGCGGACAGAACGCGCCCCGCGGATACGTCGGCCCAACCGGGTACGGCGAATACGAGCGCCCGGGACGTGCCGTTGCGCAGGATCCGGCGGCGGACGAAGCCTTCTTGCGTCAGTGCCGCGAGCGGGCGGAAGAGCAGCGTCGAATTGCCAAGCAGCAGCGCCGCGACGGCGACGCTGATCGGATGTGAGTTATCGGTAGGCCGTGAGTCGGTCCAACACGAGCCGAAGCGGCGGCCACGACGATCGGCCGCGACGCGTCACCGCATAGGCAGTGAGGATGACGGGCGGATCGACGAGTGGTTCGACGCGCACGCCTTCGCGAGTCTTGCGTTCGAGCGGCATCAGCCCCACGCCGTAACCACTGAGGATCAAGAGTTCGACCAAGTCGAGACTGTCGATCTGGTGAGTGATCCGAGGGGTGAACCCGGCCAGCGACGCGAGGGTTCGCACAGCGCGCTCGTCTGCCGTGTTGCGTGAGTTCACTATCCATGACGTGTCGGCGAAGGCGCGGAGATCGATTCCGGATTCTGTGGACTTGTCGGGAGCTTTGGCGTCGTCGGGAACACACAGTCCCCAGGGCGTCGACCAGAGCGGAATTGCTTCGAGTAGTGGGCTCGGCGACGCGGGGGCAAGGTTGTAGTCGTACGTCAGTGCGAGGTCTAGATCGTCGCGTTCGAGGAGTGCAAAAGCCTCGACGGGTTCGTATTCGTAGATCATCACGTCCACCTGCGGGTGACTGCGTTGCAGGCTCCGAGCGACGGGGAGCATCGCGGTTCTGATCGCAGTTGCGAATCCGCCGACTCGCAGGGTCCCCACCGGTTCCGCGTCCGGATCGAGGTCCAGGCGAGCTGCATCGACGGCTGCCAGGATGGTGACGGCATGATCGGCCAGTCGTTGACCGGCCGGCGTCAGCCGCACCCGGCGACCGTCGGGCTCGATCAGTGCGGTACCGGTCTCCGCGGTCAAGGCCGCGAGTTGTTGGGACACTGTCGACGTCGTGAGGTTGTGCGCTTCGGCGACCGCACGCATCGAACCCAAGCGGGAGAGTTCGAGGAGGAGATGGAGTCGACGGGTTTCCATCCTTCGATCATTCACTAATCGTGAACATAATGTAGGTCAAAATCGCGTGGACACGAACGGTTGGCCTCCCGTTCAATTCAGCTATGGATACGAAAGCGCGGGCCGGAGTGGGCCTGGCTGTTCTGGCGATGTTGTGCGTGCAGCTCGGGCTCGCCGTGTCGGTGGGCCTGATCGATCAGCTCGGCGCAGACGGAGCGGCGTGGATACGACTCGCCTGGGCAGGCATCATTCTTCTGATCATCGTCAGGCCCCGCCCTTCGGCGTTCACTCGCAAGGCGTTTCTGGCTTGCGTGGTTCTGGGTGTGGTCACCGCAGGCATGACGCTCCTGTTCATGGCAGCGGTGGAGCGCCTTCCGCTGGGAACAGCAAGCGCATTGGAATTCTTGGGTCCGCTGACGGTTGCATTGCTCCGGGGGCGTGGCCGCGTTCTGTGGCCGGTTCTGGCAGGCGTGGGCGTCGTGCTTCTCACCGAACCATGGGCAGGGACAGTCGATCTGGTCGGTGTGGCGTACGCACTCGGTGCGGCGCTCTGCTGGGCGATGTACATACTGCTCACCCAGCGCGTCGGCGACGAGGTTGCCGGTATCAACGGGCTGGCGGTGTCGATGGCGGTAGCCGGGTTGGCCGCGACAATTGCCGTAGGCCACTCGGCTATCGGGCGGCTGACTCCGCATCTGATTCTCGTGGGCCTCGGACTCGCGATCTTGCTGCCCGTCGTGCCGTTCGTTCTGGAGATGGTCTCGTTGCGAAGGCTGTCCACGGCGGCGTTCGGCACGCTGATGAGTCTCGAGCCTGCTTTCGCGCAGCTTATCGGTCTGGTTGTGCTGCAACAGGTTCCGAGTGTTCTGGCCGTGGCAGGTATCGCGTGCGTCGTCGTCGCAGGGATCGGCGCGGCCCGCGGTGGTGCTCGAGGTGGCGCCCGGAAGCCGACTGAGCCACCCTCCGATTCCGAGCGAACGTACCTTTCGGCGCCTTCATGAGACCGAGAGTGCCGTTCGCTCAGGTCGCGTTCGCTCAGTGAGAGTGCGCCGCGGCGATTGCTCCGTCGAACACGTCGGCGACCTCGCCGAGGGAATCGAGAATCGGCTGACCGGATCGTTCGACGCGAGCCCGCACCAGCGAGCCCTCGAGCGCGGACACTGCCAGGACGGCAAGCCGTTCCGCTCGCGCACGTCCGACCCCGGACGCGATCAGTGTGTCGCGCAGTAGCGAAGTCCACTGTCGATACACCGCCTGTCCGGCGGCTGTCACGCTCTCCGAATCGGGGGCAAGTTCCAACAACACCGTCGTGATCGGCGAGCCTTCGTGGAAATCCGAATCGCTCACCCATCCGGCGAGCAACCGCGCGTACTCGCGCAGCAGCGACCCGGCGTCCGATTGGCTGTCGGCGAGTTCGGTCAGGGTGTCGGTGACCAACTGCCCGCCGACGCGGACGACCTCTTCGCCGATCTGCTCTTTGCCGCCGGGAAAGTAGTGGTACAGCGAACCTTTCGGCGCCCCGCTCGACTTGAGGATCTCGTTGAGGCCCGTTGCCGCATACCCCTGGCGGCGAAACAGATCGGCCGCAGCTCGTACGAGTGCTTCGCGGTGTTTCGGGGGAGTCGCCACGAGTTGGAGCTTAAACACCCCAGCGATCCACCACAATCTATGTAGACTGGTCTACATGGGAAATTCTGAAATGCTCGAACAGTTGCGCGCGGTCAACGCCTCGGCGGCCTTCAACCGGTGGGCCGGATTCGAAGTCACGGAGGCCGAACCGGGTCGCGTTTGTCTGCGGCTCGAATGGCGTGAGGATCTGGGCCAGTACTCGGGACACCTGCACGCTGCGCTCGTGGCGGGACTCGTCGACACCGCGTGCGGATTTGCTGCCTTCACCCAGGTAGGTGTCGTGGCGGCGTCCAACTGCGCGGTCAATTTCGTGAGTCCGGGCGTCGGAACCGCATTTGTCGCTACGGCGCGCTCGGTCAAGGCCGGGCGCAAGCAGGTGTTCGTCACTGCCGAGGTACATGCCGAACGCGAAGGCGAATCGGTGCTCGTCGCGTTCGGCACCACCCTGTTGGTTCCACTCGCCCCTAAGGCCTAGGCAAGACAGAGCTGAAGGTCACGGAACGAGGATGAACTTTCCCGCGGGGTGCGAACTCTGCAACTCGGTGTGAGCGAGCGCGACGTCCGTTAGTGGGAAAGTCTTGGCGATCTTCACGGTGAGATGTCCGGAACCGGCTTGTTCGACCAGTTCGGATCGAGCCTTCAAACGCGCTTCCGCACTTGCCGGATTGCCTCCGCCGACGGACGCGAAGCCGTCGGTCTGGGCGCGTCCGAACGCGACGATGGTGACGATGCGACTCTTGTCGGAGACCAAAGCCAGCGAAGTATCGACGGCTTCATCTGTTCCGGCGGTGTCGAAGGCGGCGTCGACGCCGTTCGGCGCGAGTTCACGAACACGCGCTTCGAGGCCGTGGCCGTAGAGCACAGGCGTGGCGCCGAGCGAGCGCACGTAATCCTGATTCGAGGCTCCCGCGGTGCCGATCACCGTAGCTCCGCGACCAACTGCCAGCTGAACAGCGATCGCGCCGACGCCGCCGGACGCGCCGTGGATGAGAACGGTGTCGCCGGAGCCGACCCGAATGGTGTCGAGGGCGTCGACTGCAGTTCCGCCGACCAGAAGGAGGCCGGCTGCCTGTTCCCAGCTGATGCCTGCGGGCTTCGCGGTGACAGAGGAGACCGGCACGACTACTTGTTCGGAGTAGAGGCCGTTGCCGGGGCTGACGATCACTTCGTCGCCGACGTTCACATTTGTGACGCCGTCGCCGACGGCCGAGACGACGCCCGCTGCCTCGCCGCCGAGGCGGATGGGAAGTTTCTCGGGGTCGGTGCCGAAAGCGCCGCTGTAGAGCTTGAAGTCGAAGGGATTGACGCCGATCGCCTTCACGTCGACCAGGACTTCACCTGATTTCGGTGCCGGTAAATCGACGTCCACCAGCTTCAGGACCTCGGGCGTGCCGTACGTCTGCGCTACAACAGTTTTGGTCATGTCTCGCGCAACCGTCCTCGGGGAAGCGATATTCCCCGAGGACGGGAAAAACTCGAGAAGATTCGATCAGCGGATCAGGGTGCCCAGATCGAGCGGCATCGCGATGCCGGTGATGTGATGGGCCTCGTCGGAACCGAGGAACGCGACGGCGGCGGCGATGTCCTCCGGCTGGCTGACCGGGTCGGGCAAGGTCTGCATGAAGATCGGACCGAGTGTGTGGGCGTTGGCGTCGATGAGCGGCCGCATGTCCGTCATCTGCATTCCGGTTTCCACGCCGTGTGGGTGGATGGTGTTGACCCGAATGTTGTACTGCCCCAACTCCGAGGCCATCGTCTTGGCCAGACCGGTGATGCCGTGTTTGCTCGCGACGTAATGGCCGAGGAAGGGGAGGCCGCGCAGGCCGGCGACGGAGCTGGTGAAGATGATCGAGCCACCGGTGCCTTGCTTGATCAGGTGCGGGATCGCTGCCTTGGCGGTGTGGAAGACGCCGGTCAGGTTGACGTCGAGCGTTTCCTGCCACTGCTCGGGCGTGATTTCCCAGGACATGTTGGCAGAACAGATTCCGGCGTTCGCGACGACGACGTCAAGTCGCCCCAATTCGTCGATGCCGGCCGCTAGCGCCG
Organism: Rhodococcus sp. MEB032; assembly: GCF_030208925.1. Classification (NCBI taxonomy): domain Bacteria; kingdom Bacillati; phylum Actinomycetota; class Actinomycetes; order Mycobacteriales; family Nocardiaceae; genus Rhodococcus; species Rhodococcus sp. MEB032. The sequence continues at coordinate 190,422 of NZ_JARVSY010000016.1, forward strand.
CGGACAGCGCAGAGAAGTCGCGAACGTCGGTCTTGGTAGCGACAATTCGACGGTCCAGGGCCTTGACCAGTTCGACTGTCTCGGCCAGGTCGTCGTCGGTGGCGCCGGCATACGAGGTGGATTCGAATTGAACACACGCGTCGACGGCGATGATGTCTGCGCCCTCTTCTGCCAGCCGGACAGCTTCGGCGCGCCCCTGACCACGGGCGGCTCCGGTGATGAAGGCAACTTTTCCGGTGAATCGACTGGCGGCCATGCTCAAACCTCCGACTAGTGGTGATGATCTGCTCTTCGGAAGTTAGCGCGACGAAGTTCTTTTCGGGGGTGAATGCCCAGTCAGCGGAAACCGCTCAGCGCACCCTGGTCAACAGGGCACATGGCCCGGCAGCGAAGATGTCCCGCGCATCCGAAGACAAGACGGGTTGTCCGCTCAGTGCGTCGACCCATTCGCCATCTGGCAGGTCCACTCGCGTATCTCTCCAACCGTGCGACGAGAGTCTGAGCGAATGTCGCGTCGCCAGAGCGACGACCATGGGCGGATCACCTGCCGGGCCGCGCGAGAAGCCGACCAGATGACCGGATCCGGAACCTGAAGCGAAGACCGGCCGGTACTCACCGTGATCGAACCACGAGGGGTTCTCCCGCCGCAGTGTCAGTGCCGTGCGAACGAGGTGCAACTTTGCGGTTCCTGTTGCGTCGATCGGCGCGGCGCCGGAATCGAGCAGTGATCGCCTCGTTCCGTAGTCGACAAGCCGCCGGTTGTCCGGATCGACCAACGAGTCCTCCCACAGCTCAGTGCCCTGGTAGACGTCGGGAACGCCGGGCCCGAGAAGTTGGAGCAGCTTTTGGCCCAGAGAGTCCGACCAGCCGTGACGCGCGATCCTGCCGACGAATTCGCTGACCGAATCACCGACTGGGCCGTCGATCACCTCGTCGATCCAGCGGTGCACTGCCGACTCGAAGTCGACGTCCGGATCGTTCCAGGAAGTTCTGGCGCCGGACTCGCGGACGGCTTTCTCCGCATAGGCGTGCAAACGCTCGCGCAGCTCTGGAACCGAGGCTGCCGAGCGGCCGTCCGCCGGCCACACACCGATGATGTTCTGCCACAAGAACAATCCGGTAAGCGGATCAGGGCTGGGGCACACGTCTTCCCACTCGCGAATCAGCCGGGCCCACAGCGTCGGCACCTGAGACACAACACCGATCCGTGCCCGCACGTCCTCGCCGCGTTTGGTGTCGTGAGTGGACAGACTCGTCATCGCGCGCGGCCACCGCTTCGCTCGGTCCGCGTTGTGGAGATGGAATTCGGCGACGGAGACGGCAAGCGATGCCGGGTTGCCGCCGACTTCCTGACGTGAGACCAGGCGCGCCGTCCGATAGAAGAGTCGATCTTCGACGGACTTGGCCATGACAGCGCCACACACCTGCTGGAAGCGAACTGAGGCTTCACCGCTGTTCACCAGGGATTGCGCCAACACGTTGAACGATGGTTCATGTCCGGGAGCCAATTCGTGCATGTCGCCGACGATCCGAGCGGCCAAACCGGCGAGGGGACTGTAGTCGGATCGGTACACCGGCATCCGAGCGATCGCGACGACAACTGCGTCGTTCAGTTCGGTCTCACTGCAACGACTTCCGGTTTCGCGTCGGATTGCACGTACGAGCCTGCGAACCTCCGGTGCCAGGTCACCGCGCCCGGTGTCGCGTTTGAACTGACGTTCGGTGTGATGCAACCACGTACTGTCCCCGTCGTCGCCGGTCAGATCTGCCGAGAGTTCGGTCAATTCGAGTTCGGCGGCGGGATCGACGAAAATGCCGCCCAGCTGATTGAGGGCGTCGTATCCGGTGGTGCCGTCGATCGGGAGCATCGGATCGAGTGGTTCCGTATGGCCGAGGATCTTTTCGATCACGAGCCACTGATCTGGTCCGATCAGTTCTCGCAGGCGCCCGAGATATTCCGCCGGATTCGCGAGTCCGTCCGGATGATCGATGCGAACGCCGTCGATCAGTCCTTCGTCGACCCACGACTTCACTTGCCGATGGCAGAGTTCGAAGACTTGGGGGTCCTCCTGGCGCAGCGCAGCGAGTTCGTTGACGGCAAAGAACCGTCGGTAGTTGACGATCCCGGCGTTCCACGGTACGAGTCGGTACGACTGCCTGGAGTGCACCTCCTGTGGAGATCCGAATTCAGTACCGGCAGCGATGGGGAAGCGGTGCTCGTAGAACGCGAGAAGTGTTTCCTCGCCATCTTTCTCGACAGTCAGTGCGTCGAGATCGTCCGGGCTACCCAGTACCGGGAGTGAGAGTTTGCCGTCGGCGCCGTTGGCTCCGTTGTCCTCGGCCCAATCGACGTCGAAGAAATGCGCGTACTCCGACGACTGCCCGTGCGTGAGAACGTCCCACCACCAAGCATTTTCGCGAGGTTTGGCGACACCGACGTGGTTGGGGACCAGATCGACGATCAGGCCCATCCCACGTGATCGAACGGCGCGCGAGAGCTCCACCAGGGCCTCGCGGCCACCAAGTCCTTCGGACACGGTTGTCGGATCGGTGACGTCGTAGCCGTGCGTCGATCCGGACGTCGCAGTGAGGATGGGGGAGAGATAGAGATGTGAGACCCCCAATGCCTCGAAGTAGTCCACCTGTGCGGCCGCATCACGAAGAGTGAATGCATCCGGTCGCAACTGCAGTCTGTAGGTGCTGGTTATCGGGGCCATGTGCACGTCTCCCTCAAGCGGTTCTGCGAAGTACCGTCAATGCTCGCGCTTTTACATCCAATGTTGTTCCGGCTTTGATCACGGTATCGCTCTCACCGGTGGGGACCGAGGTGTCGAGTACGACGGTCCACTCCGAGGCGTAGTCCGCGTTGGGGGTGGAGAATTCGAGATCTTCGTAGTGGGCGTTGAAGCAGAGAAGGAACGAATCTCCGGTGACGCGCTCGCCACGGTAGTTCGGTTCCGGGATCGCGTCACCGTTGAGAAAGACAGCCAACGACTTGCCGAAACCGCTGTCCCAGTCGGCCGGAGTCATCTCTTCGCCAGACGGCGTGAGCCAGGCGATGTCGCGACTCTGATCGCCGCTTCGAATAGGTCGCCCCTCGAAGAATCGACGACGCCGGAAGACCGGGTTCTTGGCGCGCAAGGCAATTGCGCGCTTGGTGAACTCGACGAGGTCGGCGTTGGTTTCCGCGAGAGTCCAATCCATCCATGACAGTTCCGAATCCTGGCAGTAAACGTTGTTGTTACCCTGCTGAGTTCGGCCCATCTCGTCGCCGTGAGCAAGCATCGGGGTGCCCTGGCTGAGCATCAGCGTAGCCAGTATGTTCCGGCTCTGACGGCCACGCAGTTCGAGGATTTCCGGGTCGTCGGTGGGGCCTTCGACTCCGCAGTTCCACGATCGGTTGTGCGATTCGCCGTCGTTGTTGTTCTCACCGTTGGCTTCGTTGTGCTTCTCGTTGTACGAGACGAGGTCGTGCAGGGTAAAACCGTCGTGAGCGATGACGAAGTTGATGCTCGCGCCAGGGCGACGTCCGGTGGCCTCGTAGAGATCAGAGGATCCGGTGAGACGGGAGGCGAACTCCCCCAGCGTTGCCGGCTCACCACGCCAGTAGTCGCGGACGGTGTCGCGGTATTTGCCGTTCCATTCGGTCCACAGGCCGGGGAAGTTGCCGACCTGGTAACCGCCTTCGCCGACGTCCCACGGTTCGGCGATCAGCTTCACCTGACTGACGATCGGATCCTGTTGCACGAGATCGAAGAAGGCCGAAAGGCGGTCCACGTCGTGCAGTTCACGGGCGAGTGTCGAGGCGAGGTCGAAGCGGAAACCGTCGACGTGCATCTCCGTGACCCAGTACCGCAGAGAGTCCATGATCAATTGCAGCGTATGCGGATGACGGGCGTTGAGGCTGTTGCCCGTTCCGGTGTAGTCCATGTAGTGCTCTTCGTCGCCGTCGACCAGGCGGTAGTAGGCGGCATTGTCGATTCCGCGGAAGCTGATGGTCGGCCCCATGTGATTGCCCTCGGCGGTGTGGTTGTAGACCACGTCGAGGATCACTTCGATACCCGCCTGGTGGAAGCTGCGCACCATGGCTTTGAATTCCGCTACGGCCGCATCGGGTTTCGTGGCCGAGGAGTAGTCGGTGTGTGGAGCGAGAAAGCCGAAGGTGTTGTAACCCCAGTAGTTTCGCAGACCTTGGTCGAGAAGCACCTGATCGTGCATGAACTGGTGGACCGGCATCAGTTCGATCGCCGTGACACCCAGATCGGTGAGGTGCTCGATGATCACCGGATGAGCGAGCCCCGCGTACGTGCCGCGCAATTCCTCCGGAACTCCGGGATGCGTCGCGGTCATACCCTTGACGTGCGCTTCGTAGATGACCGTCTCGTGATACGGACGCTTCGGCGAGTGGTCGGACGCCCAATCGAAGAACGGGTTGATGACGACGGTCGACATCGTATGGCCGAGCGAATCATGTTGGGGGAAAGGGATGGTGGCGGGTTCGTCGACGAGTGGTTCCGGCTCGAAGGGTTCGGGCTCGAGGATCTCGTCCGATTCCTGATCGCCCGTGGGCGAGTCGTCTTCGAGGCCCACCTCGTCCGATTCGGCTTCCGAACTCGTTTCGTCGATAGCCTCTTGCGGCTCCACGGCGGGAGCCTCTTGCGGCTCCACGGCGGGAGATTCGTCGTCTTCTGAAGGTTCGGGGTCCGCCGCCGATTCGACGTCGTACGAGAACAGCGAACGGTCTCCGTCGAAGTCTCCGTCGAACGCTTTTCCGTACGGGTCCAGCAGGAGCTTGCTCGGATCGCATCGCAGACCTGCAGCCGGATCGTACGGCCCGTGTACGCGGTAGCCGTATCGCTGGCCGGGGGATACCGACGGAAGGTACGCATGCCAGACGTAACCGTCGACCTCGTCCATCCGAATGCGGGTTTCGGTTCCGTCCTTGGCGATCAGGCACAGCTCGACGGCCTCGGCGACCTCGGAGAAGAGCGAGAAATTGGTCCCCGCGCCGTCGTAGGTGGCACCGAGTGGGTACGCACTGCCAGGCCATACCGGGATGGGAGTGGCTGAGGTCTCGCTCGGCGGTTGATCCATGAATCAGACCCTATCGGGTGCAGCCGATCGAATCTCGTCGACTGTCTACGGTGCCGATCACCGTTTCGCCTGGCTGCGGGCGGTTGCAAGCATTCCGGCTGTGATCTGTTCCACCTCTGCCTCCGAACACAGGTACGGAGGCATCGCGTATACGAGGTTGCGGAACGGCCGGAGCCAGACGCCGGCGTCGACGGCTGCATCGGTCGCGCTCTGCATGTCGACCGGCTGTTCGAGTTCGATCACTCCGATTCCGCCTTTGACGCGGACGTCGACGACCCCGGGAATTGTGACGGCTTCGGCGAGGCCTCGAGCGAGGCCACGTTCGAGGGTTGCGACGTCACGCCGCCAGTCCATCGCAAGCAGAAGTTCGGTCGACGCCACCGCGACGGCGCACGCGAGTGGATTGCCCATGAAGGTGGGGCCGTGCATCAGCCCGCCGCCCTCACCGGCAGTGATGGTCTCCGCGATCTCCGTGGTGCACAGCGTTGCCGCCAGACTCATGTACCCGCCGGTCAGTGCCTTGCCGACGCACATGACGTCGGGACTGACGCCGGCGTGATCGGCGGCGAACAGTTCTCCAGTGCGTCCGAATCCGGTCGCGATCTCGTCGAAGACCAGGAGGACTTGGTACTTGTCGCAGAGGTTACGCAGGTCGATCAGGTACGCGGGATCGTGGAAACGCATTCCGCCGGCGCCTTGGACCACCGGTTCCACGATCACCGCTGCGAGGTCCTCGTGATGCTCGGCCAAGAGCGATTCCAACTCCTGCACGTATTCGGGGAGATAGCCCGCCGGGGGAGCCTGCGCGAAGACCTGAGGGCGCAGGACGTCGGTCCAGAGAGTATGCATGCCGCCGTCGGGATCGCAGACGCTCATGGGGGTGAAGGTGTCACCGTGGTATCCGCCGCGCCAGGTCATCAAACGATTCTTCGACGGCTTTCCGAGGCTCCGCCAGTACTGCAGGCACATCTTCACTGCGACTTCGACGGCCACCGAACCGGAGTCGGAGAGGAACACCTTGTCGAGGTGAGGTGGTGTGATGTCGACGAGCAGTCGCCCGAGGCGAGCGGCGGGTTCGTGCGTCAGTCCGCCGAACATGACATGGCTCATCTTGCCGAGCTGCCGTGCGGCGGCGGTGTCGAGCACGGGATTGCGGTAGCCGTGAATGGCGGCCCACCACGAGCTCATCCCGTCGACCAATCGGCGGCCGTCGGAGAGCGTCAGGGTAGCCCCCTGCGCAGAGTCGACGATCAGCGGACGAGTCGACGCGGGAAACGATCCGTACGGATGCCAGAGGACATCGGCATCGATGGCGGAGACGTCATGGGGATCAAGTCCGGTTGTGAGCACGGATGCACCCTAACCATTGAGTTGAACGGTGTTCAAGTATGGTCGGAAAAGTGAACACCTCGCTGAATTGGCTGACGGCCGTCGAAGCGGACCGCAGGGCCGCCGGACTGCGTCGCGAACTCCGTCCTCGCACGGTCGACTCCCCGTTGATCGACCTGGCGTCGAACGATTACCTCGGACTCGTGCGGCACCCCGATGTGATCGAGGGTGCCGCGGCGGCTCTGCGCCGTTGGGGCGCGGGCGCCACGGGCTCGCGTCTGGTCACCGGCACCACCACCGAACACGAACTGCTCGAAGTCGAACTGGCCGAGTTCGTCGGGGCGGACTCCGGACTTGTCTTCTCCTCCGGTTACACAGCCAATCTCGGCGCGGTGACGGCGCTCTCGGGTCCAGGGTCGTTGATCGTCTCCGATGCGGGATCGCATGCCTCGCTGGTGGATGCCTGCCGCCTGTCACGTGCTCGGGTTGCCGTTGCTCCGCATTCGGACGTGGGCTTTCTCGCCGACACGTTGCGCAGCAGAGTGGAAGAGCGAGCGCTGGTCGTCACCGATTCGGTCTTCAGTGCCGACGGAGACCTCGCGCCACTGCGGCAGATGCATCAGGTGTGCCGCGAGTACGGGGCGATCCTGTTGGTCGACGAGGCGCATGGCATCGGTGTGCGCGGTGCCGGTGGACGTGGACTCGTCCACGAGTCGGGCCTGGCCGGTGAACCCGACGTCGTCGTGACGGCAACACTGTCCAAGTCGCTCGCCAGCCAGGGCGGAGTTGTGCTCGGTGACAACAAGATCCGCGCGCATCTCATCGACGCGGCAAGAACGTTCATCTTCGACACCGGGCTCGCACCGGCCGCCGTAGGCGCGGCCAGGGCTGCACTCGCCGTACTCCAGCGTGAGCCGACGCGAGCGCTCGACGTCCTGGCCCGGGCATCCGAGTTGGCGGACGTCACCGGTGCTCCGTCGCCTGAATCTGCTGTCGTCTCAGTCGTTCTCGGTGATCCGCAGCGGGCGTTCGATGCCGCGTCGGCGTGCCGGGATCAGGGGTTGCATGTCGGTTGCTTCCGCCCGCCGTCGGTTCCGGAAGGAACGTCACGGCTGCGTCTGACCGCACGAGCGACGCTGTCCGCATCCGAGATGGAGCAGATCGTTCTCGTACTGCGCGAAGTATTGGCCGGAGCCCGAGCATGAGCATTTTCCTGGTGACCGGAACGTCGACCGACGTCGGAAAAACAGTGGTGACAGCTGCATTGGCGTCGGTGGCCTTGCAGTCGGGCAAGTCGGTTGCAGTGCTCAAACCGGCCCAGACCGGCGTCGACGTGGACGGTGCGGGTGATCTGGCCGAGATCGAGCGTCTGACCGGCGGCGGCGTGACGCTGGTCGAGTTGGCGCGGTATCCCGAACCTTTGGCGCCGGATACTGCTGCCCGTCGAAGTGGTCTGCCGTTGTTGGCGCTCGACGAAGTAGTCCGAGTTGCTCGCGACCTGGACACCACCCACGACTTGACCCTGATCGAAGGCGCCGGCGGCTTGCTGGTCCGCTTGGGCGTCGACGGGTTCACCGCTCGCGATCTTGCCGCGGCTCTGGCGGTGCCAGTGGTGCTGGTGGTTGCGTCCGGCCTGGGCACGCTCAATCACACCGCACTGACCGTGGAAGCCCTACGTGCATCCGGCGTGGACTGCGCCGGGTTGGTGATCGGTTCGTGGCCGCAGGAACCGGACCTCGCCGAGAGATGCAATCGCGAGGATCTGGTTTCGGTCAGCGGTGTTCCCCTTCTCGGGGTAATGCCTGCCGGAAGTGGAGGCGCGAGTGTCCGAGAGTTTGCTCGCACCGCTTCGATCACGCTTGGTGAACTTCATTTGACCAACTGACGACGTAACATCCGATTTGTCCGCATCGATAGCCAAGGCACAGTGGGGCGCCTCGGGTTTCGACGTCCCTCGCGTACGATTCCGGTCGGTATATTTCGACGGGTGTCTTGCGGCGACCCTGCATCCGGGGCGCCTTGGTCACCGACAGTGGTTGTCGAATTGTGAGTAGGTCAGTCGAATGTAGGTGGTGAGCACGGTCGAAAAGTCGTTGTCGTCATCGGCCGTACGTCGCGCACTGCTTATCGGCGTAGTCGTCTTCGTCTCGTGCCTGGTCGGAATTCTGAGCCGTCTGCCGGGCACGCTTGCAGTCTTCTGGCCGGCCAACGCGCTGCTACTCGGGATCCTCTTTCGGTCGCCGCGTTCCGCCACACTGCTCACCTGGATCTGCGTCGTAGTCGGTTATGTCGGAGCCGACCTGATCACCGGTGGGGCATGGGAGTCCACGGTGTGGCTCAACGCGGCCAACATCGTCGGGGTTGCGAGCGGCTTCTACGCCTTTCGCTGGGTCGACAGTGAGGACCGTCGACTGACCAGTATTCAGTCCGTCGGCTATCTCGTGTCGATGACTGTCGCCGCCGCGTCGATGGCGGCGCTCGTGGGCGGTATCGCGAACCGCGTGCTGTTCGGCGGGCAGTGGTGGGACGGCTGGTTGCTCTGGTTCTCGAGTGAGTTCGTCAACTACATGACCATCGTCCCCTTGGTGCTGACATTCCCTTCGCTTCGACGAATGGATCGAGAACCGAAAGCTGTTGCCACGCTTGTGCGTCGATCATTCGTTCCGACGGCGCTGCTGGCCGTCTGCATCATCTTGGAGTGGGTGATAGGCGGTGCCGGAGCGATCGCGTTTGCCATGCCGGCGCTGGTGACTGCAGCCTTGCTCACCAATGTATTTGTCACGTCGGTGCTCACAGCTGTGTCAACTGCCTGGACGTTGGTACTGACGGCCGACGGCCATCTCGGATTGTCCAGCGAGGGCGTCTCGCCGGTCAGCGCGTCGGTCCAGATCGGATTGTCGCTGCTGGCGGTAGCGCCGATCGCGGTGGCCTGCGTGATCCTCGAGCGTCGCCGCGCGCTCGAGGCACTCACCCAGGCCGTCACCCACGACGATCTCACCGGTGCGTTGCGCCGGGACGAATTCTTGCGGCGAGGCGGCAGCGTGACGGGTGCGACCGATCCGCGTCGCCACTCTGGACGTCCGGTCAGCGTCCTGATGATGGATCTGGATCACTTCAAGATGGTGAACGACAACCTCGGTCATCGTGCCGGCGATACGGCGTTGGTGAGTTTTGCCGATCAGGTGCGGCGGCACCTCGATGACAAGCATCTCTTCGCCCGATTGGGCGGCGAGGAGTTCGTCGTACTGATGGCCGGTGTCGATCTCGAGGGTGCGACCGAAACAGCCGAGATGATTCGACGCGCGCAAGCGGAGAATTCGTCGGCAGTATTGGGTGAATTCGGGCCGACGGTCAGCATCGGTGTCGCGTGTTCACCCCACGGCGACGCAGACCTGACGCAATTGGTCGATTGCGCTGACGAGGCGTTGTATCGAGCGAAGAAGTTGGACCGCAATCGAACCGTGGCGCTCACGGTCGGTAGCTGAAGAAATACGTGCGGACCCGCAGTTTGTTGCGGGTCCGCACGTGGTGGTGGAGTCGACCGATTCAGAACAGATTGATCAGGGCAGGAACACTGAACAGCGCTACGTAGTAACCCATGAACAGAACTCCGCCGTGAATCTTGAACAGGCGCCCGAGAAGGCCACCGACCAGGCCGACCGTCACGGTGATCAGAAGCCCGAGGACGCCGCCCTCCCAGATGCTGATGACGACGACGAGTCCCGTGAACACCGCGATCACAGCTTCGTGACTGATGTGCTTGACCACCGCTGACGCAGCGCGGTACGCGTAGTTCATGGCAAACGGGTATGCGATGACCGTTGCCGTGACCACTGCGAGCAGTCCGTAGAGCAGGAACTCCCACTGCGTCAGGTACGTGGAGAGATTGTTGATCACTCCGGTTTCCTGATTGGTCTCGAACACCGGTGGAGCGTTGAACAGAGGGGCTGCGGGGCCTGCCGCGAGCGGGCTGAGCGGAAGGCCGAAAGCGACGAGTGGGATGAGGGTTTCCGCGATGTAGGTGGATTCCGTCGTACCGTTCTTCGCCGAGACCATTGTGGTCAGTCGGTGATAGCCGTTCTTGATCCGCGCACCTACCAGCTCACCCATCAGAACAGTCATGGCGACCGGGCTGAAGACGAATGTTGCGCTCGACACCGTGGAAGCGGCGGCGGTGTAACCGATCTGCTTGCGATCGAGGACCTTCAGAGGATTGGGGAAGTATCCCTTCCATCCTTTGATGTCCGGGGCCAATGCAACGGTTTTGGGTTCACTGCGTTCCATGTCCTTACGGCTCGACGGGCCCAAGGTCAATGCGAGGTCCGCGATCAGCGGCCCGACTGCGATCGCAAGGAAGTAGCTGATGTTCAGCGACACATCGTAATTCGACGTCAACGCGCGGGCGCCGAGGATCAAGATGACGAAGGGAACGAGGGCGACAACCCCGGCCCAGCGGCCTGGTGAGGCGTAGGCGATGCCGATGGCGGCGACCAGGAACAGCCACGGTGCTATCGACTGAACGGTGTCCGCGAACGGCGCGAGGATGGTCGCGAACAAAACGGCAACCGGCACAGCGACGAACGCCGAGATCACTGCTCCCGAGATCGCCTTGCGGAGTGCGATGTGCGGGATGCCGAGTGAGCGCATCATCTGCGCTTCCGGCAAGAGTGGAATCGCCATCGTGTCGCCGGGAATGCCCAGCAGCATCGTCGGCACCGCGTGCGTCATGTGTTTGGCGATCGCACCGGAGAGGAAGAACGTGAAGACCGCCGCCGGGGGAGCGCCGAGCAGAATCACGAGCAGAGTCAGCGGTGCGATCGTGGCGGTCTCGTCCGTGCCGGAGATCAATCCGATGAACGTGAACGCGACCGCACCGATGATGCCGAAGAGAACGGCAATCAGAATTTCGTTGGTCAGAACCGAACTCATGCGCGCCCACCGTCCTTCGGTGTGTTCGAGACCCGTGCGTGCTCGGCCTCGGCAGCGGCGAAGTGGTCGTACAGACCCAGCTCGCGAAGTTCCTGTCGGCTCTGCTCCGGAATGTCGGCGAGAGTGCCCAGACCCTGGCGCTGTTCACTCATCGTCGTGATGACACCGTCGATCGACTCCGCGTCGGCGGCGGCCAAGGCGACTATCCGCTTCGGCTTGATGAAGATTCCGCAGACCACGCCGGCGAGCAGGCAGGCCGCGATGCCGACCAGAAGGCTGTACGCCTGGGCCAACGACGGTTCGCTGACGACCCGTTCGAACAGTACCTGGGCCGCGAGAAGGGCCGAGGCGCCGACGACACTGCCGACTGCAACGGAGATCGCGAGGTGTCGACCGTTGACGGTGTCGCCCCAGACCTCGAGGTATGTCTGCTGCTCGGTCGGCTCGGTTGTGGTGGTCGGCGTCGTTGCCGGCTGCGGTGGTGACATCAGTCTTCTCCAGTGTCATGCATGGCGGGGTCGTACAGGGAGGGGCTTGCGAGATGAGGGGCTTGCGTTGCGGGTGTCAGGTGCGTGCTGCGCGGAGGGCGGTGACAACTCGGGACGGGCTCGAGTGGCCGATCTGTTCGGCCATCCAGCTGCTTGTATCGGTGAGCGAATCCAGGTCGATGCCGGTGTCGATCCCGAGGCCGTGGAGCATCCACACCAGATCCTCGGTGGCGAGATTTCCGGTCGCGCCCTTGGCATACGGGCACCGTCCGAGACCACCTGCGGAACTGTCGAATTCGGATACCCCAGCGGTCAACGACGCATAGACGTTCGACAGCGCCTGGCCGTAGGTGTCGTGAAAGTGCATGGCGATCTGCGATGTGGGGATGCCACGTTCTCGGAGGGCGCCGAGCAAAGCGAGCACATGGCCAGGTGTGCCGACGCCGATGGTGTCGCCGAGTGAGAGTGACGTGACACCGCTGTCGATCAGGGTCTTTGCGATGTCGGCGACACGCTCGACGGGCACGGAGCCTTCCCAGGGGTCGCCGAAGCACATGGAGATGTAGCCGCGGACGGGAAGTCCCAGGGCTCGGGCGGCCGTAGTGACCTCGGCAGCCGCGGCGATCGCGCCGTCCACCGTGGAATTGAGGTTGCGTTTCGCGAATTCCTTTGTGGCGCTGACGAATACTGCAACCTCGCTTGCTCCGGCGGCGACGGCCCGCTCGAGACCCTTGCGGTTCGGGACAAGAACGACCGTACGTACCGAGTCCGGCAGGTGCAGCCGACCCATCAATTCTTCCGCGTCCGCAAGTTGCGGGATCCATCGAGGTGAGACGAAACTCGTCAATTCGACAGTGCGGGAGCCGGCCGCGACCAGGCGTTCGATGAACTGGGCTTTCGTCTCGGTCGGGATCACCGCTGTTTCCGCTTGAAGTCCGTCGCGTGGCCCGACTTCGTAGATCCGGACCGAGGTCGGCAGCCCCGGCGCCGGCACTCGATGAGGCGCCGGCTTCCACACCGGTGATCCTGCAACTGTTTCGGTCATTGTCGTCAGTTTCCGCCGCGGATCTCGGCGAGAACCTTCTCGGCATGCTCGACGCGAATGCTCTTGTCCGCGATCAGGCGTGCCACCACGGCGTCGATCTCGTTCTTCTGCGCTCCGGCGGTGGCAGCGATGTTGCGGGCGTGCAGCCCCATGTGTCCGCGCTGGACACCCTCACTGGCCAGAACGCGGACCGCAGCCAGGTTCTGCGCCAGGCCGACTGCCAGGATGATGCCGGCGAGTTCCTCGGCGCTCTCGACGCCGAGCATCTTGATTGCGGCCTGCGCTACGGGGTGCACTTTGGTGGCCCCGCCGACGAGGCCGACCGGCATGGGCAGTTCGAGGGTGCCGACGATGTTTCCGTCGGCATTCTTCTCGAAATGCGAGAGCGACGAGTAGATTCCGTCGGCGTTGACTGCATGGGAGTGGCACCCGGCTTCGACTGCGCGCGTGTCATTTCCGGTCGCCAGCACCACGGCGCTGATGCCGTTCATGATGCCCTTGTTGTGCGTCGCGGCGCGGTAGGGATCCAGCTCCGCCAAGCGTGCGGCATGGATCAGGTTGTCCACAACCTCTGCGCCGCCGATCAATTCGGCATCGAACACGGCGCGAACGCGTGTCAGCCGCAGATCGGCCTTGTTGGTGAGGATGCGCAGGACGACGTGTCCGCCGCCGATCTCGGCCACTCGATCCGCGATTGCCTCGGCCATCGTGTTGACGGCGTTGGCGCCCATGGCATCTCGTACGTCGACGTGAAGGTGAAGGACGACGTAGGTGGCCTTGTCCGAAGAAACGATGCGTACCGAAATGTCCTTCACGCCACCGCCGACACTGACCAGCTTCGGGTCCTGTTCGTTGGCGAGTGCAATGATTTCTTCACGTGCCTCGAGGAGTCGGATACGGGCGGCTGCCGGATCCACGACGTCGACGAGTTGTATCTGGGCCTGCATGATCGGCGGGGTACTCGAGACGTGAAAGCCGCCGAGTCCGCGTGCGATGCGAGCAGCGTTGCTTGCGGCTGCGACCACCGACGGCTCCTCGGTGGCGAGCGGGATCAGGTAGTCCGTGCCGTTGATCGTGAAGTTGGTGGCCACGCCGACCGGGATGCCGATGACGCCGAGGACGTTCTCGACCATGCGATCGGCCTGGTCGATGGTGAGGCCGTCGGCGGCGTCGTAGACCGCGATGTCTGCCTCGGTCAGGTCGGTCTGGCGGACGATCTCGGCGCGTCGTGCGGCGACGTCGTAGGACCGGAAATCGGCGATGCGGCTGTTGATGGACCGGTTGTTCATAGACACGTGGGGTCGTCCTCCTGAAGTGGTTCTGTGCTCCGCTTCACAGTAGGGAGGTCGATGCTTGCCAGGCCACGTGCTCACGACACATCGATCGGTCGAAATTGTAGTGTCATGCACCATCGGCGCTGTCGTTGATGCCGCTTCCGGCCTCTTCGGTTCCCACGTCCCGAAGTTCGTCGAGCCTCGTCGCCATGGACACCCGGAAAAAGTTCTCGTCTTCCCGCCACGATTGACCGAGGAGCGTACGGATGCGGTCGAGACGCTGAACGACGGTGTTGGGTTGATAGTTGAGTGCGCGGGCAGCCTTGGTCGGGCTCCCGTCGTTGCGTACCAGGGCACGAAGGGTCGCGGTGAGATCGGTGTCCTTGTCGCGGTCGTACGCGAGTACCGGGCCGATTACTTCGTCGATGAACTGATGAAGTGATTCCGGATTTTCGCCGAACAGAACGGTGTACGGCAGATATGACGCCGTCGTGACCGCGCCGTCGGTCTTGCCCAATGCCGTGAGTAGGCGGGCCGTGCGCAGCGCCGAGGTGAAGCGCGCCGGGAGCTCTTCGGGGCGTTCCGCCGTCGCCGGCGCAATGACTACTGCGTGCGGTCCTACCGAACCGGTGATCTGACGGTGAATGACCGTCGCCGCGGCTGCCGGGTTTCCCGAGCGCGAGACCACCGCGATCAATCCGGCATGCTGCGCCGCCAACCCCGCTACCGGCAGAGACTGCCCGATTGCGCGGAGCGCGGCGGTGCGGAGTTCCGGAGCGACCGACACCACGAGGACGGTGTCCAGTTCGCCGAGGGAGATGCCGAGGTTTCGGGTCCTACGTTCGAGATCGCGCCTGCGCTCGGGCGCAGTGCTCAGCAAGTCGGCGACCAGTTCGTCACGTGCACGCCGGTCCGCTGCTGCTGCCGCCGAGTGTTGCAACACGAGGATGGCAGTGACCTGAGCTGCCCGTTCCACGGTCCGGAGTTCGACGGGGCCGATCGGCGCGTCCGAACGATTCAGCAAGATGGCCCCGAGGAACGATTCTCCGGCGGTGACGGCGCTGACGAGTTGGATCGCGGTCTCACTGTCATCGGCGACAAACGTGCATCGGCCGCTTCGGCGACTCTGGTCGATGGCCTCGGACACGGCGGGAGGAAGAGACAACGGCACCGTCGTGATCTGCTCGCCAGAGGATTTCACGAGAGGGCGTAGCTCACTGTCGACGACGACGGTGCTGCGCTCGAGCGAGCTGCTGAGAGTTCGTGCAACCTGGGCGTAGCCACCGCCGCGGAGAACGGCGTGGATCAGATCCTGGTGGACGATGTTCGATTTGTCCCGCGCGGACACGTGCTCGCGCAGCTCGTCGAGTGCTCGCCCGGTCTCGGCGGCGGATTCCTCGGCGCGGTCCAGCGCCCGTGCGGTTTGCAGGACTACCGAGGCGTGATCAGCCAGCGCAGAGAGCAGGGCGATCTGATCTGCGGTAAATCGCCGTTCCCGGCGGTCGGCGGCAAACAGGACTCCGAGGATCTGGCCGTCGGAGAGCATCGGCACGCCGAGAATCGCCACCAGACCCTCGGCGACGATCGCGGCATCGACCACTTCGTCATGGCGCGACTGCGTGTAGTCGCTGTAGTTCTGAACCCATTGGGCTGCTCGAGATTCGGCAATCGCGCTGACCAGTCCCGCGCCGGCAGGAACTTGCAGATGCTGGAGTTCCGGCGAGACCGCGCCGGCCGTCTTTCGAACATTCAGGTCACGAGTGATCACGTCGAACTCGGACAGGTACGTGACGTCGGTGCCCATGATGTCGTGTGCGCGGTTGACCAGCCTCTGCAGCAGTGTGTCCACGTCGCGAACCTGCGCGAGCTCACGTGCACTCGAATAGAGAACCGCCAATTCGTTCTCGCGACGGCGAAGTCGCCGAAATTCCGACCGACTGGCCCGGATGAGGGCCGCGGTCTCCGCGACCTCCGTTGCGCCAAAGCCGAATTCGGCAAGTACCTGTTCGACATGTTCGTCGCCGACTGAATCGGACGTCACGTCGAACAGCGCGGCAATCACGTTGGGCGCTGAGTCGGAGTCTGAATCAGGGGCGGTCACACCGAACAAACTACAGACCGGTGGATCCACCGAATTCGTCGAGCGGTGTGGATATGTGATTGTTGTTTGTTTCCAATGCATTCCGAGTCGTGCTCGTGTCTCCCGTTTCTCGTCTCAGTCTGTTCACGTCCTTCTCGAGCGCGCTGACTTCTGTCTCGAGGGCACTGATTTTGCGGTTCAACGCTTGGATGCTCGCCATGCAGACGCCGTTCGCGTCGACGGCGGAGATCCGGCGGGCGTTGGATCCCAAGCCGAAAATCGCCGCAAAGTCTTGCGCCATCGGACCCAGGTGACGGACCGACTTGTGGTCGAATCCGTAACTCCACGTACTTATTCGGAGTGCCGTCAACCGGTCGAGCACGTCCTGCGCACTCGTCGGAACATCTACGCCGGTATGCACGCCACGTCGATGCGCGGCCCGTGCGAACACCCACTGCGCGGGGTGTCGCATCGCGGCGTTCACCCGAATACCGACCCGAGTGCCCAAAAATTCAGTGCGCTCGCCCTCGTCAGGCGGTGAGTTCACGTCGTGCGGTTTTGACGGTCTTGTCGCTCAGCAGAATTCCCGCTCCTGCGCCGAGCAGTCCGAGGCCGATTCCGACAGCGGCGCTGCCGAGGCCCAAAGCAATTCCCAACATGATTCCTCCAAAAATTGTGCGGTGAATTGAGGGGCCAGGTGTCCGACGAAAGTGCTGCCGACCTGCTCCGCGCTCATCTTTCACATTGCTCCGCCGTGCGGGCGATGACAACCCGTCTGGACCGAATTTCTCGTGGAAAACACAGGCGTGCAACACTGGGTGAAGAACTGCTGAGTCATCGGCGTCTTGTCGGCGCCGTACGGGCGGCAGTAATTGAGTAGCCATCGACCGATCTCTAACGCAGGTTTATCTGCGCGCGGCAACGATGACCAGGCAAAAGGGTGGCATGTGAACGAATCGAGCAGTGGCTTGTTTTCCGACCTCAGCGCGTCGGAGCCCGTTGTCGACGCGAAAAGCGCCGAGCAACTGGCTGCCGAGCGTGAAACTGCGGCAGCAGAACGCTCCAACACCGACACCGCTGAACAGCGGCAGTCGCAGCTGTTCAGCGGTTAAGCGCGTCAGGACTCCTTGATCACCGACAGAACATTGCCGGCGGGATCGGTGAACCACGCGATGTCGGGGCCGTTGCCACGCATGATGCCTCGCTCATCCTGGGGGAATCCGTCGTATTTGAGAAACTCCACGCCACGTGCGGTCAGTTGGTCGACGGTTGTGTCGATGTCGTCGACGACGAAGTTGAGAATCGTGTAGGTCGCCGCTTCGTGATTCGGCTTCGGATAAACGAGGATCTCGGTTCCGCCGGCAAGATGTAGGCGAATCAGTCCCATGTCTCCGTCGGTTACCTTCAACCCGAGTGTTTCGCCGTAGAACTTCTTTGCAGAGTCGATGTCTGTCACCGAAAATCCGCTGAATGCTTTCGTGTCTGTAAGCATGACTATCTCCGTTCCCAGCGGTTGCCGGACTAGGTGGTTTGGGAATCCGTCATTCCGGATTCCATCTCGGCCCTGGCTTCCTCGCTGAACTCGATGATCTGAACGTAGTTTCCGTCGGGGTCGATCGCAGTGGCGAACAAACTGCCCCCGCGGTCTTCGAGTGGAGCGTGCCAGTTTCCGCCGAGCGTATCGATGCGCTGTGCGATCGACCGGGCGTCGTCGGTTTCGACGTTGAGGAACATGCGACCCGGCTGGGGGTTGGTCTCGCCGACGTCGTCGCGTCTGTCGAGCATCACGTAGAAACCGTTGAAGTCGAGCACGTCGTAGCCGGGTTCGCCGGGAGTCCGGTCGACCTTCGGGGCGAACGCCTCGGCGTACCAGTCGCGCAAGCGTTCGGGGTCGGTGCTCGAGAGCAAAATGCTGCTGATGCTGGATCCGGACATGGGTCCTCCTGCTGTCGGTCGTTACTGTCGTCGGCAATCGAGGCTCTGGCCACGTCACCTCCCAGATACAGACTTCCCGCAGCGGCGAAACTCATCGCGGCTCAGGTGTGTTCCGACACCAAGATCGCTGTCGTCCCTGGTTCGAGCGCCCGAAAGATGTGCTCCTCGTCGCCGGGATAAGCAAGATAATCGCCCGGTCCGAGTTCGATCGGATTTGCAGTGGGCCCGACCTCCGCCCGTCCGGTGCCGATCACGACGTGTTCGGTGGTGCCGCGTGCATGCGGAGTGGAAATACGCGGCTCGCCCGGTTCGGCGACTATCCGATACAGATCGCGTCGTGCGTTCGGTGGGCTCGGCGCCAAGAGCGTCGCGATGTACGACGCGTTTGCCGACGCAATCGCGGGACCTTCTCCGGCTCGAATCAACTGAACGGTCTGTGCCTGAGAGTCGACGAGTCGTGAGAACGGCACACCCAATGCGTTTCCGAGTGCCCACAGAGTTTCGAGGCTCGGATTTCCGAGTCCGGATTCGAGTTGGGAGAGTGTGGACTTGGCTATATCGGCGCGCCGGGCGACCTCCGAAAGGCTCAAGCCTGCTCGGGCACGTTCGCGTTTGAGTGCGACGGCGACCAGTTTCTGAGGAGTCTCCGCTGTATCCGTTTCATTACTGGGCATTGTTCGATTCTCCGATCGATCGTTCTACTTGACGAACGGTGTCACTTCGTTCAACATAGAATACATGCGTTCTTTATGGCGAACAGTTGATCGAGACACGGTTCGGGTGAGCGTGCTGATCTGTCTCTCCGTGGCCATCGTCGGTGTGTCCTACGGTGTGACGGCAGGATCGGCTGGATTCTCGTTGTGGCAGCTTTTGGCGTTGGCTGTACTCGTTCTGGGAGCGTCTTCGGAGTTCTTGTTCATCGGAATCATCGCGGCCGGAGGCGGCACCGTCGCTGCAGTTGTAGCCGGCTTGCTGATCAACTCCCGAAACTTCGCCTACGGATTGGCAGCGGGATCTTTTCTCGGCGAGGCTCGCCACACGGATTCAGGCTGGTGCAGGGGCTCGGGCTGGCGCAAGTTGGTCGGCGCGCACCTGGTCAACGACGAAAGCGTCGCGGTTGCCATGGCGCAGGGCTCGGTGAAGCAGAAGCGTGCGGCCTTCTGGTTCTGTGGGATCGGGATCGCGGTGTCGTGGCCGATCGGAGCTCTCCTGGGCGGGCTGCTCGGCAGTCTCGTCCAAGATCCGGCCGCGTTGGGATTGGATGCCGCTTTCCCGGTTGTCATTCTGGCCCTTGTTCTGCCCGCGTTGAGGGAAAAGGTGACATTGCTTGCCGCTGTGATCGGTGCAGCGGTTGCAGTGGCCACGTCACCGTTCCTGCCGTCGGGTACCGCTCCGCTCGTAGCGCTGCTGAGTATCGCGGTGACGATACCGTTCCGGGAGAAGGTTCGATGAATGCTGCATCGGTCTGGATCGGCATTGTCGTGTTCGCTTGCGGCTCTTACGCTTTGCGGGCAAGTGGTGTTCTGCTCCGAGCTCGGGTGACGCTCTCCGGCTTCGCCGAGAAGACCCTCGATCGTGCTGTCGTGGTGCTGCTGCTCGCAGTGGTTGTGACATCGACGGTCTTCACCGGACATGACGTTGCGGGTCCGGCGCGGATGCTCGGCGTGGTGGCCGGAGGTATCTGCGCCTGGTTCAAGGCCCCGTTGGTGGTCGTGGTGATTGTCGCGGCCGGCACTACTGCATTGCTGCGACTGTCAGGAGTGTCGTAGAGCCGATTCGATGGGCGTTGAATCGGGGATCGAATTCAGGCGAGTGCGAATGCCGTCGATGAAGAGGTCCAGGCCGAACTGGAATCGCACTGTCGGATCGCCGTCGAGGAGGTCCTCGTCGGAACCGCCGCCGATGACCTCGGGGGAGTCGGGGGAGATGGGAGCCCGGGTGAGTGCCCCCATCTCTTCCATCTGCGCTCGGGACTGCTCGTCGACGGTGTGGCCGAGTACGTAATACAGCAGGGCATACGCCGCGAGTTGGGCGTGCTCGCGTGAGAGACCGGATTCTTGCCCGGCTTGTACGAAATGCTCGCGCACCTTGCTGTTCGTCATCCGCGAGGCGAAGGTGGCGCTGACCAACTCGGCGCCGTCGCGGTGCGCCAGTAGGGCGGACCGAAGTCTGTGTGCCAGTTCGGAATACGCTTCTTGCCACGTGTCTGCGTCGACGGGGGCGTCGAGGTCTTCGAGGATCTTGTCGACGACCGCGCCCAGCAAGGTCTGTTTGTTCGGGAAGTGCCAGTAGAGGGCGCCGGGTTGGACACCTAGTGAGGTTGCGAGCCTGCGCATCGTGAGGTCGGCAAGTCCGAACTCGTCGAGTATCGCCATGGCGCCGTCCAGCACGTCGCCCCGTCGCAACTGCACTTGTTGTTCCCCTCGTTTCGTCCCGCTGTGGACCGCTCGCAATCGGATGTCGATCGGATGTCGATCGGACCCGCCTTTGACAGTATTCCACCACGTCTCTAACGTGAACACCGTTCAACTTGTACGGTGTTCAATTTTGTTGGTTTCGAAGGAGACGTCTGTGACCCCGCCCCCGATTAGCACGGCCCCTGCGACGGTCGACATCCTCGACCAGGCGCGCGAGCAAGTTCTCGAAAGAGGAGTTGGCCTGACCGAAAGCCAGGTGCTCGACGTACTCCGACTCGACGACGACAGGCTCGAAGACCTGCTGGCTCTCGCCCACGATGTGCGTATGAAGTGGTGTGGACCGGAGGTCGAGGTCGAGGGCATCATCAGCCTGAAGACGGGCGGCTGCCCTGAGGACTGCCATTTCTGCTCGCAGTCCGGACTCTTCCAGTCGCCGGTTCGCGCGGCGTGGTTGGACATCCCGAGCTTGGTGGAAGCTGCCAAGCAGACTGCGAAGTCGGGCGCTACCGAGTTCTGCATCGTGGCCGCCGTCCGCGGACCCGACGCCCGGTTGCTCGCTCAGGTTGCCGCAGGCATCGAGGCGATCCGCAACGAGGTCGACATCCAGATCGCCTGCTCGCTCGGCATGCTCACCCAGGAGCAGGTCGACCAACTGGCCGCCATGGGTGTGCACCGGTACAACCACAACTTGGAAACTTCGAAGTCGCATTTCCCGAACGTCGTGACCACGCACTCGTGGGAAGAGCGGTGGAACACGCTTCGGATGGTTCGTGAAGCAGGCATGGAAGTGTGCTGCGGCGGAATCCTCGGCATGGGTGAATCGCTGGAGCAGCGCGCAGAATTCGCGGCCAACCTGGCTGAACTGGAGCCGGACGAGGTCCCGCTCAACTTCCTCAACCCGCGTCCGGGTACGCCGTTCGGTGATCTGGACGTGCTGCCCGCCAGCGAGGCGCTCAAGTCCGTGGCCGCTTTCCGTCTCGCGCTGCCTCGCACGATCTTGCGCTTCGCAGGTGGACGCGAGATCACTCTCGGCGACCTGGGTGCCAAGCAGGGCATCCTCGGCGGAATCAACGCCGTGATCGTCGGCAACTATCTGACGACCCTCGGACGTCCCGCCGAGAAGGATCTGGATTTGTTGGTGGATCTGCAGATGCCGATCAAAGCACTGAACGACACTCTGTGAGCACTCCGGTGACCGAGGAGCGGTACAACCCGTTCACCGGGCGTCGGATCGTCGACGGCGTCGACGATCCGACGCCGACTGCGGCGTCGATGGGGCTCGAGCCTCCTCGCTTCTGCGAGCCGTGCGGGCGCCGCATGATCGTTCAGGTCAGCCCTGACGGATGGTGGGCGAAATGCTCCCGACACGGTGTCGTCGACTCGATCGACGTCGCCCGCAGGTAGCGTCACTCTGTGTGATCTCTCTTCGGCAGATTCGTCTGCGCACCGCGATCGTGATCGCCGCAACCATTGCGGGCGTGAGCGTGCTCGTCGGTGTGCTGTGGGCGTTCTTGGCTCCGGCCGAGCACCTGTTGGTGGTGTCCGAGGGGCGCGGCGTCGCGTTGACGGGTGAGAGCCTTCATCAGTTCGACGCGAGCGCCGTGTTCATCTGGCTGGCACTGATCGTCGGTGTGCTGTCGGCGGTGGCGGCCTGGTTGGCACGCCTGAGTCGAGGTCCTTATGCCCTGGGCGGGTTGATAGTCGGTTCAGTGGCAGGTACCGGACTGATGGCACTCGTGGGTTCGGGCGTGACAAAACTGCGTTTCCCCACGGCCGACAATCCGGCGGTCGGGGAGATCATTGCGCGGGCCCCGAACGTCGGAACTTTGCTCGTGCTTCTGTTTCAGCCGCTCGCGGCGTGCGTCGTGACATTGGTTCTTGCAGTGCTCAATCCGTACGACGACCTCGGGGTGGGGGACCACCCGGAATCCGGGGATCCGGAATCTGGGGATCCGGCCACCGACACCGAACAGACCGAAGTCGAGAGCCAGCCGAAACTTCCGTAACTGTTGCGTCGCTAGGCCGGCGAGGTCGACGAGCGCTTGGTTTCGGCTTTCATTCGCACGTCACCCAACAGTCGCCCGGAAATCAGCGCGCCCAACCGGCGGGTTGCGAAGCGAGTGCTGATCGAGGACACCCAGTTCGGCAGTCCCGATACGACGGTCGGCGGCGCGTAGCGTCGATCCAGTGCTCGGAAAGCGGTGTCCACCACCTGAGTTGCCGTCTGCATTCGCCCGACCGCCGCGTCTTCGGAGCCGACTACGTCGAAGAACTCGGTGCGCGTCGGACCGGGGCACACCGCCAATACAGTCAATCCGCTGCCGCGAGCTTCGGCCCAGAGTGCTTCGGTGAAGTTGAGTACGAACGCCTTGGACGCGCCGTAGACGGCCATGCCCGGTGTCGGCTGGAACGACGCTGTGCTGGCGATGTTGACCAGTGCTCCGCGGCCGGTGAGAAGGTCGGGCAGGAATGTGTGTGTCAGCTCGACCAGCGTGGCGATGTTGAGCTGAATCTCGGACGTGACGCGCTCGAGATCTTCGTCCACGAATGCCCCGTGTGTTCCGAATCCGGCGTTGTTGATCAGCGAGTCGACGGTGATGCCACGGTTTGTCAGCTCCTGGTGCAGCGATGCACCGACGCCGGGTGCGGCCAGGTCGGCGGGCAGGACTGTCACGATGATGCCGTGGGCGCCACGGAGTTCGGTGGCGAGTGCCTCGAGGCGGTCGGCCCGCCTGGCGACCAGAACCAGGTTTGCGCCGCGAGCGGCAAAGCGATGAGCGAATTCCACTCCGAGCCCAGCGCTGGCTCCGGTGATGAGGATGGTGGTTCCGGCTACGTCGATGGCCATGGTGGCTCCTTCGGTTCGGGTGATCCCAAATGTAGGCACTGACACCATAGTTGTCAATGACAACATTTTGATATGGTGCCACCATGCCCGCCCACGAACAGCCGTATCATCACGGCAGCCTGCGACAGGAACTCCTGGCGTCGGCCGAAGCAACACTCGAACGAGATGGCGTCGACAAGTTGTCGCTGAGGCAACTCGCGCGTGAGGCGGGCGTGAGCCACGCGGCTCCGGGCAAGCACTTTCGTGATCGCCAGGCTTTGCTCGATGCCTTGGCCCAAAGTGGATTCCATCGGATGACCGGTGAGCTCGAGCGGGCAGTCGCGGATGCTCCACCGACCGCGAGGGCCCGGTTCTCCTCGCTCGCCAATGTCTACGTGGATTTTGCGCTGGAGCATCCGGGCCTGCTCTCTCTGATGTACAGCAACAAGCATGCGCCGGGCGCCGCCGAAACTGTCGTCAACGCGTGGCACGCGACGATGGACCTGACCGTCCGGCTCGTTTCGGAAGCTCAGGCCGCAGGTGACATTGCCGCCGGTGATCCGGAAAGTATTGCGCTGGTTGCCTTTGCGACGTTCCACGGCGTCGCGACGCTTGCTGCGGGCGGAATGTTGGGCGACGTGCCGGTGGGCGAGGTGGTGAACGCGGCCTCGACGGTCTTCTGGGCGGGCCTTTCCAGGGCTGTCTGAGGTGGGGCGCGCAATTCCCCAGAGTTCTCACAGAACCAGCACAAGGGAAGCACAAGATTGCGGACTTACATAGGAGTCAAGAAGTTTGATTCCGAGTGGAGGTTCGGCAATGAGTGATTCAGAGATCGCCCCCAACAGGGGAGTTGTACTTGTCACGGACATCGGATTCGAGCACGGTGCGCGCACGGCCGCCGAGTTTCTCGACGCTGGTTGGAGCGTGGCAGTCACGGCGCGGACGGTCACCGAATTGGTTCGCGTCATGGCGGGAAAACCTGCCCATCGCTTCTTTGCGATTGTCGCCGATCCGACGGATCGTTGGCAGGCCGATCGGATTCTCGATCGGGTGACTACTCGGTTCGGTGTAATCAACCGGGTCATCGATCCGGCCGGCGCCGTGACCTCGGTGTGGTTGCAGCGCGGAAGTCTCGAAGCTGTTGCCTGACAGTGCGATCGGTGTCAGCTTGGCGGCCGTAGTGCGGGGAATTCGTCGGTGACCCGCAAGGTGGAGTCGGTGAAACGGTACAGGGCGGGTGGACGTCCACCCGACTTGCCGGACGGTGCGGTGTTGCCGGTGGGAGTCAGAACGCCTCGACGCCCCAGCACGCGTTGCAAGTTGGTGGCATCGACCTGGTAACCGAGGGCAGCGCAGTAGATTTCGCGCAGCGTCGACATCGCGAACTCTTCCGGGGCCAGCCCGAATGCGATGTTGGTGTACGAGAGTTTCGCGGCGAGTCGATTGCGTGCGTGCCGTACGACGGTTCCGTGGTCGAACGACATCTCCGGCAACTTCGAAACGGGGTGCCAGGCCGTGTCCGGTGGCAGTTGTGGGTCGGCGCTGAGGGGAACGAGTCCGAGGAAGGTCGACGCGATGCGGCGCGGACCCGGCACGCGCTGTGGATCACTGAAGACGGAGAGCTGTTCGAGGTGGGCGACCTTTCGTAGGTCGACCTTCTCGGCGAGGAGTCGTCGAGCGGAGGTCGTCAGGTCCTCGTCGTCGCGCAAAGTGCCCCCGGGCAGGGACCACGTGCCCTTCTGTGGGTTGAGTGCACGCTGCCACAGCAGCACGGCCAACTCTTCACGCCCTTGCGGGCAGTGATCGCCGTCACCTGCGGCGATGCTTGCGGGGAAGGTGCGAACTTGGAACACCGCTGCAAGCACTTCGTGGGTGGTGTTACTATTGGGCACGTTTTCGATCCTAAGTCGAAAACCTCGAATACGGAAATCCGGGCCAGCCCGTCCGGATTTGAACTGGGTGACGAGCCCGGGTTCACGGTGAAGGAGAACGCCATGACGACCACGACGTTGTGGGAGGGATCGGCCTCGCAGATTCACGACGGCCCCGGCGGATACAACGGAGTCGAAGCGACCCCCGAGTGGGCCGCTGAGATCAAACGTCTGGCTCGCGAACGCGGCGCGACGATTCTTGCGCACAACTACCAGCTGCCTGCGATTCAGGACGTCGCCGATCATGTCGGTGACTCCCTGGCGCTGTCACGAATCGCTGCCGAGGCGCCCGAGGACACGATTGTCTTCTGCGGTGTGCACTTCATGGCCGAGACCGCGAAGATCCTGTCGCCGTCCAAGACCGTGCTGATCCCGGACGAGCGAGCCGGCTGCTCTCTGGCCGACTCGATCAATGCCGAGCAGCTTCGTGAGTGGAAGGCCGACAACCCGAACGCGCTGGTGGTGTCGTACGTGAACACAACCGCAGAGGTGAAGGGTCTCACCGACATCTGCTGCACCTCGTCCAATGCCGTCGACGTGGTCAACTCGATCGATCCCGACCGCGAGGTTCTGTTCCTGCCGGACCAGTTCCTGGGAGCTCACGTCAAGCGCGTGACGGGCCGTACCAACATGCAGATCTGGGCTGGTGAGTGCCACGTGCACGCCGGCATCAACGGTGACGAGCTGACGGCCAAGTCCAAGTCGCACCCGGACGCCGAGCTGTTCGTGCACCCTGAATGTGGTTGCGCTACTTCGGCTCTGTACCTAGCCGGTGAAGGCGCGGTCCCCGCGGACAAGGTCAAGATTCTCTCCACCGGCGGAATGCTCGACGCGGCCCGCGTCACCAAGAGCAAGCAGGTTCTGGTCGCGACCGAGATCGGGATGCTGCACCAGTTGCGCAAGGCAGCGCCCGACGTCGATTTCCAGGCCGTCAACGACCGCGCGTCGTGCCCGTACATGAAGATGATCACGCCTGCCGCGTTGCTTCGCTGCCTTCTCGAGGGCAAGGACGAGGTCCACGTCGATCTCGAGATGGCCAAGCGTGCACAGAAGTCGGTGCAGCGCATGATCGAGATCGGTAATCCGGGCGGCGGCGAGTGACCAGCCCTGCCGGGCGTTTCGCCTGGGAGGCTCATGCCGACCTGGTCGTCGTGGGAGGCGGTGTCGCGGGCCTCACCGCTGCGCGCACCGCTTCCCTGCGGGGACTGAAAGTACTCACGGTCAGCAAGGGCGGTCCGACGGACACCGCGACTCAGTACGCGCAGGGCGGCATCGCGGTCGTCGACGATCTGAATACGGATTCCGTCGAGTCGCACGTTTCGGATACGTGTGAGGCCGGCGTCGGTTTGTGCGACGAGGAAGCCGTCTATTCCATCGTCGAAGCTGGTCACGACGCTGTTGCTGCGCTGGCCGCGTTGGGAGCGGTCTTCGATCGCGGGCGAGACGGCGAGGTGTCGCGCACCCGCGAGGGTGGGCACAGCACGCGTCGGATCATCCATGCCGGCGGCGACGCCACTGGCGCGGAAGTGCAGCGGGCTCTCAATGCTGCCGGGCTCCCCGTTCTGTTCGGTGCAGCGGCAGTCCAGGTGGTGACCAACCGGCGTGGGGTGTGCGGACTCATCGTCTCCTCGCCGGAAGGCCTCGGAGTGATCCATGCGCCCGCGGTGCTGCTCGCTACCGGCGGACTCGGTCAGCTGTATGCCTGCAGCACAAATCCGCCCGGAGCGACTGCCGACGGAATCGCGTTGGCACTCGAAGCCGGTGCGGCGATTGCGGACCTGGAGTTCGTTCAGTTCCATCCGACGGTGCTCTTCACTCCGGGCGGGGTAGGCCGCCGACCCCTGATCAGTGAGGCGGTCCGCGGCGAGGGCGCGATTCTTGTCGACACCAACGGTGATTCGGTCACCGCAGGTGTTCATCCGCTGGGTGATCTCGCCCCGCGTGACGTGGTCTCGAGGGCAATCGCAGCACGCCTACGCGATCTCGGCACTGATCACGTCTATCTCGACGCTCGCAAGCTCGACGGTTTCGATTCGAGATTCCCGACCATCACGGCGTCCTGCCTCGAAGCGGGCATCGATCCACGCACCCAATTAATTCCGGTCGCCCCGGCCGCGCACTATTCGTGCGGCGGAGTCGCCACCGACGTCCATGGACGAACGGGAGTGCCTGGTCTCTACGCAGCAGGCGAAGTGGCTCGCACGGGATTGCACGGCGCGAATCGTCTTGCGTCCAACAGCCTTCTCGAGGGTTTGGTAGTCGGGGAGCGTGCAGGAATCGCAGCTGCCGAGCGTCGCGAGGTTCATGCCGAAGTGGTCAACGTGGTGCGCAAGCCGATGCCGATCCTGCCGCGAGAGACCGTGCAGTCCGTCATGACGGCACACGCGTCGGTGGTTCGCGACGGAGGCGGTCTCCAGATTGCGCGAGCCGCGCTTGCCGACGCCGAACAGACAGTGGCGGTGGCTGCTCCGGACCTCGAAGACGCGGCGCTCACGTTGACCGCGACTGCATTGGTCGACGTGGCCGTGGCGCGAACCGAGAGCCGTGGCTGCCATACCCGCACCGACTATCCTGAAACAGATCCGAATCAGCGTCGCAGCACTCGGATCAAGATGGGTGCCGATGGAGCGCTCGAAATACCCGACATGTTGTTGACAGGAGTTCATTGATGACCGAGCAGAAGATCCTGCCCGCGCCGCTCGACCGTGACGAGCTGCTCACATTGGTCAGGCTCGCTCTGGACGAGGATCTGCGCTATGGACCCGACATCACTTCTACCGCAACGGTTCCCGCCGATGCGGTCGCGAAGGCGTCGGTCGTCTCACGCTCCTCGGGTACTGTCGCCGGCATCGACGTCGGACTGCTTGTTCTCGACGAGGTGATCGGCGCGGGTAACTACGAGGTCGTTGATCGGGTGGCCGACGGAACTCGGGTTGCGTCAGGTCAATCGGTGCTCACCGTTGTCGCGCCCACCCGCGGACTTCTCACGGCAGAGCGCACGATGCTCAACCTCGTCTGCCATCTCTCGGGAATCGCCACGGCGACATCACAGTGGGTCGACGCCATTGCCGGCACTCATGCCAAAGTGCGGGACAGCCGAAAGACGCTGCCCGGACTGCGTTCTCTGCAGAAATATGCAGTCCACGTGGGCGGAGGCGTCAACCACCGTATGGGATTGGGCGACGCGGCGTTGATCAAGGACAACCATGTTGCTGCTGCCGGTTCGGTGGTCGCAGCACTTCGTGCGGTCCGTGAGCTCGCCCCGGACATCGAGTGCGAAGTTGAGGTCGACAACCTCACTCAGCTCGATCAGGTGCTGGCGGAGAACGTGGAACTTGTTCTGCTGGACAACTTCCCGCTGTGGCAGACGCAGATCGCGGTCCAGCGCCGAGACGCTGTTGCTCCAGAAACCAAACTCGAGTCATCCGGTGGTCTCACCATCGACGTTGCCGCAGAGTACGCCCGAACCGGCGTCGACTACCTCGCTGTCGGTGCCTTGACGCACTCGGTGACGGTCCTCGACCTCGGGCTCGACATGTAGATGCCGCTATTGCTCGGCGTCCAGCAGTTGTGGGACGGCCGAGCGAAGCGCGTTTGTCACGGTTGCGACCGCCGGGTGAGCGTCGGAGCCCGCTCGGTGTGCAATCTTCGTCCTTCGTCGAATGGGCATCGGCGTCAGGCGCACACCTAGCGGCGGATGGATTGCTCCGAGTTCAGGAACCAGCGAAACACCCTGTCCCGCAGCGACGAGGGCGAGAACGGTGGCGAACTCGTCGATGTGGTGTCGCACTTTCGGGGTGAATCCAGCTGCCCGGCATGCGCGAATAGTCATTGCATGACAAGCAGTTCCGGGAATTGCGGTAATCCAGGGACGTTCTACGCAGTCGGTCAGCGATGCGACAGCGTCGTGGGGATCTGACTCGATGTCACTCGATGCGAGGTACACGGCTTCGCTGCAGAGCGGCAATGTCGTCAGGCCCGGTTCGGTGGGGCGAGGGACGAAGTCGTAGTCGTGAATCAACGCCAAGTCCAGAGTCCCAGCTCGTAGGTCGTCGGCGACGTCCGCCGGGTCGATCTCCGAAACCATCGGTTCCAACCCGGGATGCTCGCGAGACAGGGCGATCAATGCCGCCGGGAGGATCGCCCGTGCCGCGGTCGGGAACGTTCCGATGCGCAGCGGCCCCGCCAGTCCACGACGTGCGTCGACCAATTCACCTGACGCCTGCTCCAGGCGTTGCAGGATGGCTTCGGCATGACGTGCGAGGTTCTCACCGGCGGGTGTGAGTCGGACGCGACGGCCTGTTCGTTCCAGCAGCGGCACGCCGGCTTCACGTTCGAGGACGGCCAACTGCTGCGACACCGCGGAGGGACTGAACGACAGCGCCTCGGCAACGGCAACGATGGTTCCGCGCAGCGCTAGTTCGCGCAAGAGCTTCAGTCGGCGAACATCGAGCATCAGCTCAGCTTACGCTCGACGATGGAAATGTGAACTAGACCTACAAGGTTTGTTCGGTGAGGCTGAGTTCTATGACTACGACTCGAGTTGACCTGGCCGGAATCCATGTTCCACTGATCACGCCCTTCGAGAGCGACGGTCGTATTGCAACCGATGCACTCGAACAGCTTGCGCACCAGGTCCTCTCCGAGGGTGCGGTCGGACTCGTTGCGCTGGGGACTACAGCGGAAGCCGCAACACTCACCGAACAGGAGAGAGTGACCGTTCTGGATATCTGTGCGAATGTGTGCCGTGCGAGAGGTGCGACGTTGATCGTCGGCGCGGGCAGTAACGACACGGCGGGCAGTGCGCAGGCGCTCGGGAGGCTGGCTCGGTGGCCTGAGGTCTCGGCGGCGTTGGTGCCGGTTCCCTCCTTCACGAGGCCGTCGAAAGCCGGTGTGGTGGCGCATTTCGCGCATCTGCAGTCGTCGAGCCCAGTGCCGCTGATCGTCTATCACGTGCCGTACCGGACTGCGTGCGATCTGGACAGCGGCACTTTGCAGGAGGTGGGTACTTTGCCCGGGGTTGTTGGTGTGAAGTATGCCGCGGGCGGTATCGACGCAGCTGCCGTCGAACTCTTCGCGGATCTTCCAGGCGACTTCGCCGTACTGGCGGGGGATGATCTATTTCTCGCGCCTCTTCTGGCCTTGGGTGCGGCCGGTGGCATCTTGGCGTCCGCTCATGTGTGGACCGCTGAGTTCGTCCGCTTGGTAAAAGCTTGGGACAGTAGCGATGTGGACGGCGCCCGTGACCTCGGGCGGAGTTTGTCGAAGCTGTCCGGAGCTCTGTTTTCCGAACCGAACCCGACTGTGATCAAGGGCGTATTGCATGCGTTGGGACAGATTCCGACTCCCCATGTGCGACTGCCGTTGCTACCTGCGGGTGACGAATCGGTAGCGCGGGCGCTCGAGGTCTACCACTCTTGACTCGAACGCATGTTCGAGTATTGTGTGGGGAGGGGATCGGGGGATTCAATGAGCGTCTTGTTGTCGGACGTGGTGTCTGGTTCTGCGGTGGGGTTACGCGGACGTCTGTGGCAGTTGACTGCTGCCGAGTTGCGCGCTGCTGCTGTCGAAGCGAGTGCGGAGATTCTGCGCCTGGAAGCCGTTCGAGTGGCGGTGGTGGACGAGTTGTCGACGCGCCCGGATGATCAGGTGATTGCCAGCCGCGGGGTGGGTGCGTGGTTGGCGGCGAATACGATGCTGCAGGTTCGGGACGGGAAGAAGATCGCCGCGTTGGGTGCGGCTTTGCGGCCGTTTCCGGCGGTGGCGGCTCGGTTCGATTGCGGGGACTGTTCGTTCGAGCATGCGGTGTTGATCGTGGCGTTCTGCGAGTCACCACCGAAGGGGATGCCGGAGGAGGCATTACCGAAGTGCATCGATTTGTTGTTGGCTGCTGCGTCGGGTGTGGAGGCGACGACGACGAAGGTGCGGAACGTGATCGCGACGTTGGAGCGGTTGTTCGAATCGGATGAGATTCCACCCGCCGAGGATGTCGACCGGAACGAGTTGCGGATCGCGTCGACGCTCAATGGTCGAGTGGTGGTGCGCGGTGATTTCGACGCCCTGACCGGGGAAATGCTGTTGTCGGCGTTGTCGAGTCTGACGATGCCGACCCCGGCACCGGACGGGACTCCCGATTCTCGGTCGGCGGCGAAACGCACGGCGGACGGGTTCACCGAACTGATCCGCCGGTATCTGGACTGCGCGAAGACCGGTACGGATGGTGGTCAGCGTCCGCATGTGAACGTGCACATCAATGCTCGGGATCTGGCGGAGCATCGGGATTGTGCCGCACAGTCTTCGGATTCGGGTGATGACGACTATCTGGACCTGGCCGATCTTGATGTCGGGCACATGCCCTGGCTCGGACCACTGTCCGTGTCGCAGACCAGACTCCTCGGCTGTGATTGTTTCCTCTCCACCGTCCTGCTCGACGATCACGGCGCGCCGTTGGATGCGCAACCAGGAAAACGATTGGTCACCGCCGAACAGCGAGTGGCGTTGATCGCCCGGGACAAAGGCTGCGCGTTCCCGGGCTGCACATGTGTACCGGCCTGGACGGATGCGCACCATATCCGGCACTGGGCCAACGGCGGCCCGACGGTGATGAACAACCTGGTCCTGCTGTGCCGTTCGCACCACCGACTGATGCACCGCAAATCCGGGTTCGTCGGGAAATGGAAAATCCGCATCGGCGCCGACAACAAACCCTGGTTCATCCCACCACCCTCGATCGACCCCGGCCAGCAACCGCGGCCGGCGAACACCACCTTCAAAACCTGACTGAGTGGTGACACCCGTTCAGGCGCACAACTTCACGCCGATAGGCTTCAACTCGGAGATACACCCGGGTTGGGGCCTGGAGGCCGTGTTGTTGTGAACGGCTGCAGATATGGGGGAGGTCATATGGTTGTCGACGTTGTGCAAGCGGTCGAGACCGATGGGCCGGAGATTCTGGCGCTGCGGCACGCGGCAGAAGACTGGTTGGCAGAACGCGGAATCATCCAGTGGCGCCCGCGTGAAGTGTCTGTCGAGCAGGTCGGGGAGCAGATTTCGAGAGGGGAGTTCTTTGTTGCGCGAGACCGGGAACAGTCGAGGAGTGTCGGTGCCCTGCGGTTGATCTGGTCAGACCCCGTGGTCTGGCCCAATTCGAACGATCCTGCCGGCTACGTGCACGGATTGGTTATCGATCGAGAATTCTCGGGCACCTCGTTGGGCGAACGCTTACTCGTCTGGGCCCATCGACGGTCCGCGGACGAGAACGCGCAGTACCTGCGGCTCGATTGTGTAGAAACCAACGTGCGGTTGCGCCGCTATTACCGAGACGCGGGTTTCGCCGAGGTAGGGCGTCGTGACTTCGGAGACGATGCCGACAACGGTTGGTTCAGCGTCGTGCTGTTCGAGCGCTCCCTGACCTGATCCATTCACAGCAACTTTCCAGGCGGCTCCCAGTGCCGCCAGGGTTGGAGACGCGATCGTTGGCAGGACAGTAACTCGTGAAGGGACTTCCTGATGACCGCCGTTCTGCATCCGGCCCCGCGTCAGCGGCCGGCACCAACTGCCCATCGCGCGGAGCCCTCGCCGTCGTGGTTCCGCACGCGCAGTACAGGATTGGCGCTGACGATCCTGTTGGCAGCAACGGCAGTCCTGTATTTGTGGAATCTGACCGCGAGTGGCTACGCCAACACCTTCTACGCTGCAGCGGCGCAGGCCGGCTCCCAGAATTGGAAAGCGTGGTTCTTCGGTTCCCTCGATACCTCGAATTTCATCACTGTCGACAAGCCGCCCGCTTCATTGTGGGTCATGGGTGTGTCCGGACGAATCTTCGGATTCTCGAGTGCCAGTCTTCTAGTTCCGCAGGCATTGATGGGCGTCGGATCAGTAGCGCTCGTATACGCGGCCGTCAAACGAGTGGCGTCGCCCGCTGCGGGTTTGGTGGCGGGAGCTGTTTTGGCAGCTACGCCCGCTGCCGCCCTGATGTTCAAGTTCGACAATCCTGATGCACTGTTGGTTCTGCTCATGACTCTTGCGGGCTACTTCGTGATTCGGGCTATGGGCACGGCGATCGGTCGTCGAGCCGCGATGTGGGTGGCGCTCGCAGGAGTAGCGCTGGGGTTTGCCTTTCTCACCAAGATGCTGCAAGGGCTGATGGTGTTGCCTGCATTCGGTGCCGCGTATTTGATCGCCGGACAGGTGCGCTTGCGGACTCGCCTGGTCCACCTGGTGATCGGTGCTGCGTCCGTTGTCATATCGGCTGGGTGGTGGGTGTTGGCAGTGTGGCTGTGGCCCGCTGATTCTCGCCCGTACATCGGCGGATCGACCAACAACAGCGTCATGGACTTGGTACTGGGATACAACGGATTGGGTCGACTTTTCGGGAGCACCGGTGGCGGTGGCGGAATGGCCGGTGGCAGTGCAGGTTCGAGCTTCGGGGGAAGTGCCGGACTCGAACGGCTGTTCGGCAGCGAGATGGGTATCCAGATTTCCTGGCTTATTCCTGCGGCTTTGATTGCGTTGGTGTTCGGCTTACTCGCCTGTGGGCGCGAACCGCGCACAGATCTTGTCCGTGCGTCGTTGATCCTTTGGGGTGGCTGGTTTCTCGTTACCGGCCTGATCTTCAGCTACATGTCCGGCACGATCCACCCCTATTACACAGTTGCGCTGGCGCCCGCCGTCGCGGGGATGATCGGGACCGGTGGATACGCTCTGTGGTTGGTCCGTGCCCGTTGGATCGGACGTTGCGGCTTGGCTGCGACGATGCTGGCCGCAGGAATCTGGAGTTGGGTGTTGTTGCACCGCAATGCCGACTGGCTGCCGATGCTGAAGTGGATTCTGTTGGCGGGCACTGTCGTCGGCGCGATCCTGGTTCTCGTGGGAGCCAAGGATCGATTCCGAAGGCTTGCTGTTGCTGGATTGATCATCGGCTCGTTGGCAGGGATAGCAGGTTCGGCGTCTTACGCGATTGCCACTGCCGCAGCCGCGCACGGCGGATCCATTCCGACAGCCGGACCAACCGGCGCCGTGTCCGATTCCGGAATGGGCGGGGGAGGAGGTATGGGTGGGGGCCCAGAGCTGCAAAACGGTGACGCTCCGCCGAATTCTTCTGACGCGACTGTAAATCCGGCGTCGAACGGGCAAGAACTGAGTAGCGGCAGCGAAAGTGCTTCCGAGTTGACGGCAATGCTGGTCAATGCGGGCACCACGTGGTCGGCCGCGACCAACGGCTCGCAAAGCGCAGCGACCTACGAGTTGGCCAGCAATACCGCGGTGATGGCGATCGGCGGTTGGAGTTCCGATCCCGCACCGACATTGGATCAATTCATCCAGTACGTGGCAGACGGAAAAATTCACTACTACATTGCGGGTAGCCAGGGCGGAAGCCAGAGAGAGGGCCAAAGCGGGGACAGCACGTCGAGTGCCATCCAGGAATGGGTCGAAGCCAATTTCGCATCGACGACCGTGGGAAATTCCACGGTTTACGACCTCACTGGGTATGTCGGATAGTGACGTAGTTGTTGCCGTAGGCAATGATCGAGAAATGTCTGGGCGCACCGCACACGAGTCGAACCGTCGCCGCGAGCAATGGACCTGGCGCGACGGGTTGGTGATCGTCTCGATCGTCGCCTTGGGAACTGTTGTCGCGGCGGTGACGAACGAGGACACGGGCGCGTCGATTCCCGGATGCGATTCGGTGGCATCGCCGGGTCCGCCGGTGCGATTCAACTACGGTTTTGCCGGTGAGCCCGGTTATGGCGACCCGGACTATCCGTGGTTCTCGGGTCCGAAGGCCACCGCCATGAGCGATGCACTACTCGAATCGCTGCCTTCCGATGTGGAGGTTGTATTTGCGAGTCCGTCGCAATCGCTCGAGTTTGCGCCGATCCAGAATTACCGGGGGGCTTCGTTTCCTGACGGGGTCGACCCGATCGAGTTCAGCGGTTCTACGTCGGCGAAGGGAACCTTGACTCGCGTCGGGCGGACTGCGGATATCTCGGTTCAGGTGCGTGCATGGGATCAGCCGGTGCCGCCGTGCTTGGAGGGTCTGGTGGATCGGCGGGAGCATCTCGAAAACGGAACAGTGCTCGACATCGCCGATTTCGAGGACAGAGCCGATTTCGAAGACAAAGACGGTTCGGAAGTCGGGGGCGAGCGCGGAGTCGTCGCGTATCTCGGTGATGGATCCCGGGTTGTTGCCAGCGTCGACACGTCGACCGGAACTTCGTCGGATGCTTCCCCGCTCTTGACGATGGACGAACTGATCGCGTTAGCGACCGCGCCGGGGCTTGCGGTGACTGCGCCGGTTCCAGACTCGACGCCGCCGCCGAAGGCATCCTGCTACACCGATTCTGTGAATGCCGGTCCACCTGCGTCGCGCATGGATATCGACCGACTGAATCAGTTGCTCGATGCACGTTGGAAGGATCTCGGCGCGGCAGGCGTCACTTTGGAGCGCCCGCTCGGTTCGTTGGTTCCGGATGATTACGGACAGGGAGGAGTGTGCGAGCGGATCGTCGCCTCAACAGCGGACGGCAGCAGCGATGTCGAAATATCAGTTGGTACCGCTGTGCCGGAACCGGGTGAGACACTGACGTTGCCAGGCTCCACCACCGTGACTCGCCTGGTCGATCCCGATGGCTCGGGCGATGACACGGTCCGGGTTGTTCACCCCTCCGGCGAAACAGTAGTGGTGACCCAGTTCGTGACATCGGCGGGCTCCACATCGGCGTCGCCTTTGACAATCGAACAGCTCGAGTTCATCGCAACCACTCCAGGGCTGGTGATTTCGGCTCGGTGACGGTGGTGCTGGCACAATAGTGGCGAATTGTTCGTACCCAGAGACGTCGGAGGCTCAACGAATGGGCGATGCCAGCCCTGCTCGCGGTGACGACTTCTCCACGTGGTTTATCGATCAGTTCTCCGTGTACTGGCAGTCCGGCGGTGGAGCCCGCATCGAAGGACGTATTGCGGGCTATCTGTTGATCAGCGAGTCGCCAGGGGTCAGCGCCGAAGAGTTGGCGCAGGCACTCGGAGCAAGTCGCGGATCGGTGTCCACCTACATTCGTCGGTTGATCGACCGGGGGTTCGTCAAGCTCACGCGCAAGCCTCGGGATCGGACTCACTACTACGTCATGGATTCCGACGTGTGGGGCGGATTCCTCGAAACAGAGCACGTGTATCTCGAGAATCAACGCAAGCTTGCGACCGAGGCCCTGCAGTACGCAAATCCCAACGGTCCCGCGTACATTCGTGTGCTCAACATGCGCGATTACATGGGGTGGATCATCGACAATCGCATGCTGAGCAGTGAGTGGATGCGATTCAAAGCTGAACGCGACGGCAAGAAACCCGCGTCCGAATAGGACGCGGGTTTCTCGATCGCACGATGCTGATCTACATCACTTGTTCAGCTTCGCGATTGCCTCGTCGATCATCGGCACGTAGCGCTCGAGCGACCAGGGCACGGTCAGAGGGTTGATCATCGAGGAACCGGTGACGAAGGGCTGTTCGGTCGGAGCGATGACAGTTCCCCGAGCCACAGCGGGGATTGCCTGGTAAGCGGGCTGCGCTTCGATCTCGGCCCGATTGGCCGGGTCCGAGTAGAAGGTGAAGAGCAGGTCGGACTTGTCGAGGAGGTTTGCGTTCTCGAGGCCGATGACGGCCGAGTCTGTTCCTTCAGATTCCGTCAAGGTGTAGACGACGGGATCCACCTGCAGGCCAAGTGCGCGGACCATGGCCACACGCTGCTCTTCGGCGAAAAAGACGCCGAGGGTTCCTGGGCCCGTGTTGTAGATGAAGGAGAAGCTGACGTCGGCGTAGTTCGGATGTGCTGCAGTCGATTCCGCGAACTGCGACTTGATCTTGTCGATTTCGGCTGTCGCCTTCTCGGATTCGCCCATGGCTTTGCCGATGACGCTGATCTGGTCTTCCCACGTGATGGTCCAGGGGCTCTCGGCGTAGGCGACGGTCGGCGCGAACGCGTTGAGTGAGTCGAACTGCTGCTGAGTGATGCCGGACCAGGGGGCGAGGATCAGGTCGGGTTCGAGAGCGATGATCGCCTCGATGTTGAGATCGGTTCCGCCGGTGAACTGCTCTGGCAGTTCGCCACCTTGCTTCGTGACCGCTTCGTGCACCCACGGCAGATACCCGGTGTCGTCGCTGCCCCATGCGTACTTTTCGACGCCGACCGGGATCGTGCCGAGCGCGATTACGGTCTCCGCCGACCCCATGCCGAGAGTCACGATTCGCTCGGGCTTTTCGGTGATGACGGCGTTTCCGAGCGCACTTTCGATGGTGACGGTTTCGAAGTCGCTGCTGCTCGATTCGGTTGCGGTGTCGTTGTTACTGCATCCGCCGATTACCAGGGCAGCAATGACCAATCCACTCAGCGCCACAGTTCGGCGAAGTGAGCGCACACGGGCGTATCGCATGGGGAACCTTCCGTTGTCGATGCGCCGAGGAGTGAGACTCCGACGGATCGCAGCCGACGGCCGGTTCCAGGCGCGTCAGGAAGCATAGGCTAGCCTTCACCAAAGTTTCAAATCTGCTGAAAGTTCACGAGCCCGACAAACGGCGACATGCCAGGGGCCTCGTCGACGTTTGCCGGTCAAGCTCAGCAGGTAGGCACGTCGACGGTAATCTTCGGGTCGTCGACCAGCGGCTGGACCGGTACGCGAGCTTCGCCCTCGGCTGTGGGCTCGGTCAGATCGAACTTCAGCTCAACCGTCTGGCCTCGCGGAATGACGGCCCTGGTCATGTAGGCCGGGTGACCCTGTTCGGTTCCGTTGACGGCAAACGAAATCTGTCCACCCACGGAGACGGCATCGAGTTTGGCGCCGGCTGTCGCAAGCAGAGTGACTGCAGCCACATTGGTGCCATTGGGCAGTCGTCCGGGGTTGTCGACGATCCCGCTGACATATTCGGTCAGGTCGGCGTCGGGCGCGTTGTTGGTCAGTCGAACGGTGACCGTTGTCTTTCGGGTGTCGCCGGTGCACGTCTGGGCTGTGTAGTCGATTTCTCGTGTGAGGTAGTAGTCGAGCTTGTTGCCGGCTTGGTTGTTGATCACCACACCGGCATACGGAGCCGCATCATCGGGAATGGTGTGCCCGAGGACGGTGTCGGCAAGAACCGATTGTTCGTCGGGGTGAGAGCTCCACACTGCGATTCTGCCCTCGCTGACACCTCTGCCCAGAGCCTCCAGTAATGCGCTCGACGACTTGATGTTCCCGGTCATCTTCGCCACGACACGGGCCGCGATTGTCTGCAGATACTGCTTTCGTGCCTTGTTGTCGGAGGGAAAGCGTGCGTA
Organism: Rhodococcus sp. MEB032; assembly: GCF_030208925.1. Classification (NCBI taxonomy): domain Bacteria; kingdom Bacillati; phylum Actinomycetota; class Actinomycetes; order Mycobacteriales; family Nocardiaceae; genus Rhodococcus; species Rhodococcus sp. MEB032. The sequence goes on from NZ_JARVSY010000016.1 coordinate 229,074, forward strand.
CGCGGTCGACTCGGTCAACTCAACGACGTTGTCGGCGGTGACCGACTCTCCGTCCGGCATCTCTACTGGTCCCACCGCCGCGAGGAGGTAACTCAGTGCTATCGGATCGGTCGCTATCGCGCCGTCGACCAGCTCACCCCCGGACTCCTGTGACCACAGGGACTGCCAGATCTGCGCTGCGTACGGAAAGTGCGAGCTGAGGTTGCTGTTGCGAAAATCGGTGGTCGGTCGACTGTTTCCGTACAGCTGGTTGAAGTCAGGACCAAGGTCTATCGGTTGATTGTCCAGTGTTAGTTCGGAGTTGGGGGAGAGTGTGTCCACCCGACCGGCGCCGTTGTCGACTCGGACGATGCCGTATCCACCCAACAGGCCGCCGGTTCCTCGCGCTTCCGCATTGGTCTGGAAACCGATGAAGTAGTTGCGCGGTCCGTCGGTGCCGAGCATCGCCGGTGCGATGCGCGCCGCGGAGGCGGTGTTCGTCAGGAGGGTAGCCAGTTCGCTTGTCTGCGACTGTAATTCTGCTCTGGCATCGTTAACTCGGCCCAGGTACTTCGATTCGGGAACTTCCTGTGCCTGCGACGACAGCAATTCCGCGGCGATAGCTGTTTCGGCCAGTTTCGGTTCCGCTTCGCGTAACGGTGCGAGTGCCAAGCGCCCACCGGGCTGCACCAATTCCGTTGGTGCGAGTGAAGTTCCGGTAGTCACGGCAGGGCCGAGAACGTCACGCGTAAGCCCCTGAACGACCTCGGTCATCTGGCGCGTCGACTCGAACGGCGACCCGATGACGGGAATTGCGGCGGTGATGTTCCAGGGGAGTGAATGGGTGTTGTCGTATGCGGCCGATGCTTCGCGATCGGCTTCCGCCGCGGCAGACTCTGCGACTCCCGTATCTCCGGCCAGGAGAGCGCTCTTCGCCGACTGTGCGTGGTCGCGAGCCGCCTCCAGGTTGTCTTTCGCCTCGTATGCCGTGTACCCGAGCCATGCCACGAAACCGCCCACTACCAGCGTCGTTGCGGTGATCGCGACTGCCGTTCTACGGCTTCGGAGAAAAGCGGCCGCCCCCTTGGTTTCGCGCTCCGGGCCCCTCGGTGGGATGGTGTTGGAGCCGATCGGTTCAGCCCCGGAATCGTCGTCGGACTTTGGTCCCACCGTGTCGTTGTTCATCCGCTGAAGCTCCTGACGTTTGAGTGCGTGAAAGCTGCGTCGACATGTCTAGCAGTGTTGGCCCAGTGGTGAAAACTTAGACGAGACAGTAGGGTTCGGTTCGGCCGTTCGTGGTGTTCGCTCCCATGGATTCACGTGATCAGCCACCGAACGTTCGTGAAAAACAAGGCTGGTGAAATGTGAGGTGACGGGTTGAGTGCTTTTCCGTTGTCTCGGGCTCAGCTCGCGCTGTGGTTCGCGCAGCAATTGAGTCCGTCAACTCCGTTCGTGGTGGCTCAGTACGTGGAACTACGCGGACCGGTTGACGTCGACGCGCTGATCGAGGCAACGAATACGGCATGTCATGAATTGGAGTCGCCGTTCGTTCGCCTCGTCGCTACCGATGCCGAGCCGGCACAGGTCGTCGATCATTCGATCGTCGACGATCTCGCATACCTCGACTTACGCAGCGACCGCGACCCGGTTCAGCGCGCGAACGAGTGGATGACAGCGGAATACTCACGGCCACTTGACGTGATGTCTGACCGCCTGATCTCGGCGACCTTGCTTCACCTGGCAGATGAGCACTACTACTGGTACTCGCACGCCCATCACCTCGTGCTCGACGGACATGCGGCGATGACACTCACCGCTCGGGTGGCCGAGCGCTATTCGCATCTGGTTCATGGCAAGACGCTGACTCCTTTCGGTGGTTTCGGGGTACGTGCACTGCATGACCTCGACGTCGACTACCGATCCTCGTCGCGGTATCGATCGGACGAGCAGTACTGGACGGAGATGTCCGAAGGCCTGCCCCGCCCGGTTCGCCTCGCCGACGGCGCCGGGCTGACGTCCATGCCGCAGCTCATGATGGTTCGGACACTGAATCCAACTCTTGCAAAACAGCTTTCGGATGTCGCGACCGAGTGGACTACGTCCGAGGTGGCGGTCCTCGTCGGTGCATTCGCGTCCTATCTCGGTCGCATGACTGATTCCGATGACGTAGTCCTCAGCTTGCCGGTGTCCGGCCGCACCACGGCGACGTCGAGACGTTCAGGTGGGATGCTGTCCAACATCGTGCCTGTTCGTGCGCAACTCGAACGGGATCTGTCGCCACGAGAACTGGTGCGTCAGATCTCGGTTCAAATGACCGGTGCGCTACGCCACCAGCGATTCCGCTACGAGGACATGGGCTTCCAGGAGGGGCAGGGCGGATCCCGTGAGGCGGCGGGCCCGGCCGTGAACGTCATGATGTTTCACGAAGCGATTCGGCTCGGTGACGTCGTCGGCGAATTTCACGTCCTCACATCCGGACCCACCGAAGACCTGTTCTTCAGCATTTATCCGTCGATCGCGGGGGAGAACGTTCGCCTTTCCTTCGAAGCCAATCCGCACCTCTACAGCGAACGTGACTTGGCGATGCATCATCGTCAGTTCGTTCGGCTACTCGAGGGGTTCCTCGACTCGGCTACCCGTGCGCTCGGTGACCTCCCCATCCTCTCGACGGATGAAGTGAAGGATCTGGTCCCTGCGCTAGGTCAGCGGACGGACGGATTCGCGACGCTCGATTCGGTCATCAGAGGCGGCGCAGGGCAGGGGAGTGCCGTCGCGATCCGCGAGCAAGGTGTGGACGTCACTTACGACCAGCTCGGCGCTCGCGCGGATGCACTCTGCGCCTTGCTCGTGGAGAACGGAGTCGGACGAGGCGACGTCGTCGGGATCCTCACCGGGCGCTCGACCGATTCCGTAGTTGCATTTCATGCAGTAGTGCGGGCTGGTGCTGCCCTTCTCTTCGTGGATCCTCAAACACCCTCCGAGCGTGTCGCTTTCCTTCTCGACGACGCCGACGTGTCCGTTGTGGTCGGTGGCGAACTCGTGAACGTGCCGGCTTGGGTCTGCGTCGTCAACCCCAGGGAAGACGAGACCGTCGAAGGTCCGGTGGATCGACGCGTGGGGGCGGGTTCATCTATCGCCGACCTGTCTCTGGACGACACCGCCTACGTGGTCTACACCTCTGGTTCTACCGGGCGACCGAAGGGTGTCGCGGTCACGCACCGAGGCATTGTGCCGTTGCTGCGTTCTCACGCACGGCGTCTGAACATCGATAGTTCCTCCCGCGTCGCGCTCCTTGCAAACACATCGTTCGACGTGGCGATCCTCGAGATTCTGCTTGCACACGGCTGCGGCGCGACCGCAGTGATCGTTCCTCCCGGATTGATCGGCGGAGTGGACCTCGACGACTATTTGCGGCTCGAAGGTGTCACGCACCTGAACTCGACGCCATCGGTTCCGTTGACGATGGATCCTCGGGCTTTGCCGGAACTTCGAGTCTTGAACGTCGGCGGCGAGCGACCGCCGGGAGCGCTAGTGGATGCGTGGTCGAGTCACGTCGACATCGTGAATTCGTACGGGCCCAGTGAAGCAACCGTCGCGGCATTCATGAGCGAGCCGCTCGCGCCTGGTGGTGATACTCCGATCGGGCGCCCGATCGACGGCGTTTCCGCTGTGGTGTTGGATTCGTCGTTGCTGCCCACTCCGGTCGGCGCCGCGGGGGAGCTGTACGTGATGGGACACGGACTGGCGCGAGGGTACCTTTCTCCGACGCTCACCGCGGAGCATTTTGTCGCTGCGCCCTTTGGTGCCACTGGTGCCGGCGAGCGCATGTACCGCACCGGGGATGTCGTGCGATGGAACGATGCCGGTCAACTCGAGTTCTTGGGTCGCTCTGATCAACAAGTCAAGATCCGTGGAGTACGCGTCGAACTGGGCGAGATCGAGGCTGTGCTCCTGTCGACTCCCGGCGTTGCGCAAGCAGCGGTGGTCGAGCGATCCGGGTCGCTTGCGGCGTATGTGACCGTGGCCGAAGGTGCAGCTCATCCGTTGAGCCAGACGATGGTGCTCGATCATCTGGCTTCCCGACTTCCTCGTTCCATGCTGCCGAGTTCGGTGACTATTTTGGCAGCATTGCCCGTCACGAGCCATGGAAAGACTGACCGTTCAGCGCTCCCCGAACCGGCGTCGTCCGCGCCGGCCGAGCAGCGCGCGGCGGTCAACCGTCCGATCGAGTACGACGAGGAATTGATTGCCTCGGTGATGGCCGAGGTCCTCGGCGTCGGAGTTCTCGGACCGCACTCCGACTTGTTCGCCTGGGGCGGTAGTTCACTCGACGCCGTGTATGTTGCCGCGCGAGTGAGTTCCGCTCTCGGAAGACGGGTTGGTGTGAGGGATGTGTTCGGTGCCCCGACGCCGGCGCGCCTGGCCCGGGTGATCCGTGCGGGGCGGGCGGAGTGGGTGGAGGAACCCCAGCGCATTTCGGACGACCTCGTCGTGGAAATCGCACCGGCGCAACAACGCCTATGGTTACTGAACCGTTTGGATCCCCAGTCGTCGGCGTACAACATTGCGTTCGAGGTCGCGTTCAGTGGTGCTCTGGATATCGAGGCGATGAGGATGGCGGTAGGTGACCTGACCGATCGCCATCTCGTCTTGCGTACTGTTTTCTCGTTCGACCAGAATCACGACGCGTGGCCGATCCAGGTTGCGACCGCGACTCCGGTGACTCTGATCGAGGTTGCGTCCGAGGATTACGAGGCTGCGTCAGCGGATTTGGTTGCGGCGGGTTTCGACCTGGCGACCGATGCGCCTCTTCGCTTGATCCTCGCCTCCGGCAGCGATGCCGACCACCGCATGACCGTGGTTGCCCATCACATCGCCCTGGACGGCCTTTCGTTCGCGACGATCGTCTCGGACCTCATCGCGGCGTACGACGCTCGCGCCGACGGATGGTCGCCGATCTGGCCTTCGCCCGCTCTCGACTACCGCGACTATTCCGCTTGGCACAGAACCATTCTCGGTGATCCCGCGGATCCACCGAGCTTGGCAGGACGCCAGCTGGAATTCTGGTCCGACACACTCGCCGGTGTTGATCCGACTCTGGCGCTTCCCGTGGACAGATCCCGCCGGCCGGACCAACCGTCGTCGGCTCGGGACGTGACGTTCGAGTTGCCCTCACCTATCCATGCGGCGCTGAACGAGATCGCTCGCGCGCACGACTGCACAACCTTCATGGTGTTGCACGCTTGCCTTGCGATCGCACTGAGCAAGATCACCGGTGCGTCCGATGTGGTCATCGGGACCCCGACCTCCGGACGAACGCATCCTTCGTTCGACGGTGTCGTCGGTATGTTCGTCGGGACCGTCGCGCTGCGAACGCTCCTTCGCGGCGGAGACACGTTCGGTGAGTTCTTGACTCGGGTGCGCGAGGTTGATGTGGCGGCCCTGTCCAATGCCGACGTCCCGTTCGACTGGGTGGTCGACCGTGCGGTCGGTGGGGGCGTAGGTGAGAAGAATTCCTTCCTCCGAGTTGTTCTCGCTGTCGATCCGGTAGCGCCCGACTCCGAGATCGCGATGGGAACTCTGACGGCGCACGGCACTCCGCTACCCCCCGTGCACCCTCGCTTCGACCTCGAAGTGACGGTGCGCGAGGATCGTACGATTGACGGAGACGCGAGCGGTATTCGCGGCACATTCCGATATGCCGACGATTTGTTCGATGCAGGCACCGTGCAGAGCTGGGTCGAGCGGCTTCGTCGAGTGTGTGGCTCGATTACCGAGAACTCGTCAATCATGCTGCGTGACATCGATGTTCTCAGTGTTGCGGAACGCGAAGAATTGTCGGCTCGGGTGCCGGCGCCGTCGATTGTCGCGCAGTCGCTGCCTGACCTCTTCGGGGCCGTCGCAGCCCGGCATCCGAATGCAATCGCGGTGTCGAGTGGCGATACTCGTTTCACCTATGAAGAGGTGCGAGTTCGTTCGGAGGGCCTTGCCGCTGTCTTGATCGATCGAGGAATTCGAGTCGGTGATCGCGTGGCGGTCGCCCTGCCTCGATCGGTCGACCTCGTCGTAGCCATCATCGCTGTCGTTCGCGCGGGCGCGACGTACGTCCCGATCGACTTGCAGTATCCCGACGCTCGTATCCACTACGTACTTGCCGATGCAGGCCCGAAAGCGATTCTGTCGACGGACGAATCTGCTGGGCGGTTCGTTGGGTACGAGCAACTTGTCATCTTCGTGGACGAGACGACTGACGCTACGGCCGACTGGCCCGTTGCACAGTCGGAGTCCGCCGCCTACGTGATCTACACTTCCGGATCAACTGGAGCACCCAAAGGCGTAGTGGTGTCTCAGGACAACGTGTTGGCGCTGCTCGCCTCGACCCGAGAGATCTTCGACTTCAACGCCGAAGATGTATGGACGATGTTTCATTCGTACGCATTCGACTTCTCGGTCTGGGAGATGTGGGGTTCGTTGACCACTGGCGGATCCCTCGTGATCGTGGACGGTGATGTCGCGCGCTCACCCGAAAGATTCGCGGATCTGATTGTGCGGGAACGAGTGACCGTTCTCAATCAGACCCCGGCCGCCTTCTATGCGTTGGCGGAAGTCACGCAGGAAATGCTGCTTCCGCTCCGGACGATTGTTTTCGGCGGTGATCGCCTCGACGCCGGGCGCGTGGAGGCTTGGTTCGATCGGCACCCGGGCGTGCGGGGCGTCAACATGTTCGGAATCACCGAAACCACAGTCCATGTCACCAGTTTCGATCTTGTCCCCGGTGACGAGACTGTCTCGCCGATCGGGTCCCCACTACCAGGGTTGCGCAGCTACGTACTGGACGCGTCGTTGAAGCCCGTCCCTCCGGGATCTGTCGGCGAACTGTATGTTGCGGGTCCGCAGGTGGCCGAAGGCTACTTGGGTCGACCCGCGATGACGTCTTCGCGATTCGTGCCTGAACCCGGATTCGATGGATCACGGATGTACCGCAGCGGCGATCTGGTCCGTTGGCGAGCCGGCCGACTCGAATATGTTCGCCGCGCCGACGGTCAGATGGCACTGCGCGGTTACCGCATCGAACCGGGCGAGGTCGAATCCGCGCTGTTGGCTCACACGTCGGTGGAGCAGGCCGCGGTAGTGGTGAGAGAACTCGACAGCGGGCCGACTTTGGTCGGTTACATCACCCCGGGGAGCGGACACGACCTCGACGGCGTCTTGCGGACTGCTCGTTCGTTGCTGCCCGCGCACATGGTTCCGTCGGCTTTGATGGCGCTCGCGTCATTACCGGTCACGATCAACGGCAAAATCGACCGAGCATCGTTGCCGACCCCGGTGTCTCTCACGCAGCCGACTCGGCAGTCGCGAGACTTCTTCGAGCAGACAGTCGCAGCCATTCTGAGCGATTTGATGGAAGTTCCGCATGTCGATCCGGTCCGGAACCTCTTCGATCAAGGCGCCAATTCCTTGATCGCCACTCGTCTTTCGTCGCGTCTGAACTCCGCCCTGGGCTGCAACCTCGACGTCCGCGATGTGTTCGAGCACCCATCCGTCGATCAGCTCGCAGACATCGCTGCTGCGCGGATAGGTGTAGGGCGAACCGGCGCGGAGCACGCGTCTGACGTGTCCTTGGTGCCTCGTTCGGACAACACGGAAGTGCACCTGTCAGCTTCCCAGCATCGAATGTGGATTCTGAATCAGTTGGATACAGACTCCGCCGGATACAACATCCCGATCGTGCTGCGCTTGGCAGGCGAGCTGGACGTGGTTGCGGCCGAACTGGCAATTCGTGACGTGATCAATCGCCATCGCACTCTGCGGACCGTGTATCCGGTTGTCGGCGGCGGCCCGGTTCAGACGGTGCTCGACGCCGAGGATGCGCTTCCGGCCTTTCAGCTCAAGGCACTCGACGGCGGCGACGCCGAGAATTGTGTAGCAGTACTGGTGGGTTCGGGCTTCGATGTCACCGTTGATCCGCCCGTACGTGCGGCACTTCTCCAGGTTTCACCCGTCGAGCACATCCTGGCTGTCGTCGTCCATCACGTTGCCGCCGACGCTCGATCGCTCGAATTGTTGGTCCGCGACTTCACTGCGGCGTACATCGCCCGCTCGGCGCAGCACGCTCCGCAGTGGTCGCCGCTCGCGCTCGAATACTCCGATTACAGTGCATGGCAAAGGGAATCGGGGATTCCCGAGACGGTACGAAGCTACTGGATGCAGGCTCTCGAAGGACTTCCCGAGCAGGTGACGCTTCCCCTCGATCGTCCACGTTCGACGTTCGCCCGTGCGTCGAGCTGTCGGGTGGAGATCTCAGGTTCGGTACGAACGGGCCTTCAGACACTCGCACGATCGAACAACGCGACCATGTTCATGGTTGTACACGCCGCTCTCGCGGCGCTGTTGGCGAGGTACAACGGTATCGATGACGTAGCTGTCGGCACTGTTGTGTCCGGACGCGTCACACCTGAACTCGACGAGCTGGTCGGCATGTTTGCCGGCACGATTGTTCTTCGAACCGAAGTCGATCCGTCGAACTCGTTCGGCCGGTTGGTCGAGCAGGTTCGTCAGCGTGACGTAGCGGCGTTCGCGCACGCAGAGATGCCCTTCGAATCGCTGGTCGATCTGATCGACCCACCGCGATCGCGTTCGCGACATCCGTTGTTCCAGGTGGCGCTCTCGTTCCGAACTGCTGAGACCGCCGCGTGGTCGATACCAGGGCTGGACATCACACAGATTGCTCCTGAAGTCAGGCACGCAAATTTCGATCTGCAGGTCAACGTCACGGACGAGGGGGTCGGGGGCGAACTCGGTCTCGAATTCGTCTACAACGCTGATCTATTCGATGATCTGACGGTATCGAGCTTTGCGGGCCGGTTCGAGCGCTTCCTGAATCAAGTGTCTGTCGACCCGAATGTCGCCGTAGGGCAAATCGACCTGTTGGACAGTGCGGAACGAGCTCTTCTCGTCCCCGCACATGGCGCGGTCGACCGGCCTGATCGATCTCGACCTTCCGGTACGACACTTGCCTCCATGCTGCGCTTCGGCGTCGAATCCGCCCCGGACGCTGTGGCGGTCGAGGGTGAGGGCAACACACTGACTTACCGGGAACTCGATGCCCAGTCGGATGTCGCAGCCGACGAGTTGCGCTCCCGGGGAGTTGGAGTCGACCAGGTCGCTGCTTGGACTGCGGATCGGTCGATTGCGTCGATCGTGCAACTGTGGGCAATCGCGAAGGTCGGTGCAGCTCCGGCATTGACGGACCCGGAACAGCCGCAGGCGCGAGTACGCGATGTCCTCGAAACACTGGGCACCGGAGCGATCGGCGGCCGCAACGCTGGTGGTGAAGACGCTGGTGGTGAAGACGCTGGTGGTGAAGACGCTGGTGGTGAGAAAGTCACCGACTCGGTGCGCGAATATTCCGAGAACCTGGCGGCCTACGTAGTTTTCACGTCAGGAACGACCGGAACCCCCAAGGCTGTGGTCGTGACCAACGGCGGGCTCGGTGTGATCGCCGAAGACCTGCCCGGTCGATTCTCGGCTGGGCCAGGTTCTCGCGTATTCCATCGCGGAGCGCCAGGATTCGACATGACGTTGCTCGAGGTGCTCATCGCGAGTGCGTCCGGGGCCACGCTCGTTCTGGCGAAGAACGAAGAACTGTTCGGCTCGGGACTCGCATCAGCACTGAGGCGCGAGCGAATTACTCATCTGTGCGCCACACCTACTGTCGTCGCCTCGATCGGCGATCCTTCGCTGCCGGACCTTTCCACGGTGATGTTCGGGGGCGAGCGACTCGGCGGCGCGTTGGCGAAGCGCTGGCAAGCCGGACGCCGAGTCATCAACGGATACGGACCTGCCGAGTCGACGATGTATTCGCTTGCTACCGAACCACTGTCGATCGAACAACTGTCGATCGAACAACTGTCGATCGAACAACTGTCGATCGAACAACTGTCGGCTGACACTCACGACGGATCGATCGGGTATCCACTGGCCGGGGTCGACGCCGTCGTACTCGATGATCGACTCGAACCGGTGCCGCCGGGAGTCGTCGGCGAACTGTATCTCTCAGGTCGAATGCTCGCTCGCGGTTACGCCGGCCAACCGGCCCGAACTGCGGAACGATTCGTGGCAACCGGTTCAGGCGCCCGGATGTACCGGACGGGCGATCTGGTGAGGTGGAAGCCGGAAAGCCCCAAATCCGAGGGAAATACGTATCGCCTGCATTATCTCGGGCGAACCGACGTGCAGGTGAAGGTCAACGGTGTCCGGATCGAACCGGGTGAGATCGAGGCAGTCATTCAGTCTGTCGCGAACGTCGACTTCTGTGTCGTCGGGGTTCGGTCGGCCGAAGGTGGAAGTCCTCTGTTGGTCGCCTACGTGAGAAGTTCAGGTGCCGAAAGAGTTGACACTGGTCAACTTCGCGCTGCCGCCGCAGAAGTCCTTCCGACGTACATGGTTCCGCATGCCATCGTCGACATCGAGGGCGAGCTTCCGATGCGGAACGGCAAGGTCGACTTCGCCCGTCTCCCGTCGCCGACACTGGATGCTTCCCGTGCAGAGGGGCCGGCCACCGCCACCGAACGTGTTGTAGCCGGAGCTTTTGGTTCCGTCCTCGGTGGGAATGAGGACGACCGCGACGCAGACTTCTTCTCGCTCGGGGGCAACTCGCTGTCGGCCGCGGAGGTTACCTCGCTCTTGAGTAGTACTCTGGGGCTGGTTGTTCCGCTCAGGACCGTATTCGAGCATCCAACAGTTGCGGCATTGGCAGCCCGGCTCGATTCGCTCGAGCAGAACGACTCGGTGACCGATCTTGTCCGACTGGAACCGCGCCGCGACCCCACGCCCGCACCCCTGTCACGAAACCAGCGTGCGATGTGGGTACTGAATCAGCGAAACACGGCGAGCGGCGCGTACAACCTGCCGATCTGCATCGAGATCGACGGTGAACTCGACGCGGCCGCGCTGCGTCAGGCAGCAACGGATCTTGTCGGTCGTCATGATGTCCTCAGAACCCGGTATCCGGGCACTCCACCGGTTCAGGTCGTGGATCCTCCGACCTCCGTGACAATGGAAACGCGGCTGGTCGCCGACATCGAGGTCGAGGTGCTGCTGCGAGAGTTCGGCTCGCGTGGTTTCGATGTAGCGGCAGACCTGCCGGTGCGCTGGATGCTGCTCCAGGTGTCACCGGTCAGGCACGTTCTGGCAGTGAGCTTTCATCACATCGCAGTCGACGGGGTGTCGATGCGAACGGTGGTCGGCGACCTGCTGACCGCGTACGGCAAGCGACGAGCTGGACTGGATTCGCAATGGTCTCCGTTGCCGATCCAGTACGGGGATTTTGCCGCGTGGGAGGCAGCACGTGACGTTTCCCCTGTCGTCGAGCAGTTCTGGCGCCGAACGCTGGACGGTGTGACATCTGTGTCTCCGCTGACGGTGGATCACTCCGATGGCGGGCCGGATACCTTAGCGCAGCGAGTGAACTTCGTGATACCAGCCGTCATCACCTCGGCACTGCAGGCGCGAGCCGACCGATTGAAGGTCTCGCTGTTCGCGGTGGTTCATGCGGCGTTGTCGGTGGTGCTTGCCAAGCTGAGTGGAAATCCCGATGTCGTGATCGCGACAGCTGTCGACGGACGGCGGGCGCCTCAGCTCGACGGCGTGGTCGGCATGTTCGTGGATACGGTGCCTCTTCGCCTTCGGATCGACGGGGACGTGCCGATCGATCTTCTGTTGGGTGCAGCTTTCGATGCTGATGTGGCAGCGTTCGAAAACAGCTCTGTTCCTGCCGAGTTGGTTGGTGAGCTGCTCGGTGGACGAACTCCCCAGATTGCGCTGGGTCTGCAGAACTTCGCGATCCCTGCCGTGGAGGTTTCCGGCCTCACGATCGAGGCTCGCGAAATCGAGACCGCGACAACGAAGTTCCCCATGCATGTCTCGCTCGCACCCGCTGACGACGGTTCATTGACCGGAGCGCTCATCTATGCCGCGAGCGCATTCGATCCTTCGAGCGCCGACGCGGTTACCCGACAGCTGTCGAGAGTGCTCACCTCGATTGCCGAGGATGTACCAGTACTCGTTTCGGATCTCGTGGTGGGCGCGGCGCCCAGTTGGACTGCTGCCGAGGTCGATTCGTCCCGCACACTGACCGAGATCTTCGCCGCCACCGCGGCGCGATTCCCGAACAACATTGCTCTCGACGACGGACACCGCACGGTGACGTATGCCGAACTCGACTCTGCCTCGGATGCCCAAGCCTGGGAACTGGTGGCTCGGGGAGCAGGACCGGGTGCTGTGTACGAGATTCCGGCGGTGCGGACTATCGCGTACCTGGTCCGAATGTTGGCGATCTCGAAAACGGGAGCGGCATTCGTGCCGATCGACCCCGACCTGCCACCGGCACGTCTGAAGCAGCTGCGCACAGTCCTCTCCGATCGCAGCCCTGTTCCCGGTCGGCAGTATCCGGATTCAGTCGCGTACGTTGTTCACACGTCCGGGTCGACCGGTGAACCGAAAGGCGTTGCAGTCACCCACCGAGGACTGGGCCTGCTGACCGACGATGCTGTCCGCAAGTACGGCGTGACCTCGGACTCGGTTGTGCTGCACGGTTACAAACCGACGTTCGATGCAGCAATCCTCGAGATGATGTTGGCGATCGGCGCCGGGGCTACCTTGGCGGTCGCTCCTCGGGAGGCTTTCGGCGGAAGGGCACTCGAAGAATTCGTCGCAGAACGCGGCGTCACTCACATGTTGTCCACTCCAGCCGTACTCGACACGATGGCTCCAGAGCGGTTCGATTCGCTCGAGGTGGTGGCAGTCGGTGGCGATGTGCTCTCACCTTCCACCGCGCGTGCGTGGAGTCGCCGCGCGCGAATGCTCAATGCGTACGGACCGACGGAATGCACGGTGGTCACCACTGTCGCCGAGGTGGATCATCGGGTCACCATCGGAGTCCCGCTCGCCGGAATCGGTGCAGAGGTGCTCGATACGCGACTGCGTCCGGTGCCGTGGGCCGGGATCGGTGAGTTGTACGTCAGCGGGCCCGGGCTTGCGATGGGCTATGCCGGAGATCCTGCCGGCACCGCCACGTCGTTCATCGCAGCACCCGGTGGGCACCGCCGTTATCGGACCGGTGATCTGGTTCATCGCCGCACGGATGACAGGCTCGGATTCGTCGGACGCTCCGACCGTCAGATGAGCGTGCGAGGAATCCGCGTCGAGCCCGCCGAAATCGAATCAGCTCTGCGTCGGTGCACGGGCGTCGAGGCTGCGGCGGTTGTCCTCGTCGACGACATCGCCGTTGCGTGCGCGGTCGGCGATGGTGTGGAGGCGGATCAGCTGACAATCGAGTTGGCCGCGATGTTGCCTGCGTATCTGATGCCCGGCCGCGTGGTCGTATTGGAGTCGATCCCGCTCACGACGAACGGAAAACTGGACGCAGATGCGTTGCGGCGCCATGTGTTCGAGAGCCAGGCGCCCGATGCAGCAGTGACGGTTTCGGAGGAACTCGTCACCGCTGTCATGTCGGAACACGTGTCCGGAAGTTTCGGCGCTCTGCACAACCTGTTCGAATCAGGTGGTGATTCGTTGGCCGCGGCAGCGGTGGCAGGTCGACTCGCCTCGATCTTCGCGCGAGATGTGCCTGTTCGCGCCGTCTTCGACAATCCGTCGCCGCGAGCGATGTCTCAGTGGCTGTCGGCGAGCGCGTCCGATGGCAAACGCCGCGAACTGACTCGACGTGATCCCGGCAAGCCGGCCCCGCTGGCGCCCTCGCAACAACGACTCTGGCTGATCAATCAGCTTCAGCCGGAATCGACTGCGTACAACCTGACGTTTGCAGCGGTCCTTGCAGACGACGTCGATCGTTCGGTCTTGAGCAGCGCGCTCGGCGACGTCGTCGATCACCATGCCGTATTGCGAACTGTCTGTGTTCCGGGTGAATTCGGTCCGCAACAACTTGAAATGGACTCTGTTGCATTCGATCTCACTGCGGTACACGTCGGCGATATCCGTGCGAGCGCTTCGGCATTCGCGACTGTGCCGTTCGATCTCGAACGAGATGTTCCGTTCCGTGTGCGTGTGTTCGCCGAAAAGGCAGGAGTCGACTCTGCAGGACTGACGGTCCTGGTCATCGTTGTTCACCACATCGCGATCGACGGAGCGTCGATGGGCCCGATCCTGACCGATTTCGTGGCAGCATTCGAGGCCAGGTCGGCAGGTCTTCCCTGGGATCGCTCGTCGGGGGAGATCAGCTACGGCGACTACAGTTTCTGGGCGAGAGAGAGCTTGGGTGACCCCGAGGATTCTCTCAGCATGGCTCACCGGCAACTCGACTATTGGTCGGACGCACTTTGTGGCGTCGAGGATGTGTTGGCTCTACCCGTCGACAACCCCCGGAGTCCCGTGTCTTCACGATCCGAGGAGATGGTGACGGAAGTCCTCGACGGCGCCACCTACGACGCGTTGTCGGCGTTGGCTCGTTCGCATGGCGTCACGGTATTCATGGTCGTCCACAGCGTGATTGCCGTGCTGCTCGCTCGCGAGTGCGTCACGGACGACGTCGTGGTGGGAGCAGCTGTGAGTCTGCGGAACGATCCGGCGCTGCTGAGCGTCGCCGGAATGATGGTGGGTACTGTCGCATTGCGCACGAGGATCAACTCCACCGATCGCTTCGCTGCTGTTCTGGACGAGGTTCGCCGTGTCGATCTGGAAGCAATGGCGAACGCGGACGTCTCGTTCGACGACGTCGTTGCGAAGGTCGATCCGCCGCGCAGGATGAACGAGCATCCGCTGTTCACGGTCATGCTGGCGTACCGGCGAGCGCTGGAGTTGCCGCAGATCGACGGCATTACCGTCTTCGACATCGAGAATTCAGGGGCGTCGACCGGTTACGACTTGACGTGGGACCTGGTCGACACCGGTGACAGTCTGACTATTCGATTGCTGTATGCGACGGACAAGTTCCGCGAGTCGACCGCGGAACTGCTCATGCAGCGGGTGAGACGTATCGCCGAATCAGTGACCGTGGAACCCGAGATTGTGATCGGGGAGATCGAACTGCTGTCCGGACTCGAACGCTCGGCGCTGACTGCTGCGAATCCTCGCCACGTCGAACCTCTGACGATTGCCGACATTTTCGAACGCGCTCTGCGTCAGGCGCCCGACGGCGTAGCGCTGGAAGAGAACGGAAGACGCTGGACTTACCGCGACCTGTACGAGGAGTCGTCGCACTGGACACGCGAGTTGGTGGTCCGAGGAATCGGACCCGACGACGTGGTGGCCGTTGCGCTCGGGCGCGGGCATCTGTGGATCGTTGCGTTGTGGGCAGTAGCGCGTGCAGGCGCAGCGTGGCTGTCGCTCGATCCGGCGCTGCCGACAGCGCGCCGGCAGACGATGGTCGAGGAATGCGGTTCGGTTGTCGGTTTGACAGCTGGAGGTGCATCCGAGAGTTTGCCCGAGTGCGTCGAGTGGGTGGCGATGGACGAATCCCGCACTGCTGGTGGCGCTGCCGAGGTATCGGCAACGCCGGCTCACCCCGACAACCTCGCCTACGTCATCTACACGTCGGGTTCCACGGGAAGACCCAAGGGCGTGGAGGTTTCACACCGCGGAATCATGAACGTCTGCACCGCACACGCCGAGATCGCCGAGCTCGAGCGTGGCCCCCGAGTCCTGCAATTGGCGTCGTCGACCTTCGACGCGTCGGTGATCGAGATCCTTCTCGCGGCTGCAGGGTGTGGAACGCTGATTCTGACTCCCGACTTCGTCTACGGGGGAGAAGAACTCACGAATCTGCTGATAGCCGCCGACGTAACACATCTGATCGTGACGCCGACGGTCCTGGCGACAGTCGATCCGGGTGCAGTGCAACCGTTGATCGTCGAATCGATGGGGGAGCCGCTCTCTGCGCGCCTTGCGTCGGCGTGGTCACCCCGACATCGCATCGTCAACGGATACGGACCGACCGAATCAACGATCGCGGCATCGATTTCCGCACGGATCACTGACGCGGACGTCACTGTCGGCACTCCAGTCCCTGGTACGACAGCATTTGTTCTCGATCAGAGGCTCCGACCGGTTCCGGATGGCGTTGCGGGAGAACTGTTCCTCGCCGGTGAGAATGTGGCACGGGGGTACGTCGCTTCCCCGGCTCTGACTTCCGAGCGCTTTGTTGCCAATCCTCATGCGGTGGGGACTCGGATGTATCGCACGGGTGACCTCGTGCGTCGTAGGCGTCACGACCGAGCGCTCGAGTACCTGGGTCGCAACGACGCGCAGGTGAAGGTGCGGGGTGTCCGCGTGGAACCGGCGGAGGTCGACGCGGCTCTGTCAAGCCATGGAGCAGTGGCCTTCTCGGTAACCGTTGTCTGTGACGACGGGCACGGATCCGCTGAGCTCCGTTCGTATGTGACGTTGGCGGAAAACGGTTCGGCGACGGAATCGGAGCTTCGCGGGTTCGTCTCCGGCCTGCTGCCGAAGCACCTGCTGCCTTCGTCGGTGACGATAGTGGGCGAGGTACCGTTGCTCGCTTCGGGGAAGATAGACGCAGCGGCACTTCCTGCTCCTTCACCGCAGCCAGGGTCGAGTGTGGATCGACCCATCTCGGATACCGAACGTCACGTGGCACAGGCATTCGAGGGCGTGACCGGCGCGATATCGGTCGGCCGCTACGACGACTTCTTCGAGCTCGGCGGGACATCGATGGGTGCAGTTCGAGTGGCTACGCGCTTGCGTGAGAGCCTGAACAGGGAATTCCCGGTTCAATGGATTTTCACCGACCGAACTGTGGCGGAGCTTGCCTCTCGGATGGATCTCGTTCATGCCGATGTCTTCGAGGGTGATTCGCTTCGTTCGGATCCGCTGGACACGGTCGTCATGCTCGGAGGCGACCCCGATGACCAACGGCCGCCGTTGTTCTGTGTGCATCCGGTCAGCGGAATTGCCTGGTGCTACGCCGGACTCGTCGGTCAGCTGCGGGGTCGACGGGTGTACGGCATCCAGGCAACGGGAGCAGGTGAATTGCCAGGCACGGTGGCGGAGTTGGCGTCGGGGTACGTCGATGCCGTACGGACGGTGCAGCCGTCGGGTGAATACCATCTACTGGGTTGGTCTGCCGGCGGAACGATCGCGCTCGAGATGGCGAGCCAGCTCGAAGAGGCCGGCGATCTGGTCGGTTCGGTTGTCATGCTCGACGCGCTGTTACCGGAGATGATGCCATCGGTACAAGCGGCTCCGAAACCTTCCGAACTGTTCGCGCAGATCGGGCTATCCGAGGTTGAAACTGAAACTGCAGCACTGACTTTCACAGACGTTGCGACAGAGATCCGAAGGCAGACCGGTATGGATTTCCTTTCCGATACGGTACTCGAATCCGTAGTGGGTCGGGTGGAAAAACTGTCGCGAATCGTTCGGGACCACACGCCGAGGCACTATTTCGGGTCAGTGGAACTGTTTGTGGCGCAGCATGATCTGCCTGAACATCGTCACCTGGTCGAAAGGTGGTCCGAACTGGTGGGGCCGTTGCGGGCGTACCTGGTCGACTGCTCCCACTCGGAAATGTCGAGCACTGAGGTGTTGGCGGAGGTCGCCCAAGTTCTCGTCGGCTATCTCGAAGGTGTCGATTCGGATTCGAAGGATCGCAATCATACTGGGGTGCAGTAGATCTAACGGGCCGGGACTTTGGTCCGGAATTGTCACTCCCGTGGTCCCCTTGCTTCAGTTCCGCAAGTGGAATCGGTAGCATTTCCCTTGTGGCAGTAAGCCATTCAGAAACTATCTCCGGAGGATCGTATGTTGGGTTCCCTTTTTTCCATCAGCTCTGAAATCGGTGTTCCGTCCGTCGACGCGCTCTTCGAGGCTGCTCGGACCATCATCGGCGCGCTCTTCGGCCTGAGCTGACACGTCGCAGCGACCTTCCCCCGCGGTGAAGAAAGTCCCTGTTCTCCGACAAGGAGGACAGGGACTTTCGTGCAGCCTGCAGGTGCGTTTGCGTGGCGGTGAGTGGGTGACCTACCGGCCGTTCTGTTGATACGCGATCGCTGTCAGCGATCCGACTTCGTCGTTCACGTCTGCGGTGCTGGTGAGCCCGATCTTGTGGGTCGACTGCCCGGGAGCTTTGGCCGTGACAAGAAGTTCGGATTCGGGGGCCTCGACAAAACGTAGTCCGAGGTCGACTCGGGCCGTGGTGGCCGCTGCGATGGCGGCGAATTGGCGAGCGCGAATGAAGGGCGTGTAGGTTCCGCGGCCTTCGACCCGAACATCGGTTCCGAGTTCTTCGATCAGACGTCGGGCTGCATCGAAGATCGGCCGCAGTGCCGCCTTCGGGCCGCTGTACTGCTGGTCGATGTATTGCTCGACGGTCGGCTCCACCCATCCGGACTGTTCGGCAGACTCGAATGCAATTGCCCACTGCGAATTCTGCGGCACACCGTGCTCTGCTTTCAGCCACTTGCGCACTTCGTTCTGATCGAGCGGGTCGACCCCGGACGTCCGTACGGCCTCAACCCATTCTTCGAGGGTGCGCCCGGTACGGTCGCGCATGGACGAGGTGACTGCGGCCATCATGTCGGAGGGTTCCATGTGTCTGTTCTACCGGTTGTCGCTGGTCTTCCGGTTGTCGCTGCTCTCTCGGTTCTCACGGTGCACGGGTAGCTCGCTCAGTCGATGCCGAGCATCGTCTTGAACGCGCGCACGCCGGTCACTTCGACGGGATACGGCGGTGCGACAAAATCTTCGCGGCTGAGGGTGAAGAGACGACGCACGGTCATGCGACCGTCGGCAGCCAACTCCTCTACTGTGCCGTCTGCGCGGTACCCGACTTTGGTGGACACCGTGATCGAGGCGGGGTTGTCCGTGAATGCCGATGACACGACGCTTCGTGCACCCAAAGAGTCGAATGCGAATGCGCAGATTGCCTGTCGGGCGAGAGTGCCGACACCCCGGCCTTGGAACCCGCGTCCAATCCACGAGCCGGTTTCACCGGTACGACTGGTAGGAAAGTCCGTCGCGGCGAACGCCTGGCAGCCGACGATTTCTCCGTCGACGACAATGGCTGTTTCGAATTTCCAGTCGGTCATGGTCATCGCTCCGCGGACCGACCAGTGGTATTGGATGAATCTTCGCGACACTTCGTCGGGAGTGCCCACCGTCCAGGGGACGAGAAACGGCATCTGTTCGGCAGGGTGAATGCCGGCTCGGACCAGCGCAGTGAGTTCGGGGAAATGATCGTCGCGCACAGGGAGCAAGGTGACGGGCCCACACGTGATCGTGACTCCGTACGGAGGCCAGATCTCTCGCAGTGGGTCAACCATCGTCTTCAGACCTTCGTTTCGTGTGCGAATCGGGTCACAGTCTGGCATGCCAGGCCCGTCCGAGTGAGCGACTTCTGGTCATCGGGATTCTTTTGCCCTCGCGGTACGAAGTCGTGACATTAGTGTGTGGACGGTGACTACAGACAAACCGGTACGTCTTCGTGAAGGTAGATCGCCCGACAGGCTTTCGCGTGGTGTGGTGGCCGGATACGCAGCGGGAAGTGTCGGTACGGGTGGATTCGGTGTTCTGCCAGGTCTGGTACTGGCGTACTACCTGACCGACACGCTCGGCGTTGCCGCGGCGCTCGCGTCGCTTGTGGTCATTGTCCCGAAAATCGCCGACGTCCTGATCGATCCGCTGATCGGGTCGATCAGCGACCGAAGCTCTCATCGAACTGGTACGCGAGTGCCACTCATGCTCGCAGGCGCTCTGGGACTGCCGTTGCTCTTCATTCTCACGTTCTCGGCCCCGGTGTCGGCCGGCCCAGGAGTCGGGGCGATGTGGGTGCTCGTCTTCTTCCTGCTCGCGGCGAGTGCCTACAGCCTCTTTCAGGTGCCGTACATCGCGTTGCCGACCGAGTTGACCGGCGATTACCACGAGCGCACCCGGTTGGTATCGGTTCGAATTGCGGTGTTGGCCCTGACAATTCTGGTCATCGGCGCCGGCGGACCCGAGCTACGCGACGCTGCCGGGGGCGGAGCACGCGGTTATCTGGTCATGGCGATCGGGGTGTCGGCGCTGATGTGCGGGGCAATGATCTGGGCAGTTCGCGGAGCCGCGCGCCACACGGTGACTCACGCGGACGCGCCGGTCGGCTCGTTGCTCTCGCAGTACCGGGACGGGTTCGACGCGATACGACGTACCCGCGCGTTCCGATTGCTGGTCATCGTCTTTGTGCTCCAAGCTCTTGCCACCGCTGTGATGTTGGCGGGTGCGCAATATCTGGCGACCTATGTGATGGGCAACGAAGGTGCGCTCACCGGTCTGTTCGTTGCACTCGTCGGACCAGCTCTCGTCGTCATGCCGCTGTGGTACCGGTTCTCGCATCGGTACGGAAAGCTTCGCGGTTACGTGGTGTCTTCGGTTCTGTTCGTCGTCGCCACGGCGTTGTTGACGCTTGCGGCTGTCGACGCGGGTTCGTGGATCTACGGTGCCGTCGCGCTTGCCGGCGTCGGCTACGCCGGCATGCAGGTGTTCCCGCTGGCGATGCTTCCGGACGTCATCGAGGACGACGCGCGAATCGGTGGGCGCCAACGCGGTGGTTCGCTCAGTGGTATCTGGACCGCCGCGGAAACCGCAGGCCTTGCCCTGGGACCCGCGGTGTTCTTGGGTGTACTCGCGGTGACCGGCTTCGTTTCGAAAACTGCGGGCGAGACTGTCGTGCAACCGGAATCGGCGCTGACCGGAATTGCCCTTGGCTTCTCGGTCGTGCCGGCGATCCTGGTTGCGATCAGCCTGGTCGTATTGCGGAATTACCGCACCGAACAAGAATCCACTCACGAGAACGAAAGGTGAACGATGAGTTCCACTCGGGCCGAGGAACTTCAGGGCAAGATCGTCGAGAACGCAAACCTCGAGAAGAGGGCGGCCGACATCTTGACTCGGTTGCGTTCGCTTCGCGAGCAGGATGCTCCGACGCACGGAGGCCGGGTTCTGTCGTACGTGTACGACAGCGGCCTCGCAGCGCTCGACGAGTTGGCAGCGGACGCAGCTCGATTGGTTCAGCCGGTCAACGGTCTCGACCCGACGGTGTTCCCGTCCACCGCGGTGATGGAGCGTGAGTTGGTTGCGTTCGCACGCGAGTTCCTCCATGGAGCTTCAGACCCAGCCGCAGATACAGACGCCGGAGGCGTAGTCGTCGGCAATGTCACCAGCGGCGGAACGGAGAGTTGTGTGTTGGCCGTCAAGGCAGCTCGCGACTTCCGTGGGCTCCCGCCGGGTGAGGGTTCGCTGGTTCTTCCGACCACCGCGCATGCCGCTTTCCACAAGGCAGCTCACCTGCTCGGACTGGAACTGATCCTGGTACCAGTAGATCCCACGTCGGGGCGCGTCGGCGCACAAGATATTGCGACGGCAGTTCGGAAAGACACGGTCTTGATCGTCGTCTCCGCGCCCAGCTACCCGTTCGCGGCGCTCGACCCGATCGCCGATGTCGCGGAAGTTGCTCGTGCACATTCGATTCCACTGCATGTCGACGCCTGCATCGGTGGGCTTGCGTTGCCGTGGTGGGGTGATCTGCCACCCTGGGATTTCCGGGTGCCCGGGGTCACCAGCATGTCCGTCGACTTCCACAAGTACGGATACTCGCCCAAAGGCGTTTCGGTCCTGCTGCACCGAGGGCGAGATCTGCATCGCAAGCAGTATTTCGGACTCACGGACTGGCCGGGGTACCCGGTGGTCAATCCCACGCTTCTCGGTTCCAAATCCGTTGCTGCTCTTGCCGGTGCTTGGGCGATTTCGCAAGTCCTCGGGCAATCCGGGTACGCCGAATTGGTGTCCCGGGCGCAGCGGGCCACTCGTGCACTGATCGGCACGGTCGAGGCAATCGAGGGTCTTCGCGTCGTGGGCTCGCCGGTGGGACCACTGTTCGCGGTCGCTACCGACGATTCCGTGCCGCTCGAACGGCGAGTGGATCCGCATCGCTGGGTGAGCGCTGTCGGTGCTCGCGGCTTCGTCCTTCAAGGGCAGCCGGCGTCGACGCAACCTGACGGGACGACGTTGCCTCGAACAACCCACCTCACCGTCACCCCGGTGACGGAATCTGTGCTCGGCGAGTTGACCAGCGCACTCGTCCTCGGTGCCGACGACGTTCGCGGCTCGGCGGCAGCCGAGGCGCCGCCGGCCCTGGCAGAGTTGGCCGGAGCATTCGAACGTGGCGATGTCACCGTCGCCGATGTTCTTGCGTTGCCCAGTGACGCCGTCGCGGCAGCGTTGACGTCGGCGGGGCTGGATCCTCGGGGCTCTTCCGATTCTCCCTTGGACATGGCGGCCGTCCTCGCGGCAGTGGAATCGCTGCCACGTGAGGTCACGAAGAGACTGCTGGTGGAATTCCTCGCCGGAATGGTGGAGCCCTGAACTCGGCGATGAATACCGAAACCGCGATGAACACTGTCCAGAACTCGGACAAATGGCGCGAAAGATTCGCGAATCGGGCGTAAGTTTTCTGTCATCGGCTAACCATCTTTTGTCGGAGGGTTGATCAGTGACTGGTGCCGCGGCCAAGATTTTGACGGTGTTCGAGGAAGTGATCGGGGTTCCGCTTCCGGTTCGCGTGCGATGTTGGGACGGTTCGGAGGCAGGGCCACCGGACGCCGCCGCGCAGGTTCACTTCCGGAATCGGCGTGCCCTACGGCGGGTCCTTTACTCTCCCAACGAATTAGGGCTGGCGAGGGCGTACGTTTCCGGCGATCTGGACGTAGACGGCGACATCTTCGCGCTCCTCGACGTCCCGGAACTGGTCACGCGGCTCGGTGAGTCACGTTTGTCGACGTTGCCGCTGCGCTCGATTGTTCGCGCCGCCGGTACTTTCGCCGGCTTGGGAGCGGTGGGTCCACCACCGTCACCCCCGGCGATCGAGATGTGTAGTAAGCGAGGCAAGCGGCACAGTAGATCACGCGATTCGGCGACTGTCTCCCATCACTACGACGTCGGGAATCGCTTCTACGAACTGTTCCTCGGGCCGAGCATGGTTTATTCGTGCGGATACTGGCCGGAAGGTGTCGAATCCCTCGAAGCTGCTCAGTACGCGAAGCTGGACTTGATTTGCCGCAAGCTCGATCTGAAGCCGGGAATGCGACTGCTCGACGTCGGCTGCGGTTGGGGATCGATGGCATTACACGCCGCCCAGAACTACGGCGTCGACGTCGTCGGAGTCTCGCTGAGCAACGAGCAGGTCGAATACGCCAAGGGGCGAGTTGCCGACGCGGGTTTGACCGATCGCATCGAGATTCGGGTGCAGGACTACCGCGACGTCGACGACGGCCCTTATGACGCGATTTCGAGCATCGGCATGTCCGAGCACGTGGGCCTGGTCAATTTGCCGGTGTACACGGCAAAACTCTACGACCTGCTCGTGCCGCAGGGTCGTCTGCTCAATCATGCCATCGCCGCGGTGAAGTCGTTGTCGGACAACGTCGATGACGGTCCCAGCTTCATCGACAGGTACATCTTCCCGGACGGTGAGATCCTTCCTTTGAGTAAAACCATTGATGCGCTGGAACTTTCGGGTTTCGAGACGCGTGACAGCGAAGCGTTGCGCGAGCATTACGCACTGACACTGCGCGCATGGGTCCAGAACCTTCGTGAGAACTGGGACGCATCGGTCTTACAGGTCGGTGCTCCCCGGGTGCGTACCTGGTTGCTGTATCTCGCTGCCAGTGCCCTGGGTTTCGAGGAGCCGCACAGGCTTACGATTCATCAGGTTCTGGCCGTGAAACCAGGGGATCGGGGGGCCAGCGGCATGGCCCGCTCGCGTGACAACTGGTATCGATCGATTGAAGTCCCGCAGATCGAAACCGGTCCGCGCGTCGACTGAGGCCTATACGTTGGATTTCCATGAGCACCCGGAAGGTTGTCCTCGCGGCACTGACGATTTCGGCCGTTGCGGTATCAGCGCTGTTGCCGACCTCGCTGTTGTTCACACCGATGTCGAACGCCGAACCTGTGAACGATTTCTACGATGCGATTCCGGGCGACGTCGGTGATCCGGGTTCGGTGATTCGGACGGAACCGCTGGCTCTGGCCGGTGCCGTCGGCGGAGTGCCTGGTGTGGGGACCCGGATCCTGTATTCGAGTACCGACACCCACGGATCCAAGGTTGCTGTGTCGGGCTCGTACCTGGAGCCGGCTGCCCCGTGGTCAGGAGCGGGCCCCCGCCCGACGGTGGTGATCGGTCCGGGTACGCAGGGCCAAGGTGATCAGTGCGCGCCGTCGAGGATGTTTCCCACTGCCGGTCAGCTCCGCCTGGCGGAACCCGGGAATCCGTCGAACTACGGTGCCGGTGTGGACAGTGTCGGTGTCAACTACGAGTCAGCTTTTGCTTTCGCTTTCCTCACCCAGGGCGTTCGTGTATTCGTCACCGACTACATCGGACTCGGAACACCCGGCGTCCATACCTACGTCAATCGCGCCGAGGAAGCCCATGCGATGTTGGACGGTGCGCGCGCTGCCCGAGCCCTCGCGCGGGCAGGAGAGGACGATCCGATAGCGCTGTGGGGCCACTCGCAGGGCGGCGGCGCCACTGCCGCTGCAACCGAACTGGCACCCGAATACGCGCCTGAGTTGAATCTGGTCGGGAGTTACGCGAGCGCGCCCCCGGCAGACCTGGCAAGCGTTCTGCGTCATATCGACGGTACCGGCCTGATGGCCGCGATCGGTTACACGATCAACGGCGTCCTCGACCGCTATCCCGCCGCCCGAGAGCCGATCGAATCTCGACTCAACGACTACGGCCGGTCCGTGCTCGCCGACGTCGCCGGGCAATGCCTCATCGATTCCCGAACCAAGTACGGGAAGCAGTCGACGGCGTCGTGGACCACAGACGGACGACCACTCGCCGACGTGGTGGAATCGGTACCGGAGATCCAACAGGTGATCGAGGAACAACGCATCGGGTGGCGAACCCCGGCCTCGCCGATTCTGGTCAACGGAGCGCTCAACGACGATTTCATCCCGTACGAGCAAACCCGGCGCCTGGTTCAGGACTGGTGCGCGCGGGGGGCCGAGGCGACGTTGTTCACCGACACCTTGCCTGCGGTGAATCCGGGGAGCGGCAACAACCACCTCGCGCCGGCCGTAGCGGATTTCGGCGTCGGATTGCAGTACGTGCTGGACAGATTCAATGGCAAGCCGATAGTCGGTGCGTGCAACGCCTGAGTCGCCGTGTCACGTAACCACCGTCTCACTTCTAACAGTGGTTGACTGAGCCCGTGAACGATCGACCGCACGACCTTCCGATCAACCCGGTTCCACGGAGCGCCCTGGGTGCCGGGCCGGCGCTGAGAGTGTCGACGGGTCTGCTGCTCGGTGTGGCCGCCGGTGTCGTCACGGCGTTGGTCGGCTACCCCCGATTCGCGTTTCTGATCGGCTGGGATGTGGCGGCGATGGTGTTCACGGTGTGGACGTGGATTCTGGTCTGGCCCTTCGACGCGACGCTCACCGCAAGCCACGCAACGCGCGAAGAGCCGGCCCGAAACGTCGCGCACCTGCTGATTCTCGGTGCCGCCGTCGCGAGCCTGGTCGGTATCGCGTTCCTGCTCCTGGCGGCACCCGACGGACATCACTACCAAGTAGTGGCGGCATCGGTTGCAGTCGGCAGCGTCGTGATCTCGTGGCTGGCGGTACACACGCTCTTCGCCCTCGGATATGCACGGCTGTACTACTCCGGCCCCGACGGCGGAATCGATTTCAATCAGGAAGAACCGCCGAGGTACAGCGATTTCGCCTACGTGGCGTACACGGTCGGGATGAGCTTCGCGATTTCCGACACCAACTTGAAGTCGTCGGACATGCGCGCGATGGCACTCGGCCACGCATTGCTGTCGTACCTGTTCGGTTCGGTGATCGTGGCGTCCGTCGTCAACTTGATTGCGGGCCTGTGATCTCTCGAGCCGTGTGACCGATCAAGCCGCTGCACGCCCGATGCTCGAGAGGAAGCCGGCGGCTCCGAAGAACAGACCGGCGAACACTCGATTGGTGGTTCGCTGCTGTTTGGGGGAGCGCATCAAGGTGAGTACCCGGGCGGCCAGGCCGGTGTATCCGGTCATCACGATCACGTCGACTGCGCACATCGTGGCGGCGATGATCAGATACTGCGGCAGCAGCGGCGCCGACGGGTCCAGGAACTGCGGGAGCACTGCGAGCATGAAAACGACGGCCTTCGGATTGCTCGCGTTCACGAGAAATCCGCGAAGCATCATCATCGGACCGGAGCTGCTCGCGGCTGCCTCGTCGGTCTCCACCTCGGTGGGCGCCGATCGCCACTGCCTGATCCCCAGGTAGACGAGGTATGCGACACCGAACCACTTGATCAAGGAAAAGGCCACGGTCGAACTGGCGAGAATTGCACCGACCCCCGCCGCGACAATTCCGATCTGCAGCAACAATCCCAACTGCAGCCCGAAGATGTTCCAGTATCCGCGTCGCAAGCCGTAGGCAAGTCCCGACGACATCGACGCAATGGCGCCGGCCCCCGGCGACAGGCTGATCACCCAACTTGCTCCGAAGAACGCCAACCAGACGTGCCAACTCATGTCGAAAGTCCTTTGATCGGGAAATACTCCCGACAACGAGCACGCACGGGATCAGAAAAGTGTAGACGGACAGTCCTGCTCACTGCTCGCGGCAGTGCAATGATCGGGAGATGACGTCGTATCCCGTACTCGACCTGACACCCGACGAATTGCTGACCACAACGCGGACCGTTCGAAAGCGTCTGGATCTGACCCGTCCCGTGCCGTTGGACCTGGTGAAGGAATGCCTCCAGATCGCCCTGCAAGCGCCCTCCGGTTCGAATCGCCAGGGCTGGCAGTGGATGGTGGTGACCGATCCGGCACTGCGTGCAGCAGTCGGGCAGATCTACAAGGAAGTCACCGACGAGTACCTTGCCTCTCACGGTTCGGCGGCAAAACTCTTCGCCGATGATCCCGATCGCGCGCCGATTCAACAACGCGTGGGCACCAGCGTCGCGTGGCTCGGTGAGCACATGGGTGAGGTGCCGGTCCTTCTCATTCCGTGTATCAAGGCGGGCAAGACGCTGCCGGAGGGGAACCAAGCCGGCCTGTGGGGTTCGCTACTCCCGGCTGCGTGGAGTTACGCGCTGGCCGCGCGGGCACGTGGGCTCGGTACGGCGTGGACGACATTGCATTTGCAGCGTGAAGCGGAAGTTGCCGAGCTGCTGGGCATTCCGGCCGGATTCCATCAGGCTGCGCTCATCCCGACGGCGTACTTCACCGGCGAGACGTTCAAACCCGCCGCCCGTGAACCGGTCGACAACGTGCTGCACGTGGACCGATGGTGAGCCTGATCTACTCGGCGATCTGCTCGATCGACGGGTATGTGGCTGATGAGCAAGGAAACTTCGACTGGGCGGTTCCCGACGCGCAGGTCCATGCGTTCGTCAACGAGCTAGAGAGGGGAGTCGGCACGTACCTGCTCGGGCGCCGGATGTACGAGACGATGATTCCCTGGGAAACAATGGCATCCGAGGATCTCGAGCGTTCTTCGGTGGCAGGAGGACCTTCGGCTCCGGACGAGTTTGCCGGAATCGAGGCGGCGACCGCCGAGTTCGCTCAGATCTGGCGTGGAATCGACAAGATCGTGTACTCCACGACGCTGAACGAGGTGTCGACCGCACGTACCAGGATTGTCCCGAGCTTCGATGAAGACTCCATCCGTTTGCTCGAGAGTGAAGCGGTACAAGATATCTCGATCGGTGGACCGACGGTTGCGGTTAGTGCTTTCGCGGCGGGTTTGGTCGATGAAGTCAGACTGTTCCTGTGTCCGGTCAATATCGGTGGCGGATTGCGAGCTCTCCCGGAAAGCCGGCTTGATCTGCAGCTGCTCGAGGAGAAAACCTTCGACGGCGGCGTCGTCTATCTGCGATACGCCGTTCGCTAAGCAATCACCATCACTGCCGTGACGACGCCGAGTAGAGCGATGTAGGCGGCGGCATGGACTCGGTCCGGTATGGCACCGACGATTCGTCGGCTCAGCGCGATCGCCGGTAGAGAACCGGCGAGTAGTGCACAGACGGCCAGAAGGTCGACAGCGCCGACTCTGCCCGCCGACAGATCCGAGGCTGAACTGTGCCCTGATGAGACCGCATACACCGCAGTCGCGACGACGGCGACAGGCAAGCTCAACGGGTTGGCGCTCGCGGCGGCGTCGGCCATCGGAACTCCGCCGCGTCGCATCATCGGAACCGTCATGACGCTCCCGCCGACTCCGAGGAAACTTGCGACGGCACCGATGCCTATCCCGACAGCGCGGACGCCGTGACGGTCAAGATGTTCGCGAGGTTCAGATGGTGTCAGAAACCCTTGTCGCAGAAGACTGTCCAGGATTGTCACCAGGAGGTAGAGCACAAACAGAATCCGGACGACGCCGTCGTCTACGTGGCCCGCCGCAACCGCTCCGAGCCCGGCTCCGAGTGCGACGGGGCCGATCAGAGGTCTGATGTACTCCGTCCGAAGCCGTCCTGACTTCCTGAATGCGACTGTGGCACCGAGTGAATTGACCACCATCACGGCCGCCGAGGATGCTACGGCGACATGCATCGGATCGATGACGTCCGGCCTCAGCGTCGATGCAGCGTAAACGACTGGGACAGTGACAAACCCGCCACCGAATCCGAACAGAACGGTGGTGACTCCGGTCAAGGCGCCGAAAGCGAGAAGGATGAGGGCGTAGTGAAGCACTTGATGAACGGTAGCGATTTCTCCGCTGGCGCACATTCGAAGGTTCGCCAGGTTCCATTGTCAATCAGACACGGACTCGGTAGGTTCCTCCGGTGCGCAACATCTCGATCAACGACGTCGATCACTCACCCCGCGGTGTTCTCGCACTCGGAACCGACTACCCACCCGGTCATGTGCTGGCCGCCCACGAACATCGACGAGCCCAGTTTCTCTTCGCTGTGAACGGTGCGATGAACGTCGAAACCGAAGACGGTGAGTGGACGGTTCTGCCGTCCAATGCGGTCATGATTCCCGCCGGTGTCGCTCATGCCGTGACAATGGACGGCGTCAGCACGCGAAGCCTCTACATCGAACCGTCGGCAGCGCCGTGGTTCCCGGTCAGGTGCCGAGTCGTCGCAGTATCGTCGCTCCTGCGTGAGTTACTTGTCGCTGCAGTCGACGTGGATGTCGAGCTGAATGTGGAGGACGACTTCCCCGCACACGGACGCAGCGCCGCGGTATTTCAGCTGATCCTGCACGAACTTCGCGATCTTGCGCCCCTACCTGTGGAACTCCCGCTGCCTCGGCACCCGGGATTGCGGGCGTTGTGCGCGCAGTATCTCGCAGCCCCGTCGATCCATGACTCGCCCACGCGGTGGGCTGACCGACTCCACGTCAGTGAACGAACACTGCACCGCTTGCTGATCTCGGAAACGGGGATGAGCGCGTCGTCGTGGATGCAGCGTGCCTGCATTCTTCACGCGCTTCCGAAACTTTCTGCCGGGGCCAGTGTGACGGCCGTTGCGTCTGAACTCGGATACTCGACGCCGGCTGCCTTCGCGGCGATGTGCTCCCGAGTCTCGGGTGCACCGCCCAGTAGCTATCGGGCGCGCGTCACGACACAGACACAGGGATGATGTCGGCGACGACGTCGTGGATGAGACCGTCACGGACTTCGAAGGTTTCACGAATCTCCACGGTCATGAGGCGAGTGCCGCCGATTCCCGCGTCCAGCAGGTAGGTGGTCGAGACGATGTCCCCGGCCTCCGACATCTCGAGGTCTCGGACGCCCTGGATAACGCGGTATTGGATGCCGTTTTCGAGGTCGGCGGACATCTGTGGTCCGGAGAACCCCGTCTTGAGTCCGGCTTCGACGCGGGTCGCATCCGGGGCGAAATGAACATCGGAGACGTCATGGGAGACGAGGGCGTCGATGTAGGCGCGTGCTTGCGCCTCGCGGGGTGAATCGGCCGGGTTCGGGGCTGCCGTCGCAGCGCCTCCGGCAACCAGGATCAGGACAGCGGTGGCAGCGGCAGTTCCGGCGATATTTCGCAGTGTTCGCATGGGACATCCTAACGACGAGGAGTGGAGGAAATTCGGAAAACGGCCCTCATCGAGTAGCCGTACAGCTGCGGGGAGGATCGACGAGCGAGCAGAAAGCCGGGGCCATGACGGGCACGTAGTCGGCTCCGACGCCGTTGTCGTGGATGATTCGGCGGTAGGCGGCGACGCCGTCGGTCGGGATTCGGGCCGCAGTGGGATCGCCGAGAACATCGACCGTGTAGAGGCCGAATCGAGGTCGGTACGAACCCCATTCGTAGTTGTCGGTGATGGACCAGTAGTTGTAGCCGATCACGTCGGCACCGTCTTCTCGGGCGCGTTCCATCCAATAGATGTGATCGCGTAAGTGATTCGCGCGTGTGTATCCGTCGGCGCGCGGCGCTCCGTTGTCGGTGGGCATGCCGTTCTCGACGATGTAGAGGGGGAGTTCCGGATACTTGCCCGAGTACCGCATCAATGCGTCGTACAGGCCTTCGGACTGCGGCGTGACGTTGTAGAACTCGTCGAGTGCGGCGTACGCGGCAGTCGGATTGTTCAGGGCCACACCGTAGTAGTAGTCGATGCCGAGAAAGTCGAGCTTGTCGCGCACTCGATCCGTGAATACCGAATCGATCGCCTCGGGCACGCCGGGAATGAAGGAGAAATTACTGCTTACGCGGGCACCGGGATCGAGAACATGGATGCGGTCGTAGATCGCCCGGTGGACTCGGACCAATGAGTCGAACATCGACGGCGCCTGGGTGAGTGCGATTCCGCCGTAGGTCAATTCGCGCTGAACGTACACAGTCGGCTCGTTGATCGTGATCCAGAGCGCCCCGATTCCGGAGTACCGCTCGACTACCTTCTCTGCGTTGACCAGCCAATCGGCTTCCGTCTTCGGATTTGTCCAGCCGCCTTGATCGACAACCCATCCCGGATACACCCAGTGGTCGAGTGTGATCATCGGAGTCATGCCCCGCGCGCGGATGTGAGCTACCACGTCGTCGTAGTAGGCGAATTCGGTCTCGTTCCAGCTCCCGGCGGCGGGCTGAACTCGCGCCCACTCGACGCCGAATCGGAAAACCTTCGATCCCAGATCGGCCGCCCGGTCGATGTCCTCGGCGTAGCGATGACGGAAGTCGACCGAGTCACCGATCTTGTCGTGGGTTCGTCCGGAATCGGAGTATCGAGACCAGTTGCTGTCCGGCGACGAACCTTCCGATTGGAACCCGGAGGTGGCAACGCCCCAGAGGAAGTCATCCGGTACCTCAGCCGAGGCGTGCGCGGGAAGGGCCAGCACCCCGAACAGGCACGTCAGTGCCATCAGCGCAGGCGCGATAGACCGTGACAGGGCTCCCATGCCTGGGAGACTAAGTCATACAAGTGTCCAGTCGCAGGCGTTTCGTCCGATCCGCCCGCGGATGGACCGTGTCACTCAGTGACCCAGCCGCTCAGAAATTCCGCTCAGAAAACCATGGTCATCGATCCCGGGTTCCACGTCCCGGAGCGCTGAACGGTCGTTTCGTCGACCTGGGCAGGTACTGCACTCGGATCGATCGGTGTGTACTTCTCGATCGAACCCCAGTCGCGAGCCCAGTCGTTGTCGAGATACGACGGAATGGTCTGCGCGGTCAGGAGCAGATCGATCCACCCCAACGGTCCACCACCGTAGTGGTCCTGCCAGGCACTGGTCACGAGCGCACCGGAATGGTCGGGAAGGATCCGATACTCGGGGACCTCGGCGATACCGACCCGATGATCGAAGGGGCGTTGGCATGGGAATGCCAGTCCGACAGCCCAATCCAGCATGACGGGCGCCTGTGAACCGACGACGTCGTTGAGCTTCTGGGTCTTCGGAACCCGCGGCGGGGTGACGGCCACCCATTGGTCGGGCTTGCTGTCGTAGTCGCTGACGACCAGTCGAATGCTGTTGGCTTCGACGGGAATCTGATCCAACGGCACACGCAGGTTCCGCCATGACGGCGCCGGGCCGATGTCGAGGGGCGCGATCTTTCCGAGTGTTTCGACAGCGTCTGTTTCGGCATCGTCGACGCCACGCGCTGTGCCGTACTCGACCTCGACGTTCTGGCCGTAGGTGACGATTCCGTCCTTGTCGACGGACCGAACACGACCAGCCGCGGCAATCGAGATGATGTCGCCACGCGTGGCGTTCTCGCCCACGTCGGGGAGTTGGTACCAGTCACTGGTCAGAGTGCCGGGGGAGGGCTGACCGTAACTACCCATGACGGGTGTTGTCGCCGGGTCGAGACCGAACGGCAACGCGACCGAACTGCCGTTGACTCCGGTCTGTCCGGCGCCACCGCCGGTTCCGGCCGAGTTGCCGGCGGTGTCCTCGGAGGTGTCGACGGTGTTCGCGCCGCCGGTAGCCGTGGCTTCCTTGTCTGCTCGAAGGTCGGAGGCGACGCCATTCGGATCGAATCCCGTAGCCCCACCGGCGGACAGTCCTGTGGCGACGCTGCCCGAGAGGGGCGTCAGCATCGAGGCGTTCGGATCGGTCTCGAGCAGAACGTCGTTGGCGAGACCGCAATGTTGGCCGAGAACGGCGTCGACGTTTGCACGGCCCACCGAATAGGCCGGGTACTGGGTGACCGCGCCCTTGGCCATGGACAGCACCTCGAAGAGGACCATGGCACCTGCGGCAACCGTCAGTGGCGAGATGGCAAGCAGTCGAGCGTGCTTCGCGGACGGTTCCTTCCCCGCGGTGTACGGCTCACGGAAGAAGTACCACGCGGCGACGCCGAGCATCAGCACCGTCAGCCCGAGGAGGACGGTGCTCGCGCCGAGTCCGCTGATGGACACAGGCTTGTCCCACCACGGAACGCTGTAGCTGGACACGTAGTAGTAGCTGTTGCTGCCGGTGAATGCCACCGCGAGGAGGAACAGGACGGCCGCCGCGAAGAGGGCCCGATTGCGCGGCGAGCGCAGGAGTTTTGTTCCCACGGCGACGGCCGTCATCATCGCCAGAACGGCGGTGAGTCCGGCAAAGATTCCGAAGTGGTGCGTCCACTTGGTCGGCGAGAACATCAGCAGTGGCAGTGCGCCGATCGTCAGCCCCACGACGCGGCGTGACGGGCCGGCGGCCAAACCGGGAATCCGGCCCCCCTTGCGCAGCATCATCGCGGTGCAGACGCCAAGGC
Organism: Rhodococcus sp. MEB032; assembly: GCF_030208925.1. Taxonomy (NCBI): domain Bacteria; kingdom Bacillati; phylum Actinomycetota; class Actinomycetes; order Mycobacteriales; family Nocardiaceae; genus Rhodococcus; species Rhodococcus sp. MEB032. Next base: position 262,225 of record NZ_JARVSY010000016.1, read on the forward strand.
ACAGAACCATGACGAACACACCGAATCTGCGAGTCAGGGAACCGTCGACGGAGATGTTGAAGAGGTACTGATAGCGGAGGTACTCGTCGAACCAGGGCTGATTCGGTGAGATCGAGTGCACGCGTTGCATCTCGATGACGGCGGCCAGACTTTGATCGCCGAACGCGGGGATGAGAATCGAGAGTCCGGCAGCTAGCAGTGGCCCGACAGCCGCGACGTAACCGGTGGTGCGCGCACGTTCGATGATGATGCGCATGATCGGGCGTATTCCGGCGATGAGTGCGGCAAAGCAGATGAGGCCGGAAGGGCCGGCAGTCAAGGTGAATCCGGCGATCAGGATCGCGACTGCGACCGGCAGAAGTCGTCTCGTCGCGACGGCGCGTTCGATCGAGCACCAGGTCAGCAGCACGCCGAGGGCAACGATCGGTTCGGGGCGCAGTCCGTTGTTGAACGGAAGCCAGAATGCGAGGAAGACAAGCGCGCCGGTCCAGAGGGCGAGTCGATTTCCGCGAATGGCGGCGCCCAGCCGAGGCGCAACCTCCCGGCTGATGACGAGCCAGGTGATGATGCCTGCCAACAGAGCAGGCAGACGGACCCAGGGGCTTGCGGTGCTGACGTGGGCCAGGAGTCCGAGGATGTTGTAATACGGCGTTCCGAACGGGGTTTCGGGGACCGCGAACCACCGGAAGTAGTTGGACATGTAGCCCGATTGCTCGGAGGCTCTTGCCATCGTGAACTGGTAGCCGTCGTCGGTGGTGGTAGCGCCGATGAAGTGCCACAGCACCAGAGTTCCGACGACGACGCCGTCGAGGACGGTGAACTTCCACCATCGGGCGGGCAGAAATTTGCGTGTGCCCCGGCCGTCGCGGTTGTCGAGGCGGTGCAGCGCGAAGAGGGACACGACAGCCGTGAGTGCCCCGAGAATCATGGCGAGAGTCTTGATCACCGACGGGCTCGACGTGAAGCGAGAGTCCGCCTCGATCGAGACGTTCAAACCGGCTGCCGCCGAATCGAGGTCGCTGAAGACGCCGACTACCTGTGGCCGGCTGTCGCCCTCGATGACGCGCGGTTCGGAACCGGTGGCACTGAAGGTGGTTCGGGTCGGCTCGGCGGCGAGCGTGAGTGCGCATCCACTCGGCAGATCAGCGACGGGTGTCGAGAGCAACACTCGATCGCGTAGGACAACGTCGACCCGAGCGGGAGCGTCGGCGGATTCGGGGGAGACAGTGGCAACAAATCCGTAGCGGCGCGCATCGGCGGCACCCGGGGGAGCAGTCGAGACGAGCGTTCCGCCGGTGGCAGCCAACTCACTGATCGACGCGCACGGAATCGATGACTCCATGCGCAACGGTGTGTACGAGACCAATGGCGCCTCGACGCTTGTCGTCGACCCGGCCTGCGGCCAGTTGACGGCGGCGGTGTCCTGCTCGATCGGCAGGAACGGCACTGATCCGCACAAAACTATGCCGAGGATCGATGCGACAATCGCAACGATCCGTGCTCGGTTCGGTCCGCTGGATCGCTGAGGGGTCGGCAAGGCCGGAGGTGCGGTCGTGGCCACGTCACTGTCTGTCACGACTTTGGACCCTAGCTGTGCGTGACGTGTTTGTTATAAAAGCGCGAGTAATGGGATGGTCGTGTTCCCGGTGTCATTCCTCGGGGTGGGGTTGTCGGCGATCGAGGCGGGGGTGCTGTGCGCGAATTTCACGAGTCCATTCCCCTGAGCCCACTACTGCGGCGGTCGGCGGTCGCATTGTGCGTCGTCCTCGGAATTGTCCTGGTAATTGTCTGCGGGTTCGCGGCAATCGTGGATCGCGACTCGGCGGGCTACGTCGGCGCCGTGTTGTCCACGGTCCTGTCCTTCGGGTTGGCCGCGTACATGTGGAAGGTGCGCGTGATCATCACCACAGACGTCGAACGAGTGTCGATCGCGCTGTCTCCGGGGCTGCGTCAGGTATTTCGGTGGGACGAAGTTGTGTCTGCCACTGCAGTACATATCGGGATGGGCTCCGGAATCGGTTATCGAATGACCGGCCCAGGTTTGCGGGTAATTCTCGCATCTCCCGGCGACGGGGTCCGCTTTCGTCTGCATGACGGCCGTGAAATCTCGGTGGCAACACCTCGAAGGGACGAGCTGATCGAACTCGCCCGGCGGCGGGCGCCGGACCTGCAGTGAGCGTTGCAGGTGGACCGGTGAAAAACGGGGTGCGCCTATCCTGGATAATTGACATCAGTTCTGTGTTTCAGGCGCGCTGTTCAGGGCCTGTGATGCCGGACCGGTTTGCTGCCGCTTGCACAGGCACCCCGTTTGCGTACGAGAGGAACTCTCATGCTTGCCCGCACCGACCTGCGTGGTCGTACCCCATCCACGGCCGAACTTCGCGCCGCGCTTCCCCGAGGTGGAGTGGATGTGGACGCGGTACTGCATCAGGTTCGCCCGATGGTCGAAGCCGTCCGTGATCGCGGGGCAGAAGCCGCCCTCGAGTTCGGCGAGAAGTTCGACGGCGTTCGTCCGGCTTCGGTTCGTGTACCAGCAGCCGAGCTCGAGCGCGCACTTCGTGAACTCGACCCCGCAGTCAAGGAAGCCCTCGAGGTTGCGATCGAGCGCACCCGCAAGGTGCACGCCGATCAGCGTCGCAAGGACACCGTCACCGAGGTCGTTCCGGGTGGCACGGTCACCGAGCGTTGGGTTCCGGTCGAGCGCGTCGGGCTGTACGTGCCCGGCGGCAATGCCGTGTACCCGTCCAGCGTTGTCATGAACGTCGTGCCGGCTCAGACGGCCGGCGTCGGATCGCTTGTTGTCGCCTCGCCGCCCCAAGCCGACTTCGGCGGATTGCCGCACCCGACCATCCTTGCCGCAGCAGCCATGCTCGGCGTCGACGAGGTGTGGGCCGTCGGCGGCGGGCAGGGCGTCGCCCTCCTTACCTACGGCGGAACCGACACCGATGGAACCGAGCTTGTCCCGGTCGACCTCATCACCGGTCCCGGCAACATCTACGTCACTGCCGCCAAGCGTCTGTGCCGCGGACTGGTCGGCATCGACGCGGAAGCCGGTCCCACCGAGATCGCGATCCTCGCCGACCACACCGCTGACCCGGTCCACGTTGCCGCCGATCTCATCAGCCAGGCCGAGCACGACGTGATGGCCGCCAGCGTTCTTGTCACGACCAGCGTCGACTTGGCCGACGCGGTCGACAAGGCTCTGGCTGCGCAGCTCGAGATCACCAAGCATCGCGAGCGCGTCACCACGGCACTGACCGGCAGCCAGTCGGGCACGGTGCTCGTTTCTGATGTTTCCGCTGGTCTGCGCGTCGTCAATGCGTATGCGGCAGAGCACCTCGAGATCCAGACCGAGGATGCAACCGGGGTGGCAGCTCAGGTCACCAGCGCTGGTGCCGTGTTCGTCGGCCCGTGGGCGCCGGTCAGTCTCGGCGACTACTGCGCCGGCTCCAACCACGTTCTGCCGACGGCCGGGTGTGCACGCCACTCCTCCGGTCTGAGTGTGCAGACGTTCCTTCGTGGAATCCACGTGATCGACTACTCCGAGTCTGCACTGAAAGACGTTGCCGGACACGTCATCACGCTGGCCAATGCGGAGGACCTGCCGGCTCACGGCGAGGCTGTGCGTCTGCGATTCGAGGCTCTGCGATGAGTAGTGCTCCTGGAGAGTCGATTTCGGTCGACGCCCTTCCGATTCGCGAGAACCTGCGTGGAAAGTCGGCGTACGGCGCACCGCAGTTGACGGTTCCGGTTCAGCTCAACACGAACGAGAACCCGCATCCGCCGACCCAGGCGCTCATCGACGATGTGGCCGAATCCGTGCGCGAAGCCGCGAAGGAACTGCACCGCTACCCCGACCGTGACGCTGTCGCGTTGCGGACGGATCTGGCGGCGTACCTGTCGAAGCAGACGGGTGTACCGGTCACCGTCGACAATCTGTGGGCGGCAAACGGATCGAACGAGATTCTGCAGCAGCTGTTGCAGGCATTCGCAGGTCCGGGACGTAGCGCGATGGGTTTTGTTCCCTCGTATTCGATGCATCCGATCATCGCCGACGGTACCGATACCGAGTGGGTCGAGGTCTTCCGTCGGGACGACTTCGCACTCGACGTGGATGCTGCCGTCACCGTGATCGCGGAACGTCGACCCGACGTCGTGTTCGTGACCAGCCCCAACAACCCGACCGGACACAGCGTCGGCATTGCGGAACTGCGACGCATCCTCGACGTGGCGCCGGGCATCGTGATCGTCGACGAGGCGTATGCGGAGTTCTCCGCTGCCCCCAGCGCGATGACGCTGATCGAGGAGTTCCCAGCCAAGCTGGTTGTGACCCGCACCATGAGCAAGGCTTTCGCGTTTGCCGGTGGCCGACTCGGCTACCTCGCCGCCGCTCCCGCGTTCATCGACGCACTGTTGTTGGTGCGCTTGCCGTATCACCTCTCGGTGGTCACGCAAGCGGCGGCACGTGCCGCCCTGCGTCACGCCGACGAGACCCTCGGCAGTGTGCACGCCTTGTCCGCCGAGCGCGATCGAGTGTCGAAGGCGCTGGCGGACACCGGTTTCCGAGTGATTCCCAGTGACGCGAACTTCATCTTGTTCGGTCAGTTCACCGACAGTGCACAGACGTGGAAGGAATACCTCGACCGCGGGGTCCTCATCCGCGACATCGGCATCCCCGGATATCTGCGGGCCACCGTGGGACTCGAAGCCGAGAACGACGCGTTCATCAAGGCCAGTGACGAAATCGCAGGCACCCAGCTGGTCGACACGAATTCAGGAGAGACGGCATGAGCGATCGCATCGCGCGGATCGAACGAACAACTCGGGAATCAAGCATCGTCGTCGAACTGAATCTGGACGGGACCGGCATCGTCGACGTCTCCACCGGCGTTCCGTTCTTCGACCACATGCTCAACGCGTTGGGTACTCACGCCAGCTTCGATCTCGACGTCAAGGCGAAGGGCGACGTCGAGATCGACGCTCACCACACCGTCGAGGACACCGCGATCGTCTTCGGCCAGGCGCTCGGCCAGGCACTCGGCGACAAGAAGGGCATCCGTCGTTTCGGCGACGCTTTCATCCCGATGGATGAAACGCTGGCGCACGCGTCGGTCGACGTCTCCGGTCGCCCTTACTGCGTGCACACCGGGGAGCCCGACTACATGGTGCATTCCGTCATCGGCGGGTACCCGGGCGTTCCGTATCACGCGGTGATCAACCGCCACGTGTTCGAGTCGATCGCATTGAATGCACGTATCGCACTGCACGTTCGGGTTCTGTACGGCCGCGATCAGCATCACATCACCGAAGCCGAGTACAAGGCCGTTGCGCGCGCTCTGCGTGAGGCGGTCGAGCCGGATCCGCGCGTGAGTGGCGTGCCGTCGACGAAGGGCACACTGTGAGCGTCCTCTTCACCTATCTGCTGTTCATCGGTGCGGGAATTGCCGTGGGCGGCGCCTACTCGATGTTCAAGGTCAACAAGCTTGCGTCGGGAATCCTTCTGGCGTTGGCGGTTCTGGCGGCGGTAGCAGGCGCACTGCGTCTGTGACGCGAAAAGTGACTGTGTCTGAGACGCAAGATCCTGCTCCATCGCCGGGGTTGCTTCGCACACCGGGCATGATCGGTGTCCTGATCATGGCGGCAGCAGCTTTCGGTGGCTGGTCGTTGCTGTTGCCGGTGGTGCCGTTGCTGGTTGCGCAGTCCGGCGGATCGGATGCGCTTGCCGGATCGGTGACCGGTGTCTTCATGGCGGCCACGGTCTTGACGCAACTGCTCGTGCCTCGGTTGTTGCGGACGCAGGGCTACCGGCGCGTGCTGGCGGTCGGGTGTCTGCTCCTCGGTCCACCGTCGTTGGTGCTGTTGATCTCGGCCGACGCCGGTCCTGTCCTGGCGGTTTCCGCGGTGCGTGGTATCGGTTTCGGCATGCTGACGGTGGCCGGCAGTGCACTGGTGGCGGAGTTGGCGCCCAAACGAATTCTGGGCCGTGCCACCGGTGCCCAGGGAATCGCGATCGCAGCGTCACAAATGGCGGGGCTTCCGCTGGGGCTTGCAATCATGGAACGGTGGTCGGCGACACCGGTGTTCGTCCTCGGTGCGCTGATCCCGGCGCTCGCGCTGGTGGCCATTGCCGGGTTGCCGAAGATCTTCGCCCAGCCGACCGGGGAATCCGTTCGACTGAGTGTGTTCGCCGTCTTGGTTCCGGTGCTCGCTCTGGCGTGTGTGTCCGCCTCGTTCGGCGGATTGTCGTCTCTACTGCCGATCGCAATCTCGGAGCGTGCGGCCGTTGCTGGAGTGGTGTTGGCGACCGCCAGTGGGTCGATGTTGGTCGGCCGGTACTCGGCGGGCCTGATCGCCGATCGTCTCGGCAGTGGTCGGACACTCGCGCCGGCATTGGCGTCGTCGACCATCGGATTGGTGCTGTTCGCGATCAACGTCGACGGCGGGTCGACGCCGGTCTTGTTCTGCGCGGCGGTCCTTTTCGGGCTGGGGTTCGGGGCGGTGCAGAACGAGTCCTTGGTCATGGCGTTTCAGGCTGCCGGCCCGAGGCAACTCGGATCCGCCAGCGCGATCTGGAACATCGGCTACGACGCCGGCACCGGAATCGGTGCACTGGCGTTGGGATTCGTGGCCACGACTGCCGGCTATGCGTGGGTCTTCGCGGTCTCTGCGGTCGTTGTCGCTCTGCTCCCGGCACTGGCCGCGGGCGGCAAAGTGATCGGCAGCAGGGTTGCCCGATAGAGTTGGGGCATGAGCGCTTCCACGATTGCTGTACTCGATTACGGCTCCGGCAACCTGCATTCGGCCACTCGCGCACTGGCGCGCACCGGGGCGCAGGTGGAGGTGACCAACGACATGAAGGTTGCACTGGCGGCCGACGGTCTCGTGGTGCCCGGCGTCGGCGCGTTCGCGGCCTGCATGGAAGGTCTGCGTGCAGTGCAGGGTGACCGAATCATCGGCAGACGCCTGGCCGGTGGCCGACCGGTGCTGGGCATCTGCGTCGGCATGCAGATTTTGTTCGACCGGGGAGTCGAATTCGGTGTCGAGGCGGAGGGCTGTGGCGAATGGCCCGGCACCGTCGAGAGGCTCCAAGCAGAGGTCCTGCCGCACATGGGCTGGAACACCGTGGAGGCGCCGGAGTCCAGCACCCTGTTCAAGGGCATAGACGCCGATACCCGCTTCTACTTCGTCCACTCCTACGGTGTGCAGAGTTGGGAGCTCGCGCCGTCCGAGCACATTGCACCCCCGAAGCTGACATGGGCCGATCAAGGCGGAAAGTTCCTCGCTGCCGTCGAGAACGGTGCGTTGTCGGCAACGCAGTTCCACCCCGAGAAATCCGGTGACGCAGGCGCCGAGTTGCTGAGCAACTGGGTGCAGAGTTTGTGACCGGGGGATCCGGACCGAACCGCGGTGACGATTTCTCCCTCGCCCGTCTGGCGTTGTTCTCGCTCGGCGCCGCTGTGGCTGCGCTGGCGGTCGCAACCGTCGTCATCGTTGTTCTCAAACCATCGCCGGGCGTCGGCCTCGTGATCGGTCTCGTGGGGGTCGTCGCTGCGATTGCGGCAATGGGCGTCGTATCCAAGCGGATGACCCGAAAAGCGTTCGGTGACCCGGAAGACGGTTCGAGGTCCTGACCTACTAGGGTTACCGCACGTGAGCCTGGTCCTTTTGCCTGCTGTAGATGTCGTCAACGGTGAAGCTGTTCGCCTCGTGCAAGGAGAGGCGGGAAGTGAGACCGGTTACGGGTCGCCCCGCGACGCTGCTCTTGCGTGGCAGAACGACGGTGCCGAATGGGTGCATCTTGTCGACCTCGACGCTGCTTTCGGGCGTGGGTCCAACAGTGAACTGTTGGCCGGCGTCATCGGCGACCTGACGGTCAAGGTGGAACTGTCCGGTGGGATCCGCGACGACGCTTCCCTGGAAGCCGCACTGGCCACCGGCTGTGCTCGCGTGAATCTCGGTACTGCCGCTATCGAAGATCCCGAGTGGTGTGCGCGTGCATTGGCCAAGTACGGCGACAAGATCGCTGTCGGCCTCGATGTTCGTCTCGTCGACGGTCAGTACCGCACCCGTGGTCGCGGCTGGGTCACCGACGGCGGCGATCTGTGGGAGACCCTCGCGCGTCTGGACCGTGACGGCTGCACTCGTTACGTCGTCACCGACGTCTCCAAGGACGGCACACTCACCGGTCCCAATCTCGAACTTCTCAGCCAGGTGTGCGCGGTCACCGACGCGCACGTCGTCGCCTCCGGTGGTGTGTCGACCATCGAGGATCTACTCGCCATTTCCAGCCTGGTTGATCAGGGTGTCGAGGGCGCGATCGTGGGCAAGGCATTGTATGCCGGTCGCTTCACTCTCCCCGAAGCACTGGCAGCAGTTTCCGGATAGATTTTCCAGATGACTCCGACGCGTGACCTCGACGAACTTCTCGCGATTGCGGGTCGGCTTCTCGACGGCGTCCACGATCAGTTCGTCTCCGGTGTCGGCGCCCCGAGTGCGGTCCGCAAGGGCTGGGGTGATTTTGCCACCGAGGTCGATCTTGCGCTCGAGAAGCGGTTGACCGCGGAGTTGTTCGAGCAGACCGGCATCGAGGTGCACGGCGAGGAATTCGGCGGTCCCGACGTCGGTTCCGGGCTCGTCTGGGTTCTCGACCCCGTTGACGGTACTTTCAACTACTCGGCCGGATTGCCCACTGCCGGAACGTTGTTGGCGCTTCTCGACGACGGTGTCCCGGTGCTCGGATTGACCTGGCTTCCATTGATCGGTCACACGTACGCGACTCGCGCCGGCGGTCCGTTGTTGGTCAATGGAATCGCCGTACCGCCGCTGGAGCCAACCGATCTGGCGTCGTCGATCGTCGGCTTGGGTGCGCTCAACGTCAACAGTCGAGGGCGGATCCCCGGCAGTTTCCGTCTCGACCTCCTCGCCGAGATCAGCAAGGTGTCCTCGCGGATCCGGATACACGGTTCAACCGGAGTCGATCTGGCCTTCACCGCGGCCGGCATCCTGGGCGGTGCGATCGTCTACGGCCGCAACGCGTGGGACAACGCGGCCGGGGTCGCGCTCGTTCGCGGTGCGGGCGGGGTGGTCACCGACCTGGCCGGCCGCCCGTGGACCGTAGAATCGGAGTCGGTGCTCGCTGCCGCTCCGGGCATCCACGGTGAGATTCTCGATATCCTCAACGCGCTCGGTGATCCGCGCGCTTCGTCCTCAGGAGGACCACAGTCATGACCCTCGCAGTTCGTGTGATTCCGTGCCTCGACGTCGACGCCGGGCGAGTGGTCAAGGGTGTCAATTTCGAGAATCTTCGCGACGCCGGAGATCCGGTGGAACTCGCGGCAGCGTACGACGCTCAGGGCGCCGACGAACTGACCTTCCTGGACGTGACCGCCTCCACGTCGGATCGCGGCACGATGCTCGACGTCGTAAGTCGCACTGCCGAGCAGGTTTTCATTCCTCTGACCGTCGGCGGTGGAGTGCGCACGGTCGCGGATGTCGATCGTCTGCTGCGTGCCGGTGCCGACAAGGTCAGCGTGAACACCGCGGCGATTGCGCGCCCGGAACTGCTGAAGGAACTGAGTGAGCGTTTCGGCTCGCAGTGCATCGTCCTCTCGGTCGATGCCCGCACCGTTCCCCAGGGGCAGCCGGACACACCGTCGGGGTGGGAGGTCACGACGCACGGGGGCAAGCGCGGCACCGGGATCGACGCTGTCGAGTGGGCCGAGCGTGGTGCAGAGTTGGGAGTGGGGGAGATCCTGCTCAACTCGATGGATGCCGACGGCACCAAAGCGGGCTTCGACCTTCTGATGATCCGCGCTGTCCGGGCGGCAGTCCACGTACCGGTGATCGCCAGTGGCGGTGCCGGCCTGGTCGAGCACTTTGCCCCTGCAGTCGAAGCGGGCGCAGACGCAGTTCTCGCAGCAAGTGTCTTCCACTTCGGCGATCTGAGCATCCCGGAGGTCAAGGATGCGATGCGTGCCGAGGGAATCGTCGTTCGCTAGGCGTTCTCGGCGCGGATTCCGTCGAACATGAGGCGGCTGATGGCTTGGTTCAACGCCGTGCAGTCGACGGACGAACCGGCTCGCAATCCTTGAATCGCACTTGCCAGCATCATGCCGTTGACGGCCTGCGCAGTGTTGTCGACGTCGAGGTCGGCGCGTAGATAGCCGCATTCGACTCCGTGATGCAGGTACGCCGCGGTCAAGGATGCCGACTGGTCGAGTAGATCGAGCATCCGGCCAGTGAGATCGGCGTCGACGCCTGTCGTCTCGAAGAGCAGAACCCGCGGAATGCGCGGGTCGTCGAAGAAGATGCGGGGGAGCGCTTCGGCGATGCGACCGACCTGGGCGCGGTACTCGTCCAATGTATTTGCTGCGTCAGGGGCATTTTCGACGGCGAGTGCGCTGATGATCTTTGCGATCAGATCGTCGATGACGTGGTCGATGATGTCGCGCTTGTTCTCGAAGTACCGGTAGAAGGTCCCGTGACCGATTCCGAGAGTTGTTGCGATATCGGCAATTCCGGTCGCGTGGTAGCCGCGTTCCGCGAAGCACTCGAATGATGCGTCGATGATCTCGCGGCGCAATTCCGCCTTTTTTCGTTCCGCTCTGGTCATGGCCTTCGTCACATCAGGAATGATACCGTTCTCAATAACGGAATGACGTGTCAGTTTCTGATGTGCAGTTTTTCTGATGTGCAGTTCACGAGAGGGATTCTCCGATGGCAGTGCAGTACGACGCAGTTGTGGTGGGGGCGGGCTTCGGCGGAATGGGTGCGGCCATTCAACTCAAGCGGCTGGGCCTGAACAACCTGGCGATCCTCGAGCGCGAGGACGATCTGGGTGGAACCTGGCACGTCAACCGCTATCCCGGTCTGGCTGTCGACATCGCGTCGGTCACCTACTCGTATTCGTTCGAGCCCAATCCGAACTGGTCCAGGCTTTTCGCACCGGGCGCGGAACTGAAGAAGTACGCCGATCACGTCGCGGACAAGTACGATCTGCGGAAGCACATGACGTTCGGTGCCGTGGTCAACGGAGCCCGCTGGGACGAGGATTCCTCGCACTGGGTCGTATCCGTCGAAGGCGCGCCGGACATCACTGCCAAGTACCTCCTGACTGCGACGGGTTTCCTCTCGCAACCGCATCGGCCCGACATCTCCGGTATCGACGACTTCGCCGGCAAGATCATCCACACCACGGCCTGGGACGATTCCTACGATCTGTCCGGCACCAAGACCGCAATCATCGGAACCGGCGCCACCGCTGTGCAGTTGATCCCCGAGGTGGCGCGGCAGGCCGCAGAGTTGACCGTCTACCAACGCACCCCGATCTGGGTGGTTCCCAAGATCGACGTCTCCATTCCGAATGCAGTGCAGAAGCTGTTCTCGCGTATTCCGCTCACCCAGCGAATCGCCCGCGCTGTCAGTTCGTCGATCCTAGAAATGATCATGGTCAGCGCGGTCCTTCACTACAAGCAGGTCAAACTGTTGAACAAGGGTGCGGCGGCCGCATCACGTGCGTTTCTGCGGTCCCAGGTCAGCGACGCCAGCCTTCGCAAACAACTCACACCGGACTACGACTTCGGGTGCAAGCGTCCCACATTTTCCAACAACTACTTCCGTACGTTCACCAAGGACAACGTGCATCTCGAAACGACGCCGATCGACCACATCGCTGCCGACGGAATCGTCACCGCCGACGGTCGCAAGACCGAGATCGACACCTTGGTGCTGGCAACGGGATTCAACCTCTGGGATGTGAACTTTCCAGCCATCGAGGTTATCGGTCGCGAGGGACGAAACCTCGGTAAGTGGTGGCGCGACAACCGTTTCCAGGCCTACGAAGGGGTCGCGGTTCCGTATTTCCCCAACTTCCTCACGCTCGCCAGTCCGTACTCGTACAGCGGGTTGTCCTACTTCACGACGATCGAATCCCAGATGCAGCACATGGATCGACTGTTCGGCGAGGTGAAACGGCGCGGCGCGGAAACATTCGAGGTCACCGAAACTGCCAACGCCGAGTTCCTCGACCGGATGACCGAGAACCTGGCGGACTCCGTCTTCTACGGCGGTAGTTGCCAGACTGCACGAAGCTATTACTTCAATCAGCACGGCGAGGCTGCGATTCTGCGGCCCACGTCTACACGGAATGCGTTCGTCGAAGCGAAACGCTTTCCGCTCGAGGACTATTCGATCATCTAGGCGGGCTTGTCCCGCGTTCGGCTATCTTGCCGAGCTGACTCCGGTCGGAACCGATATCACGGGATAACGGTTCTGCCGGTTCAGTCGGGAAGTGACCGAGATGTGCATCAGTCGGCTCACCGCGGAGGCAGCGCCTTTTCGCGGAGATTCGATCACGATGGTAAATGCGTCGTATTTGTCCGCGGTTGCGAGAATGACACCGGCCGGGTCTCCATAGGTGCAGTCGTACGTCCAGGTGTCGGCGTGCGAGGCAAGTGCCGAGGTTGTCTGCTCGCGTTGCGACACCATCTCGTCGTGCAGACGCGTTTCGAATTCTGGTGAGTCGGTTTCGACAGGTAGGTCCTCTGACGTGATGCAGTGAACGACGTGGAGGGCTGAATCCTCCTTGGCGGCAAGCGTCAGTGCGTAGCTGAGTACATTCTTGCTGGTAGCACCTGGGCCGATGCCGAGAACGACGTGGCGGGTTCGGACGCGATCGGTACTCGGGTTCGCGAGATGGCAGATGTACTCCGGGTGCGGACCGTCATGATGCTGATGGTTCATGTCGGATCTTCTTCCAGAGCGAGAAGCGAAGGAACTTCCATTCTAGGGCGGCCGTGCAGGGGAATTCCACGGAAGTCACAGGTGGAAGGTATAAACGTCATATGAGTCTTGATCCCGCAATCGCGGCGAAGCTGAAGCGAAACGACGCCGGACTGTTCAGCGCGGTTGCGCAGGAGAAGTCGACCGGTGATGTGCTGATGGTCGCGTGGATGGACGACGAAGCGCTCGCGCGAACACTGGAAACCCGTAAGGGGACGTACTATTCGCGCTCGCGGCAGCAGTACTGGGTCAAGGGTGAGACGTCGGGGCACACCCAGTACGTCCACGAGGTGCGACTCGACTGTGACGGCGATTCCGTCTTGCTGATCGTCGATCAGGAGGGCGCCGCGTGCCACACCGGCACTCACACGTGTTTCGACACCGACGTCCTGCTCGCTGCTGAGCAGTGACGCGAGATGGCCACTGACAAGACTCCACAACCGCTCGATTACTCGTTCACCGCTCCCATCGAGAAAGACGGTGCGTTCGCAACGTTCTTGGCCGTGCCCGGCTCGGCGGAAATTCTGGGAACCAGACGCGCTGTGAAGGTGGTCGGGACCCTCGATGGTGAGCATCCCTTCGAGGCGACGCTGATGCCCTCCGGTGACGGACCGCACTGGCTTCCGCTGCGCGTGGCGCTGTGCAAGGCGATCGGCAAGAGCGCCGCTGGAGAAGAGGTAGCGGTACATCTACAGCAGCGACTGAGCTGAAAGTTTCGCTCGAACCGAGGAGTCTCATGGTCGACAAAGCAGTTGATTCGTTGCAGTTGGTGGCGCGAGAACTGGGCCCGTTCGGCGGAGACGAGGGGAAAACGCGCATGCTGCGCATGTCGCGGACTCTCGCGGCACCAATAGGCACGGTCTGGGCGGCGATCACCGAGTTCGACCGCATTCGCCAATGGTTCATGCCGGTCGCGGGAGAAGCCATGATCGGCGGCCACTATCAGCTCGAGGGCAACGCCGGCGGCGAGATTTTGGCGTGCGAAGCTCCTCGAACTCTTCGCATCACCTGGGAATATGGCGGCGATGTGAGCTATGTGACTGTAAATCTCGCCGAAAAGGGCAGTGGTGCAACGCTGTTCGATTTCGAACATGCCGCGGACGTGGAGCCGGATCGGTGGGCCGAGTACGGTCCAGGTGCCGTCGGCGTCGGGTGGGACATGGGACTGCTCGGGCTGGCTCGACACGTGGAACTGGGGATCGCGACGCCACTCGAGACACCCGAGTGGTCGGCGAGCGACGAGGCCAAGGCATTCATCGCGGGAAGCAGTGAACTGTGGGCCGAAGCTGCGATCGCATCGGGCGACGACCCGGATGCGGCTGCAGCCGCCGCGGCTCGCACGACCGCTGCATACACCGGGTAGATCACCTCTACGAGGACTAACATCGGATTAGTCTGGTTGTTGCGGGACTTCCGCGCCACGAGCGGAGACGACGATGGTGTATCGGCTCATCGAAGTAGTAACGGTGTTCGTTCACTTCGGGTTTGTCCTCTATGTGGTGCTGGGTGGATTCGTGGCGTGGAAGTGGCGTCGTACCATCGGTTTCCACCTTCTTGCAGTCGTCTGGGGAGTCGGTTCGATAGCGGTCGGATACGACTGCCCGCTGACCAATCTCGAGAACTGGGCCCGCCGGATGGCCGGGATCGCGGAGTTGCCGTCCACCGGATTCATCTCGCACTACATCACCGGCGTGTTCTATCCGGCGAGTATCGAAGGCCTTGTACAGGCGCTCGCGGCGACAGTGGTTGTCGGATCCTGGGTAGGATACGTGCTGCTCGGACGGCATGCGAAGGGTGAGGTCAAAGCCTCTTCAGCGACCTGATTCCGTACAAACGATCCCAGCCGTTTCCGAATGGAAACGACTGGGAGGTGCTACCAGGATTTACGCGCGAGTCAGGGCTACCACCGGGATTGTGCGGATCCCAGCGGTCTTCTCCGCGTATTCGGCAAATCCCGGGTATCGACTGGCCTGCTCGTCGTAGATGCGGTCACGCTTATCGCCGGTTACTTCGCTGACGGAGACCGGGTATGTTTCGGTGCCGATCTCGACCTCTGCCTGGTCGGTGGCAACGAGGTTGTAGTACCAGTCGGGATTGGTCGGGGCACCGGCCTTGGATGCAAAAACGTAGATGGTCTTCGGATCCTGCTCGTCTGCCAGATACATCATGGGACTCACGAAATCGCGTCCGGATTTGCGTCCTGTGTGGTGGACCAACACCATGGGCGCACCTTCGAAGGGGCCGCCTACCTTGCCCTCGTTCTCCCGAAATTCCGCAATGATTCCTGCGTTCCAATCGTCGGTACTCATCGTTGTCTCCCGGTCTGCGAGTGGCGAAGGGCTCTGCCGCCAAGCTTTGCACAACTGGTGAATCGACGAGAGGTCATCTTCGGCGTCCAGCATGATCTACTATCTACGTATGAACGCAGATAGTGGTGTTTGTCGCCGCAAGCTTCCCGATGATCAAGTCGACCTCGTCGTCGAGGTGTTCCGCATGCTGGCCGACGCAACCCGTGTGCAGGTCTTGTGGGCATTGGTCGACCGCGAGTGCTCGGTGAACGAACTGGCGGAACGCGTCGGCAAGCCGGCGCCCTCGGTGTCGCAGCACCTGGCGAAATTGCGCATGGCAAGGTTGGTACGAACCCGCCGCGATGGTACGACGGTGTTCTATCGCCTGGAGAACGACCATGTGCGCCAACTGGTTACGGACGCGGTCTTCAATGCGGAGCATGCCGGACCCGGATTGCCGGGGCATCACCGTAGTGAAGGTGAGCTTCGGGAGATACACCCGGAGCGCTCGGCGAACGTCGATCGGACCGATCAAGAAGAAGGTGCGTCGTGACGCACGAACCCAAGACGTCCCACGGCCACGGCCACGGCCACCGCCATGTCCACGGGCCGAAGGGATTTCGATCGGCAGTCCGCGAAGTGTTCTCGCCGCACAGTCACGACGCTGCCGACAGTGTCGACGACGCATTGGAATCGAGCGTAATCGGCATCCGGGCGGTCAAGATCAGTCTTGTTGCGCTCGGAGTCACCGCAGTTGCTCAGGTCGCGATCGTGGCGATCTCGGGTTCGGTGGCGCTGCTGGCGGACACCATTCACAACTTCTCCGACGCGCTCACGGCAGTCCCACTCTGGATTGCCTTCGCGCTCGGTCGGCGCGCTGCGACCAGGCGCTATACCTATGGTTTCGGGCGTGCGGAGGATTTGGCCGGACTGTTCGTGCTCGCCATGATCGCACTGTCGGCAGTGATCGCCGGTGTCGAGGCGGTGAGGCGATTGATCAACCCGGTCGAGATCGAGCACCTCGGTTGGGTAGCGGCGGCAGGTTTGATCGGTTTCATCGGAAACGAATTGGTGGCGTTGTATCGGATCAGGGTCGGCAGGCAAATCGGTTCAGCGGCCCTGGTGGCCGATGGATTGCATGCTCGGACCGACGGATTCACTTCGCTCGCAGTCCTTCTGGGGGCGGGGGGAGTTGCGCTGGGTTTCCCGTTGGCAGATCCGATCATCGGCCTTGTCATCACCGTTGCCATCGTGGCGGTGCTCAGGACTGCAGCGCGAGACGTCTTCCGGAGGTTGATGGACGGCGTCGAACCTGAGTTGGTGGACGACGCAGAGCATGCATTGATGCACGAACCTGGAGTCCTCGGTGTTCGTGATCTGAAGATGCGGTGGATCGGACACCGACTGCATGCCGATGCAGAACTCGACATCGATCCCCGGGCAACACTTGCCGAAGCTCATGCGATTGCACACAGCGCCGAGCATTCGCTCACTCACGCGGTGCCCAAACTCGCTACTGCCTTGGTGCATGCGTACCCGGCGCATGACGCGGCCAACTCCGAAGTCTGATACCGGCCGCCTTCCCGGTGATCTGTGCTTGATGTCAAGCGCAGGCGGCTTCCCAGGCGAAACCGTCTGGGTCTGTGAAGGTTTCAGACGCGCCGGCAACGGTCAGACGGTGTGATCCGGTGCCTTCCGGAGCAACCCCGGCATCCTTTGCCAAAGCGCGGCGACCATACAGTGCGAGTGTCACATTGTTTGCTGCACTGGTGAATTCGACGTACTTGCGACCGAAGCTCTTGGACACCTCGAGTCCGCGGTCGAGGTAGAACTGCTTGCTGGCCTTGACGTCTTCGGCGCCGAGCAGCAGCACGAGGCTGTCGATCGTGCGGGTGGCCGGCCCGTCGTTCTTCTTCGACGACGTGGCGATCTTCCAGATGGAACCGTCTGGAGCCTGGACGACTCCGCCGTATCCCCAGAGGGATTTCTTGACAGGCTTCAAGGCGGTGGCACCGGCTGCGAGTGCTGCGCCGACGAAGGCGTCGACGATGTTAGGTCGAGAGACGACGAGCGAAAGGGTGTACCCACGAAACCCTGTTGTCGGTTCGTTCGATTCGTGTAGCTGGATTCGATCTCCGACGCCGAGAGCGTTGTAGAAGGCTTCGGCTGCCGCGAGGTCGGGAACGTCGAGGATCACGGATTGCGCGGTGGTCATCTGGGCGCTCCCTGCTGATGTGTGGATCGACGACGTGTGGTCGGAAGTGGACTTCTGTGGTGTGTTCATGTTTTTCAACGTAATTGCGGGTCCCGTGGCTGTGCTTCTCGATTTCTGATCGGTTTGCTGAGACTGCTTGCAAGGTGCAGCACTCACGCAGGCCTTAGGTGGGCGATTTATCGTGAATATCCTGTTCAGCCCATGTTTTCTCGATAGGCTGGTGAGCGCTGATCGGACGTATCTCACGCCACCATGGAACGGGGAAACCAGTGATCACACTGCGAGGAAAGTCGTTAGCCGCAGCAGTAGTGGTGTCCATGACGATGGCGTTGGCCGCGTGTACCTCCGGTGAATCGGCGCCCGAGGTGGGCGGCAATTACGGCTCTGGCGGAACCGCCGTCGACTATCGGGAGCCGGTGAAACTGAGTAGCCGAGATGGTGTTCTCGAGGTGCGCTTGTCCGCTCATCAGGGAGTGATTCCGCTCGATACCGCTTCGGCGCCCGTGTCGAATTTTCTGCTCTTCGGGTACGAGGTCATCCGCGGTACGGCGTCGGACGGATCGACCTCGGCGAGTGACGTCTATCCGGCGCCGACTCTCCGCGTCAATCCCGGAGAGCGATTGATCATTCATTACGACAACGATTTGCAGGATCTCACGATCCAGGACTTCTACGATCCGGCATTCACACCGGCGGGCGGGGACGTGCCGATCTATCCGCCGGCGCTGACGTCGGCTCCGCTGAATCTGCACACGCACGGAGTGCACGTGAGTCCGGACGGCAATGCGGACAACGTGTTGCTCAACATTCCCGCCGGCCAGGGAAACGTGTACGACTACGGGATTCCGGGGACGATGCCGAACGGTCTGTACTGGTATCACAGTCACCGGCACGCCCTCACCGCCCAGCAGACGTACATGGGCCTGGCCGGGCTACTGGAAATCGGCCGGCCGGACGGCAACCTGCCTGTCGTGACGGCAAACGACGTTCCGATTCGCGATATGGCACTGCAGTACAACTTCGTATTCGACCGAAAAGGAAAGGGCCGACAGCTCAACGACGCGAACTGGCCCCAATTCGTCAGTACGTTGACGCCACCCGCCGGTACGGAACTAGCCGACGGCACGTACCGTCCGAGCCTTGCTCCGGTGAATTTCTCGGACACCACCGAGGGCGCGCAGTATTTCACCAACTGGTACACCGGACCGTTGTCCCCGGCCAATCATCGTGGACAGAATCAATTCGTTCCAGGCAATCTGCAGAGCTTCGTGGGTGAATCGACGACTGTACCGGCCGATCCCTCACTGCCGGACAACCAACGCGATGTGCAGTACACCGTGAACGGTCAGTTCCAGCCGTCGCTGAAACTGAAGCCGGGGCAGACCGAGATCTGGGTGCTTGCCAACATCAGCGACTTTGCCTACATGCCGGTCACGTTGACGGAAACCGCAACCGGCGCCCATCCGAAGTTCGCCATCGTAGGGCAGGACGGAAACCCGTTCGACGAGGTCAGGCCACCCGTGGATGGGGACGGAACCAGGCTGGTGATTCCGCCGGCCTCGCGATACGCAATCGCAGTGACGATGCCGGAGTCCGGCGATCTGGTGCTGGAGATGCCACCGCTCGAAGGTGCAAAGCCGGTGAGCAATCCAGGCATTCTCTACACCAACAACGGTACCGACAATCCGCCCGCCGAACTCGGAACCGTCACCGTCGACCCGTCGGTGATCAGTTACGCGGACGGATTCTTCACGTTTCCGACTCAGCAGTTGATCCGTGCGACGCCAGACGAGGGTGAAGGAAAGACGACTCCCTTCGAGTTCGGACAGAAGCTCGATACCTACACCTCGTTCGTGGATACCGCAGCGATGACGCCCGACGTGACCCGCAATCTCACAGTGTCCGGTGGGTTCGGAAACGAGAAGGCCAGCAACAGCGATCCGAAGGCCTTCACCTACGAATTCGCCGACAACACGTTCCCCAACATTCCGCTGATTCAACCGCGACTGAATTCCGTTGAGGAATGGAAGATCACGAACCTCAACAACGACGAACACCCGATGCATATTCACGTCAACGACTTCCAGGTAACGGAAGTTGTGGATCCCGTCGCAGGTACCACGACGGGCGTTCAGCCCTGGGGAATCGACAACGTGAACGTGCCGGCGCCGGTGACGGACGAGAACGAGAATGCGCTGGAACCAGCATCGGTGACGTTGCGGACGAAGTTCACCGAGTACACCGGAACCTTTGTGATTCACTGCCACCGACTCAATCACGAGGACAACGGTTTGATGGCGACTGTCAACGTGATTCCCGAGGTATCGACATATGCCGTCGCGATACCTGGTTCGGCCGGCGTGCCCGCCAAGGTGCAGATATTCGATGCCAACGGCGACAAACTGATCACTGCTGTGACGCCCTTCCCGTCGTTCGAAGGCACCCCGAGTGTTGCGATGGCGGACGTGAACGGAGACATGGTGCTTGATCTGGTCGCTGGAACAGGTGCAGGCTCGGCTCCGGAAGTGGTGGCGTACAACGCAGTCGGCGGCGTGCCGTTCACCGACGAGTTGGCAAGATTCGCCCCCTTCGATGTGGGTTTCCGCGGTGGAGTGAACGTCGGCGGTGTCGACATCGACGGAAATGCACTGGCAGACAACATCATCGTTGCATCAGGCCCGGGGATGGAGTCGCAGGTCAAGATCTACTCCACCGACCTTCCGGCGGACAAGAGGTCCGCACCCGCAGAATTCGGTTCGTTCTCGCCGTACCCGGGATCGAGTAGCGGAGTCACGTTCGCAACCGGAATGGTTGACAGTCACTCCGGTCGAGCGAGCATCGTGACCGCACCGGGTGCGGGCGAGGAGCCGTTGATCAAGACGTTCCGCTACGACCTGTACGAACCGACGGCGGCTGCGCAGGGCGGCTCCGATGAACACGCAGGTCATACGGCTGGTCCTGTAATGACGTCGCAGTTCTTGGCATTCGATCAGGGCTACCGCGACGGGGTGTCTCTGTCGACGGGTTGGGTGGCCGGCGCCGAGGGCGGCGCAAAGTCGATAGTGGCAGGCATGCTCGGAGGAGAAGGATCAATCCGCGTCTTCTCGAGTGGATCCAGGCTCGACGGTGCACCCGAGATGTACCTCGAGAGTCCAGATCACCATTCGACGGACGTGGCATTTCGGGAGGTTGCAGCTTTCGACCCGTTCACCGCTCCAAAGTCGGGTGTGGGAGTGGCCACGACGAGCACGACTACCGGCGCGGATCTCCTCGTCAGCGGCAGCAACGGAACGGGTGCCGAAGTTCGGAAATTCACTCTCGGTCGTGCCGATCCGTCTGCGACCACATTGACACCGACGCTTGTGGGAACGCTGCCGCCCTATCCCGTCGGCGGGGGAGTTCTGCCGCTCGGCGGCCGATGATCCGGTTTTGAGAGTTACTGAAAGTAGTTTCATATCAACGTGTCTCGAGCCTTCCTGTTCTCGAAGTTGTCCGTTTTGTCTCTGGTTATCGAAAGTTTGTTCGATTAAACTTTGAGCATGGACAGTCGGGATGCGTGGCAGCTGGATGGTGAGGGCCTCAAGGGTGAGGTTCTGGATCTGGTGCGTGTCCGGCACGAGTTGCAGTCGCGGATGGTGTTGCTGATCGTGGAGATGTTTTCCCGTGAGGTTCTTGGCGGGAAGGGTTTTCGGGCGATCGCGCTGTGGTTGCACGGGTCGACGAATCTGGAGATCGGTGAGTGCAGTCTGCTGGTCGGGTTGGCGCGGTTGTTGATGCTCGAACCCGTGGTGGGCGATGCGTTTCATCGTGGTGACATGGATGCGTTGAAAGCCCGTCAGGTGGCGTCGTTTTGTCAGCATCCGCCGAAGAACATGACGCCGGCGGATGTGGACAAGGCTCGCGGGATCCTGTTGGGTTTGGCGTCGAAGAAGATTGCGGATTGTGATGCGGTGCGGGCGGCGATTCGGCGGATCGAGAAGCAGTACGGCAAGCGTGAGGACGGGGTTCCGGTGGGTGAGGATGCGGAGCGTAACGAGTTCTACGCGTCGAAAGGTTTGTACGGGCGTGTGTCTGTGAAGGGTGATTTGGATGCGGTGAACGGGGCCCGTCTGATCACGTTGCTGTCGAGCCTGTCGGCTCCGACGCCGGAGAAGGACGGCGTCAAGGACACGCGTACGCCGGCATTGCGGCGGGCGGACGGGTTTTGCGAGTTGTTGCGTCGGTATGAGCGGGCGGGGTTGGGTCCGATCGAAGGCGGAGTGAAACCGCACATCACGGTGACTGCGTCTGCGAAAGACATGACCGACCTCAAAGCCTTGAAGGACCTCTTGCCGTCCAACGAGGAACTGGGTTTCGCGTGGGCGGATTGGGTGGGTCCGATCAGTATTGATACCGCGCGGATGTTGGCGTGCGACTGCACCGTCACCCGGATCCTCCTGGATGAGAGTGGTGTTCCGCTCGAGTGCGGTAAGGAAGCGCGAACGGCGACGGTGCCGCAGCGGCGGGCGTTGGCGGTGCGTGATGGTGGGTGTGCGTTTCCGGGGTGCGGGACACCATCGGGGTGGTGCGATGCCCATCATATTGTTCACTGGAACGATGGTGGCCCAACAGATCTCGACAATCTGATCTTGTTGTGCGGTCATCATCACCGGACACTGCACCACACGGAGTGGCGGGTGGAGATCGGCCCGGATCGGAGGACGGTGTTCTATCCGCCGATGTCGATCGATCTGTATCAACAGCCGATCGGCGGGAACAGCCCACCAACGGCCGCGTGAACGGACATAACTGAAAATGCCAGCGTATGCACCGAGGAAGAATCATGCCCCGTTACATGCGCTGGCATTTCGTATTCCGGAGAGTTCAGGGCAGCGACCAGAACTGAGTAGTCACGAGGTAGAAGACGACAACCCAGAACAACGTCACAGCGGCGACGATTGCCACCCCTTGTGCGTTGGTTTTTGCGACAGGAATCCCCGGAGGTGGACGCAGCCAACGGTGCAGGAGCCGATTCACGTAGTACGGCATCGTGAAGAAACTCATGATGAAGCTCGACAACAGGTTGCCGATCAACAATCCGAGCCAGAGTGGCAGCTTCAGCGGTGACAGCGCCAAAGTAAGCAAGACGACAGTCGGGTAGAGACCGACCCAGACCGCGATCGAGGTTTTTGTCTCCGAAGGTGGAGGGGCCTCGTTTCCGTTCTCGTCGAAGGCAAACCAACTGCCGAACGAATTGTCCACGGTTCGCAGTTCGAAGTCGTGAAACTTGCGGCCCTCGGCGAGAAGTTGTTGTCGCTCAGGGGAAGTCAGCCACGTATCGAGGTGGGCAGCATTGTCGAAGCGATACAGCAGGGTCCACTCATCCTGCACACCGTCGACGGGGCGAAACAGTTCGGTGCCGCGGAATCCGTCGAAAGCACTCTCCACCTCCCGAAGGCGATCCTGCCAGGCAAGGAACTCGTCGATGCTGTCGTCACCGACTCGGTGCGTCACTACGACAGTCAGCAGTG
This sequence comes from Rhodococcus sp. MEB032, assembly GCF_030208925.1. Lineage (NCBI taxonomy): Bacteria > Bacillati > Actinomycetota > Actinomycetes > Mycobacteriales > Nocardiaceae > Rhodococcus > Rhodococcus sp. MEB032. The sequence continues at coordinate 285,018 of NZ_JARVSY010000016.1, forward strand.
GGTCCGGAGGCCTGATCCCGCCGCTCACTACCTGCTGCGTGGCCGGGCCGTCGAAGAACTGACGACCGCTGTCGAGGTAGTCCTGCCTCGTCGCGCTGTTGATCCACGCCTGAACATGAGCGATGGAGTCGAATCGGTACACGATCACCCAATCAGGTTGGGTGGGCGTCGGAGCCGCGATTTCTGCCCCGAGGAAGCCTGCATAATCTGCGGCCGCCCGGTTGAGATCTTTCTGCCATACCTCGAATTCTTTCTCCAGTCCGGCACGCACTCGCTGGCCGATGATGACCGTCGCGGCGCTGTCCGCCGACGTGTGCGCGGTCATCGGTTCAGGCCTGTGTAGATGCGTTCCGGGGTGAGCGGTAGCGTCCGGAATCGTGACCCGGTTGCATCCTGCAGTGCGTTCGCCAATGCAGGGGCAACCGGATTGATGCAGCACTCTGCCATGCCCTTGGAGCGGAGAGGACCGACGGAGTCTGATGACTCGACGAGGATCACCTCCGTGCGTGGGATATCTGCATATGTCGGGATCCGGTAGTTACGTAGATTCGGGTTCATCATCGCGCCGTTTGCGTCTACGTGGAAGTTCTCGGTGAGTGCGAAGCCGATGCCCTGGGCGACGCCACCTTCGATCTGTCCCCGCACCTGCGCCGGATTGATGATCACCCCAGCGTCGGTGGCTTGGACGCTGTAGAGAATGCGGATCTCGCCGGTGATGCGATGGACGGCAATCCGGAAGCCATGAGTGTTGGACACCACGCTGCGCGGAGATCCGTATGCCTTCCGCGCCTCGGTGAATCGGATCCCGCGCGGGCGCGCGGCCTCGAGTATCTCTTGCAGTGTTAATCGAGTACTACCGCAGACGATCTTGTCGTCGTCCATCGAGCACTGGTCAATCGACACGCCGGTGTGGTGCGCGGCGAAGGCAAGTAGGCGATCGCGGAGCGCATTCGACGCGCGAAGTACCGCGTTCCCAGCGACAAACAGGCCGGCGCTGGCGAAAGCGCCTGTGTCGAAACCGGTTCGGTCGGTGTCCGACTGAATGATTCGTACACGCGACGGAGTTGTGCCCAGCTGATTTGCGGCGATCTGCACGTGGGCCGTAGAAGTTCCCTCACCGAATTCGACTGTGCCGATGGCAAGTTCGTATACACAGTCTTCGCCGAGGGTGAGCCAAGCCTCGGAAATGTGCTCGGTGGGTGGCGCGGTCTCATGTAGTGAACTGGCGGTACCGGTGCCGATCAGCCAATCGTCTCCGAGCGAGGGAACCGGTTGGCGCTTCAACGCGGTGTCGATCAGATCGATGCATTGCCCCAGTCCGTCTTCGGTGAAGATCACGTCGTCTGGGCCGTCTTCGAGTGCGATCAGCGAATCGCCCGGTCGGACGATATTGCGTCGACGCAGTTCGAGCGGATCCATGTTCAGCGCGACGGCCAATTCGGTCATGGCCGATTCCACGGCAAAGGCCGGTTGCGTCATCCCGTACCCACGCAGAGCGCCGCTCGGGACGTTATTGGTGTACACGGAATACGCATCGAACTTCTTGTTGGCGCAGCGGTAGAGCGATACTGCCGCGCCGCCGGCAAAGAGTGTCTCTCCACCGTGGTTTCCGTACGCACCGGTGTTCGAGATGTTTCGGTACTGAAAGGCTGTGAGGGTTCCGTCCGACTTGGCGCCGAGCTTGATCGTGAGCTTCATCGGATGACGCGGCGACGCGGTGGTGAACTCTTCTTCTCGGGTGAACTCGAGGCAGACGGGACGACCGGTGTCGAGGGTGGCGAGCGCCACCAGATCCTCGCTGATCACTTCCTGTTTTCCTCCGAACCCGCCGCCCACGCGTTTGCAGAACACGCGTAGCTGATCCGGGCGGAGGTCGAAGAGATGGGCGAGTTTGACCTTGGCGATGGAGGGGGACTGCGAACTTGTGCGAACGTGAAGGCGTCCGTCTTCCATCCAGGAGATCGAACCGTGCGTCTCGAGGTGCGCGTGCTGAACCCGCGGCGAGAAGTAGGTGCCTTCGTGGATGACGTCGGCCTCGGCGAACCCGGCCTCGACGTCGCCCACATGACCGTGAAGTTCGAGCAGGATGTTGTGCTCGGGATCTCGAACAAAGGGATCGTCGGATCCGTGCAGGGCTGGAGCGCCGTCGGCCATGGCCTCTTCCGGATCGAACACGGAAGGCAGGATCTCGTAATCGACCTTCACCTTCCGACGGCCTTCTTCCGCAGCGACGACGGAGTCGGCGAGGACGGCCACTACACGCTGACCCACGAACCGCACGACGTTGTCGAGAATGTAGGTGTCGTCCGGATCGACAAGGTGGTCGGTATGTATTGCCGTGGTGAAGAGCTTGCGCGGCACGTCTTTCCAGGTGTAGACGCGATGGACACCGGGGACGGCGAGCGCCTCGGTGGTGTCGATGGAGGTGATGCGGGCATGTGCGTGAGGCGAGTGCAGCACTTTCAGGTGCAGCATGCCGTCGATGGCGGTGTCCATAGTGTATTCGGCTCGGCCGGTCACCACGTCGGTGGCCGCCGGCGCCCCGACGCTGGTTCCGACGGCCTGTCCCGGGAGGGCAACTTCGATAGCACCGACACCGTTGACCGCGTCTTCGATGGATCGGTAACCGGTGCAGCGGCACAGGTTTCCCTTGAGCGCTCGCGGCAAGTCTTCTTTCTGCGCGTCGGTGAGCGCCGCCGAGGTCATGATCATCCCGGCGGTGCAGAACCCACACTGAAAGCCGGGTGCATCCCGGAACTGCTGCTGAATCGGATGGAGATCTTCGGGCGTGCCGAGTCCCTCGATCGTGGTTACCGCGCGACCGTCGGCGCGAAAGGCGGGCGTGATGCAGCTGTGTATCGGTGTTCCGTCGAGCCACACTGTGCACGCCCCGCAGTCCCCGCCGTCGCACCCCTTCTTCACCCCGTGGTGTCCGAGGTGCCGAAGAAACGTCCGGAGACACTGTCCCGGGAACGGCTCCTCGTGGAACTGCCGGTCGTTCACCGTGTAGCTCATGACTGGCTCCCCGTGAGTTCGTTTCGGAGCTCGTCGGCGTAGTGGCGGGCGAGGTGGAGGCGGTGGTCTGGGGTTCCGTTGGGATCGTCGAACCAAATGTCGGCCGAAATGGAGTCGACGGCTCGTCGCAGAGAGTGCTCGTCCGGCATGGTGTCGAACGTCAGCCGGATCGGATGGGTGGTGCCGGCGGTGATGGTGAGGTGAAAGTCGTCGGCGCCAGGAGTCTGCGTCGCGATCATGAAGATCGTCGAACGGCCGAGGTGCGTGAGACTGAAGCGGCGGTGGGCGTGCCGTTTGGTGAGTGCGTGCACCGGGAACTCGATGCTCCGAAGGACTTCGCCCGGCTCCAGGACATTCTGGTGGTCACCGGTCACGAAGTCGCACGCGTCGACGGTCCTCACTTTTCCGTCGGTAGCCCATAGTGTGAACGAAGCCTCGAGTGCAACTGCCAGGGTGATCATCGGTCCGGCCGGAAGCGACATGCAGATGTTGCCGCCTACGGTGGCCGAATTCCACACCTTGAAAGACGAGAGGAAGTACTCGCAGCTGACGCGAATAAGTGGACTCGCACGCCAATTGTCCGGCGGGACAAACGCATACAGTTCGGCAACGGTGCACGTAGCTCCGACACCGAAATGAGTCGGGCCGACCTCCAGTGGTGTCCAACCGAGCGCGGTGAGGTCGACCAGTCGACGCGTGTCGGGTTGTTCTGCTGAGAACAGCCACGTTCCTCCCGCGAGCCAGGCGTCGCCGGGACGCCACACGTCCCCTGGGCGATCCGGTGGTCGGCGTATCACGTCGGTAATGGTGGTGATGTCCATGCGCCTGCTCCCCTCGGGGGATGTGTCTTCTCGGAGTGGGACATTACCGAGGTGACGAGACGCATTCACACTTTTAGTACATATCGGGCACGCGAAACATGAGCGATACGTACGTGACATCGACTGGTGGGGCGGTGCATGCGCTTGCCGATTCTGGGTACGACTGCTTGAGAGGCGCGATCAGCCTCTTGCTTTCGCGCTGTTGATTCGGACGCGGCTACGCACTCGGCGGCCGCGGAGATCATGCGGGGCGGGGCGCTGTGAAACCCTTCGAGGTAAGTCGGACCGACCCTTCTGATGAGACGCTCTTTCCGCTCTCGGCCGCCCAACGGGCAACCTGGTTCGCTCAGCAATTCGATCCCGAAGTCCCGATTCTGATAGCGCACTACGTGGAGCTGCGCGGCGAACTCGACGTCGAACTGCTGGATCGCGAAACGCGAGCGGTGGCATACGAGTTTCAATCTCCTTTGCTCAAAGTGATCGAGATCGACGGTCAACCGATGCAGTACGTGGACGAGACATCTGAGATCACCGTCCGTCTTGTCGACCTCCGTGGGTCCCCCGATCCGATCGAGGATGCCCTCGGGTGGATGCGCCGAGATTGCCGGACACAGCTCGACCTGGCAGTTGACAGAATTGTCGAGACCGCTGTGCTGCGCGTGGGCGACGCGCACTATCTGTGGTACAGCCGCATCCATCATGTTGCGCTCGATGGTTTCGGTGCCATGACCATGATGAACCGCATTGCGCATCGGTACTCGGCCTCGGCGGCGAGAAAGGACTCGCAGCCGAGTCGTGCCGCGACACTCCGGACGCTGTACGACATCGACGAGCGGTACAGAATGTCGGATCGATTCGCCGCCGACCGGGAGTACTGGGCTGAGCGCAATACCACCCTCGCCGGATCCAGCCTGGCGGAGGCTTCTGGGCCCGCGCAAACCGAGAGCCGACTCGAAAGCACACTGATGTCGGACCGAAGTTGTGCCCTTCTCTACGAATCCGAGAACCACGCTGCACCGGTCATCGCTGCGCTCGCGATGTACCTCGCGCGGATGACGGCGAAAGAGACTGTCCAGATTCATGTTCCGATGTCCGGACGGACTACGGCGGTGCTGCGGGACTCGGGCGGCATGATGGTGAACGTCACGCCACTGCTCATCCGTGTCGCAGCGGTCGACACCGTCGGTGAACTGTTCGCCCAGGTCCAACATGAGCTCATGGGTGCATTGCGGCACCAGCGCTGCAGCCTCGACGACATCCGTCGGGACGCAGGCGTGACGAGCGGTCTGGAAGGCGAAGACTCATATGCCGGGCCCATGGTCAACGTCATGCTGTTTCGCCAGGAGGTGCAGTTGGGCGAGGTGGTTGGGGAGTATCACATCGTCACCTCCGGGCCGGTGGACGACCTTCTGGTCAACGTGTATCCGAGCGGCGACAGGCTGCGTGTCGACTTCCGGGCAAACCCGATCCGATACGAGGAGGCGGGTTTACGCGAGCACCACCGGAATTTTGTCGGCTTGCTGGAAGAGTTGATCGCGTCTGATTCCGGTGCCGAACTCGCAGACATTCACAGCCCGACGGCCCGGGAGGGCGAGCGACGACAACGCGAAGTGCGGCACCTCGAATATTGGAGACACGAGCTCACCGGCGCGCCCGAACTTTTGCAACTTCCCTTCGATCGACCCAGGCCTGCAACGCAATCGCTGGAGAACGGACGGGTTGAGGTCCTGATCGCCGCCGACACCCACGCGCGGATCACGGCGATGGCGAGTGATCTCGGGACGGACACTCGTGCGGTCTTACATGCAAGCTTTGCTCTCCTGGTGAGCCGGTTGTCCGGTGCTTCGGATGTTGTGATCGGTACGCCCGCGGGATCCGACGCGAACATCGTCGCCATCCGGAGTCGCGTCGATCTGGAGACGCCGTTCACGGCACTCTTGGGCAGTGCCGTCGAGGTCCGAAGTAATGCGCTGCTGCACAGTGGGATACGGCTCGAGCAGGTGGCGGAATCGCTCGAGGTGGAGGATGTACCTGCGTATGCGCCGGTGATACAGGTGACGTTCGAGTCCGTCGCCAGCGCTGACGAGCACCCTCCCGACCTCGGCCGCTTCGATCTCGGAGTGTCTGCAGTCGAGACTTTCGACGAGGTGGGTACGCCGTCCGGAATCACGGTGACGCTCGCGTTTGCCACCGACCTGTTCGACGCCGAGACGGTACGTGGCCTCGGTTTGCGGTTCGCGCGCGTCCTGGAATCCGTCACCACAGATCCGACAATGATGGTCGGCGACATCGATATCTTGTCCGACGACGAGCGATCCGCGATACGGCCTGTCCGCGGTGACCCGCGCGCTTCGCATCGCACCCTGGCCGATTTGTTCGACGGTGCGGCGCGCACACACCCCGACGGCGTGGCCCTGTCGTATCTCGATGCCGAGTTGACGTATCGAGAACTCGACGAGCGTTCGTCGAAGTTGGCCCGAGAATTGATCGACCGCGGCATCGGTCCGGAAAACAGTGTGGCGCTGGGTTTGACGCGTTCGATCGAATCGGTTGTCGCGATGTTGGCGGTGACCAAAGCCGGCGCGGCATTCTTGCCGGTGGATCCGACCTATCCGGATGAACGTGTTCGCTTCATGCTGACCGATTCCGGCGCCGTACTGGGGCTCACGGTCGTCGCGGAACTTCATCGCTTGCCGGATTCGATTTCCTGGATAGCAATCGACGACGCTGAGTTCCGTGGCCGACTTGCACGGTTGTCCGTGCGCTCCATCTCCGATGTCGATCGGGTGCGCCCGATCCGGCCCGACAATCCCGCATACGTGATCTACACGTCCGGGTCCACCGGACTCCCCAAGGGGGTGACGGTCTCGCATCGTGGACTGGAAGCGCTTGCTGCCGAACAGCGTTCGCGGTTCGGTGCGACCCAGGATGCGCGAACGTTGCACTTCTCGACCCCGAGTTTCGACGCCTCGATTTTCGAATACCTGCTGGCTTTCGGTGCCGGAGCGACCATGGTGATTGCACCGAGCACGATCTACGGCGGTGACGAGTTGTCTCGCTTCCTCGAATCCCAGCGTGTCACGCATGGTTTTGTCACTACTGCGGCGCTCGGAACAGTTTCTCCCGAGGGCCTTTCGGACTTCGGCGACGTGGTGGTCGGTGGTGAGGCCTGTCCGCCGGATCTTGTGCAGCGGTGGGCTCCCGGCCGACGGCTGTGCAATGCATACGGGCCGACCGAGACCACCGTCATGTCGAACATAGGCGAGCCGATGGTGTCGTCGGAGTACATCACAGTGGGCGGTCCGCTCCGCGGTTTCGACGAGATCGTGCTCGATCAGCGATTGCACCTCGTCCCCGACGGTGTTGTGGGCGAGCTGTACATCTCGGGAGACGCGCTCGCACGCGGCTACCACCGAAAGTATGCGTTGACGGCAGAACGATTCGTGGCAGACCCCTTCGGCCACCCGGGCCGGCGGATGTATCGAACGGGGGATTTGGTGCGGCGGCGCCGTGGCCGTGCACTCGAGTACGTCGGCCGTAGTGACTTCCAGGTGAAAGTTCGCGGATTCCGTATCGAGCTCGGGGAAATCGACAGCGTCGTGCAGTCGTGTCCGCAGGTCGAGAATGCAGTCACCGTGGCGCGTGCGGCTCCCTCCGGTACAACGATGATCACCACGTACGTCGTGCCTGCCGGCGGAAGTGCGCTCTCGACGGCCGAGCTGACGCGGTACGTCGCGAGCCGTGTTCCGTCGTACATGGTTCCTGCGGCATTTGTTCTACTCGACGAGTTGCCGGTAACTCCGGCGGGAAAGGTCGATCGCGCTGCCTTACCTGCACCTCGGTTCGATGCTCGGTCGGACGACTTTCGACCGCCCGAGGGCGCTGAGGAACTAGTGCTCGCCGAGATTTTTGCCGATGTTCTAGGCGTCGAGACGGTGGGTGCGGGTGACGACTTCTTCGAGCTGGGCGGGAACTCACTGATTGCCACGAAGCTGATCGCTCGAGTAAATGCCGCTGAAGAAATCGATTTCGGGGTGCGGACTTTGTTCGAAGCACCGACTATCGAATCATTGGCCCGTCACGTGCGGGATGCGAAGTCATCCCGCGTTGATCGCACGCGTTCGAAGCGTCCAATCCTGCAGGCACATTCGTACAGGGACAAGATTCCGGTGTCTGTGGCACAACGACGCCTGTGGTTCGTCAATCAGTTCGACACGTCGTCCCCGGCCTACAACATTCCGATGGTGGTCCGACTGTCAGGTGCCTTGGATGTCGCTGCGATGCAGCGCGCGGTGGGAGATGTTGTCGATCGGCATGAATCGCTCCGTACCGTCTACCCGGCGTCGGTCGACGGCCCACATCAGGTAGTAGTGCCTTCGGAACGCGTGACGTCGAAGATCGCGTGGGAAGTATCCGTGGACGAGGAAGCCTTGGACTGGCGCATCGCCGATCTCGCTCGCGAGGGGTTCGACGTGAGCGCGAACGTGCCCCTGCGCGGCTCCCTTTTTCGGGTCACGCCGGACGATCATGTCCTTGCGCTGGTAGTTCACCATATTTCGGCGGACGGAGCATCCCTCGAGCCGCTGGCCCGAGACCTGACCCGCGCCTACGCGGCGCGGGCTGCGAAACGGGCACCGGACTGGTCGCCTTTGCCTGTGCAGTACGCCGACTACAGCCAATGGCAGATCGAACTGCTCGGCAGTGACGACGATCCGGACACTCTCGAGGCGAAGCAGTTGGACTACTGGACGTCCACCCTGGCCGGTCTACCTGACGTGATCGACCTTCCGCTGGATCTACCGAGACCGGCGGAACGATCCATGCGCGGTGAATCGGTCCGATTCTCGGTGCCCGCAGACGTGCACAGTGAACTCCTCGAACTCGCTCGGAATCACAACACGACACCGTTCATGGTGATGCACGCAGTGCTGGCGGTTCTGTTGGCACGGCTGAGCGCCTCGCCGGACATAGCGATCGGGACTCCGGTAGGAGGGCGCGCCGAGCAAGTCCTCGACGATCTGGTCGGGATGTTCGTCAACACGGTCGTCCTGCGAATCACCGTTGACACCGCCGCGACTTTCGAGGAGATCCTTGCACGAACTCGCGAAGTCGATCTGGCAGCGTTCGGACAAGCCGAGGTGCCGTTCGAGCGAGTCGTCGATGCAGTTGCGCCGGAGCGTTCGTCATCTCGCTCACCGCTCTTCCAGGTTCTGTTGGAATTCCAGAACACCGCAGATCCCCACCTCGAACTACCCGGACTGGGTGTCGATGTTGTTCCAGTCGACGTCGGTGTCGCCAAATTCGACTTGCAACTGTCGCTCTCCGAGCAGCGTGGCAAAGACGGCGTCCCCATGGGTTTCGATGCCGCCTTCACCTATGCCTCCGATATCTTCGAGCGCACCACAGTCGCCGAGTTCGGCGAGCGTTTCGTCCGCCTCCTCCGGTCGGTCGTGTCGGATCCGACAGTGCCAGTAGGGGATACGGAAATTTTGGGCGCGCCCGAGCGTGGGTTGGTGGTGGGTGGTTGGGATGGTGTGGGGGTTGTGGTGGGGGGTTTGACGTTGGTGGATGTGTTGGATGGGCGGTTTGCTGGTGTGGGTGGTGGGGGGTTGGTGTGTGGTGGGGTGGTGTTGTCGTGGGGTGAGTTCGATGTTCGGGTGAATCGTTTTGCGCGGTTGTTGATTTCGTTGGGGGTGGGTCCGGAGTCGCGGGTGTGTGTGGCGTTGTCGCGGTCGGTGGAGTTGTTGGTGGCGGTGTTTGCGGTGGTGCGGGCTGGTGGGGTGTTTGTTCCGGTGGATGTGGGTGCGCCGGTGGAGCGGGTGGGGTTTGTGGTGGGGGTGGTGGATCCGGTGGTGGTGTTGTCGCGGGTTGGTGATGGTGGGTGTTTGCCGGTGGGGGTGGGGTTTGTTGATGTGGGTTGTGTTGATGTTTCGGGGTTTTCGGGTGGTCCGGTGGGGGGGGGGGATCGGTTGGGGGTGTTGTTGCCTGAGCATGCGGTGTATGTGATGTTCACGTCGGGGTCGACGGGTCGTCCGAAGGGGGTGGTGGTGTCGCATGCGGGGGTGGTGAATCGGTTGTTGTGGATGCAGGGGGAGTTTCCGTTGGGTGTGGGGGATGTGGTGTTGCAGAAGACGCCGGTGTCGTTCGATGTGTCGGTGTGGGAGTTGTTTTGGCCGTTGATGGTGGGTGCGCGGTTGGTGGTGGCGGATCCGGGTGGTCATCGTGATCCGGTGTATTTGGTGGGTGTGATCGAGCGGTGGGGGGTGTCGGTGGTGCATTTTGTGCCGTCGATGTTGGAGGTGTTCGTGGGGGAGTTGAGCGTGGGGGAGTTGGGGGTGGGGTGTTCGGGTTTGCGTCGGGTGTTTGTGTCGGGTGAGGGGTTGTCGTCGGTGTTGGCGGGGCGGTTTGCGGGGGTGTGTGGTGCGGAGTTGGTGAATTTGTACGGGCCGACGGAGGCGTCGGTGGATGTGACGTTTCATGTGGTGGAGGGTGTTGTGGGGGTGGGTGTTCCGATTGGTCGGCCGGTGTGGAATACGCGGGTGTTGGTGTTGGATTCGCGGTTGCGGCCGGTTCCGGTGGGTGTGGTGGGGGAGTTGTATGTGGGTGGGGTGCAGGTGGCTCGGGGGTATGAGGGTCGTGTGGATTTGACGGTGGGTCGGTTTGTGGCGGATCCGGTGTCGGGTGTGGTGGGTGCTCGGGTGTATCGGACGGGTGATGTGGTGCGGTGGGGGTGTGGTGGGGTGTTGGAGTTTGTGGGGCGCA
>NZ_JARVSY010000060.1:0-2414 GCF_030208925.1 Rhodococcus sp. MEB032
TTCACAGTCTCCCACCTATCCTACACAAACCGAACCGAACACCAATACCAAGCTGTAGTGAAGGTCCCGGGGTCTTTTCGTCCTGCCGCGCGTAACGAGCATCTTTACTCGTAATGCAATTTCGCCGAGTCTACGGTTGAGACAGCTGAGAAGTCGTTACGCCATTCGTGCAGGTCGGAACTTACCCGACAAGGAATTTCGCTACCTTAGGATGGTTATAGTTACCACCGCCGTTTACTGGGGCTTAAATTCTCAGCTTCGCTCCCGAAGGAACTAACCGGTCCTCTTAACCTTCCAGCACCGGGCAGGCGTCAGTCCGTATACATCGTCTTACGACTTCGCACGGACCTGTGTTTTTAGTAAACAGTCGCTTCTCACTGGTCTCTGCGGCCCCACCCAGCTCAGACAGTAAATGTCGTCACCAGACAGGGCCCCCCTTCTCCCGAAGTTACGGGGGCATTTTGCCGAGTTCCTTAACCATAGTTATCTCGATCGCCTTAGTATTCTCTACCTGACCACCTGTGTCGGTTTGGGGTACGGGCCGTGTGAAAGCTCGCTAGAGGCTTTTCTCGGCAGCATAGGATCACTGAATTCGCCTCAATCGGCTACGCATCACGTCTCAGGCTATGTGCGACCCGGATTTGCCTAGGTCACGCCCTACACGCTTACACCAGTATTACCACTGACTGGCTCAGCTACCTTCCTGCGTCACCCCATCGCTTGGCTACTACCAGATCAGGTCCCATGCATCCACCAACTCGAGACCCGAAGGTCTTCTCGTGGCTTCAGGATGGTTAGTATCACTGATTCACCATGGGCGCGTTCACACGGGTACGGGAATATCAACCCGTTGTCCATCGGCTACGCCTGTCGGCCTCGTCTTAGGTCCCGACTCACCCTGGGCGGATTAACCTGGCCCAGGAACCCTTGGTCATTCGGCGGACGAGTTTCTCACTCGTCTTTCGCTACTCATGCCTGCATTCTCACTCGTGTGGCCTCCACGGCTAGGTCACCCTGCCGCTTCCATGGCCACACGACGCTCCCCTACCCATCCACACACCTGCCCAACACTCCGCAGAGTGAAGGGGGGCTATTGCGTGAATGCCGCAGCTTCGGTGGTGTACTTGAGCCCCGCTACATTGTCGGCGCAGGATCACTTGACCAGTGAGCTATTACGCACTCTTTCAAGGGTGGCTGCTTCTAAGCCAACCTCCTGGTTGTCTTCGCGACCCCACATCCTTTTCCACTTAGTACACGCTTAGGGACCTTAGCTGGCGATCTGGGCTGTTTCCCTCTCGACTACGAACCTTATCGCCCGCAGTCTCACTGCCGCGCTCTCACTCACCGGCATTCGGAGTTTGGCTGATTTCGGTAAGCTTGTGGGCCCCCTAGACCATCCAGTAGCTCTACCTCCGGTGAGAAACACGCGACGCTGCACCTAAATGCATTTCGGGGAGAACCAGCTATCACGGAGTTTGATTGGCCTTTCACCCCTACCCACAACTCATCCCCTCAGTTTTCAACCTAAGTGGGTTCGGTCCTCCACGACGTCTTACCGTCGCTTCAACCTGGCCATGGGTAGATCACTCCGCTTCGGGTCTAGAGCATGCCACTACGATCGCCCTATTCGGACTCGCTTTCGCTACGGCTACCCCACACGGGTTAACCTCGCGACATGCCACTAACTCGCAGGCTCATTCTTCAAAAGGCACGCCATCACCCCCAGCAGTAAACTGCTCGAAGGCTCTGACGGATTGTAAGCGCACGGTTTCAGGTACTATTTCACTCCCCTCCCGGGGTACTTTTCACCTTTCCCTCACGGTACTAGTCCGCTATCGGTCACCAGGGAGTATTCAGGCTTATCGGGTGGTCCCGACAGATTCACACCAGATTTCACGGGCCCGGTGCTACTTGGGTTTCCATTACAACAGTCACAAAGTTTTCGTGTACGGGATTCTCACCCTCTACGACAGGCCGTTCCAGACCACTTCCACTAACCCTGTGATTTCTTACTGTTGGCCAACACGGCAGTATTGACAAAATGAACCCCACAACCCCACGAATGCAACACCTGCCGGCTATCACACACCCATGGTTTAGCCTCTTCCGCTTTCGCTCGCCACTACTCACGGAATCACGGTTGTTTTCTCTTCCTGTGGGTACTGAGATGTTTCACTTCCCCACGTTCCCTCCACACGCCCTATATATTCAGGCGCGGGTAACACGACATCACTCGTGCTGGGTTTCCCCATTCGGACATCCTCGGATCACAGCTCGGTTGACAGCTCCCCGAGGCTTATCGCAGCCTCCTACGTCCTTCATCGGCTCCTGGTGCCAAGGCATCCACCGTACGCTCTTCATTACTTACAACAAAGATGCTCGCGTCCACTGTGCAGTTCTCAAACAACACACAA
>NZ_JARVSY010000051.1:0-1680 GCF_030208925.1 Rhodococcus sp. MEB032
AGCGGATCATCGGTGCGGTCGTTGCTGATCAGTCGATTGTCTTGGGTGACATAGACATTTTGGATTCTGTTGAGCGTTCGCTGGTGCTGGACGGCTGGAACGATCAGGTTCGGGTGAAGCCCGAAGTGGATACGACGTTGGTCTCGATGTTCGACGCGCAAGTGCTGGCTCGGGGCATGTCGACTGCGGTGGTGTTCGAAGATCGCAGAGTGTCGTATGTCGACTTGGACGCTGCAGCGAATCGTTTGGCTCGCAAACTGATTGAGTCAGGTGTGGGGCCGGAGTCGTTGGTGGCTGTCCTACTGCCTCGATCGGTTGACTTGGTCGTGTCGTTGTTGGCGGTGCTGAAGGCAGGTGGTGCCTATCTGCCGATCGATCCGAGCTATCCCGCTGAGCGGATTGCGTTCACGCTCGACGCGGCGCGGCCGGTGTGTGTTTTGGGTGGGGCCGAACTCGATCTCGACATTCCTGTGTTCGACGTCGCGTCCATGGATGTGTCGAAGTACGACGGATCTTCAATCACCGATCATGATCGCGTTGCTCCGCTACGTGATTCGAATAGTGCGTATGTGATCTACACCTCGGGATCGACTGGCCGACCGAAGGGTGTTGCGGTCTCGCATCGCAACGTCGTCGAATTGTTTGCCAACAGTCAGAGCCGGTTCGAGTTTGACGACTCCGACGTATGGACGTTGTTCCACAGCTACGCATTCGATTTCTCGGTGTGGGAATTGTGGGGGGCGTTGTCATTTGGTGGCACGGTTGTGGTGGTCGATTTCCTCACGTCGCGTTCGCCCGAACAGTTCCGGGAGTTGGTTGCTCGCGAGCGAGTGACGGTACTCAATCAGACTCCGTCCGCGTTCTATCAATTTGCTGAGGCCGACCGAGTAGCGGGTCAAGCGGCGACACCGCTGTCGTTGCGGTACGTGATATTCGGTGGCGAGGCACTGGACTTCGCGCAGTTGGAACGGTGGTTCGAGCGCCACAACGATCGGTCCCCGCGGTTGGTCAACATGTACGGCATCACGGAGACGACTGTTCACGTGTCGTTCCTCGAGGTGGATGCGGTATGGGCGCGTGAGGCGACAGCGTCTGTGATCGGACGCGGGTTGGGTGGACTCTCGGTGTTCGTGCTCGATGATCGATTGCGTCCGGCTCCGGTGGGAGTTCGCGGCGAAATGTATATCGCGGGAGAGCAGCTTTCGCGCGGGTATGTAGGACAGCCAGGTCTGACGGCCGGCCGCTTTGTGGCGAATCCTTTTGCGCACACGAGTTCCGGTGCGGTGATGTATCGCACCGGTGACGTTGGGCGGTGGAGTGTCGACGGGCAGCTCGAGTATGCAGGCCGCAGCGATTTCCAGGTCCAGTTGCGTGGATTCCGGATCGAGCTCGGCGAGATCGAAGCTGCGCTGTTGCGTGTTGAAGGTGTGGCGCGTGCAGTCGTGCTTGTGCGTTCGGATGCTTCCCTTGGAGATCGTCTCGTGGGGTACGTGGTGCCGGAGTCCGGTGTCGACCTGGTGGTTGCTGATGTCTTGTCATCGGTGGCGCAGTTCCTGACCGGGTACATGGTGCCGGATTCTGTGATGGTGCTCGAAGAATTGCCGTTGACAGTCAATGGCAAGTTGGATCGGAAGTTGTTGCCGGAGCCGGTGTTCGAGAAGGCGGTGTTTAGGGCTCCGG